>NZ_JBCIYT010000008.1:0-335963 GCF_050455485.1 Neorhizobium sp. BT27B | reverse complement strand
CGGATTGATGCCGATGAAGCAGAACGGCAGCGGCTGGCGGATGTTTGCGGCAAGCTCTTCTGTTCAGGGGCTGGCTCATAGGAACAACTGCGCCAGTCATCCGGGCGGCCGTGTTATCAGCGACGTCCTTCTTTCAAACCCAAAAGACCATCGCATTCCGCCACGCGGACGCGCTCTCCACAATAGCCGCATCCAAGGGCCGCGGGTGCGGATCGGCAGGCAAGGGGTCGATCCCCCACAAACATTATTCAGTTTTAATTTCATCCAACCCTAATTTACCTTATCGCCAGTCGCCTTCTGATGTTGTGATTGTCGCTGAGAACGGCTCCGGCGGCACAGGAAATTTCCACCCAGAATTAGATCTGACGCATTTTTGTTGAAGCAGAATGACTGGATTGCGCCGATCAACCACGCCTGCAGAAGATCGAGTTTCGCTCGTTCATACATTGGTGTTTGATGAGATTCAGGCGCGTGATCCCGCCTTCTTATGGTGTCGGAGGTGAGATGATTGCGTTTCTGACGGCACCAATGGGCCTTGCGACGCAGCCGGCAAGCGATGCAACAAGCCGGCACTGGCAGCTTCCAGCCATTCATCGAGCTTCCTCGCCCGGTTTTTCTTCAGAAGAATGTACCGACCCGTTCGGGCGATCCCTCCAGCGCATGGCCCATGAACTCCAGCGCGCCTCTCAGCTTTGCGCGTGAAATCGGTCCACCCAGGCACACCCTGACCGCCTCTGCCGCGGCGCCATCCACCGTGAATGCGTCGCTAGCGACAACCCCCAGCCCCGATGTGCGCATGTGGGAGCCAAAGGTCGAGCGGGTCCAGCCCTGACCGAGCGGCAGCCAGATGTTGAAGCTGATCGGATCGGCGCGGTAGCTGCCCTCCGGCAGAATGGTTGCGACCATATCCTGCCGCGCGGCGGCTTCTGTGCGGATGAAGCGCAGAATGCTGTCGGCCGTGCCATCCTCGATCCAGCGCGTCGCCAGTGCCACGGTCAGCGGCGAGGCCGATACATTGTTGGCCCGCATGGCGCTGATGAACGGCCATGCCGCCTTTGTGTCGGGAGCGACCACGAAGGCCAGTCGCAGCCCTGCACCGATGCACTTGGCGAGGCCGCCGATATGCCAGGTCAAATCGGGCGCCATGGCCGCCAGCGGCGCTGGACTGTGAAGCGGAATAAAACCGTAAGCATCGTCCTCGACGATCGGCACATGGTATTTGCGGGCAACAGCGCAGATTTCCTCGCGTCGTTTCTGCGGAATGGTCAGCGTCGTGGGGTTCTGCAAGGTCGGATTGAGATAAAGCGCCTTGGGCTTTGACCGTTCGCAGGCCTGCGCAAACGCCTCGGGAACGATGCCGTGCTCGTCCATCGGCAGACCGATGAGGTTCAAACCCAGTTGCGCCGCGATCGAACGCATGCCCGGATAGGTAATGTTTTCGGAAAATACGATCTCGCCCGGTTTTGCCAGCATGCCGAAAATTGCCAGCAAGGCCGGGTGAGCGCCCGGGGTCACGAAGATGCGTTCCTGCGAGGGCACGAGCCCGCGCCGGCTGAGCCACGAGGCTGCCGCATCCTTGTCCATGCCCGCGCCGCCAAAACCCTGGTAGCGCAGAAGCGAGATCATGTTCGTCGCAACGGAGGACAATCCCTCGCGCATGCGGGCAATCAGCTCAGGATCATCCGGTTCCGGCGGCATGTTCATCGAAAGATCGATGGCCGCGCTGCGGCGGGGATCAGGCGCCGCATTCGATACAAATCCCAGGCGCTCCTTCTCCACCCCGCCGGTCACGAAAGTGCCACGCCCCACATGCGTACTGACCAGGCCACGCTTCTGCGCCTCCACATAGCCACGCGCAACGGTGGTGAAATCGATTTCCAGCCGCTTTGCCAATTCTCTCTGCGGCGGCAACCTGTCTCCGACAACCAGATGGCCGCTGCGAAGATCCATTTCGATCACATCGGCGATCGCCATGTAACGGGGGCCGCTGCTGCGGCTCAGATCGGGCATCCAGGTCTTCATGCGGCATATCCATTTACGCGTATCATTGACTGTATATTGTTGCGGACTGGCGATGTCATCGGAAAAATTGCCGCAGGCCCGGCTCCCAGGAAATGCCACGAAACGTCTGCAATGACGGCATATTGAATGCATTCATGTGAAGCATGAGCGATCTGATAAAAGGCATATTTTTGCGGCTTTTTTGACAGATAAAAATGACTAATGCCAAATTGACTGCGTAAATGATCGGCTTTTTCGCGAATCTGATTTTATTTTAGGCAAAACCAATATTGGCACGGTGATTGCAATTGAATGGTTGCGCCCCGCGACGGGGTCTGAGTTCAAAACAGGAGCCATTCATGCCCGCAATCACAGCCCCGGCCCATGCTGACGGAGACTTCTTCGTCGATTACGAAGAGAAGGTCTTTGAAGACGTTCAGGCGAAAGAGGGCGAGAAAGCCCTCATCACCTTCCATACCGTCGCCTTCGAAGGCTCGATCGGCCTCGTCAACCTGCTGCAGGCCAAACGCTTGAAGCGCAAGGGCTACGACACATCGATCCTGCTGTATGGTCCCGGCGTCACGCTGGGCATCCAGCGCGGCTTTCCCAAGCTCGGCGCGGAAGCCTTTCCGGGCCATCTCAACTTCAACAACCAGATCAAGGGTTTCCTTGAAGAGGGCGGCAAGGTCTATGCCTGCCGTTTCGCGCTGCAGGCGCTCTATGGACATGGCGAGCCCGCACTGATCCCAGGCATCACGCCGATCAGCCCGCTCGACGTGCTCGACCTCATGCTCATCCACCGCCGCGATGGGGCCGTCATCCTCGACACCTGGACACTCTGACCGAGCGCGGGGGAGCCCTCTTCCGGGTTCCCCCGGCTGTCGGGAGCTATGCTTCCTTCAACCCTAACGAAGGATTTTTCCATGGACAGAAAAAACACGGTTCGCGCCGCCGCCGCGCAGATTGCGCCGGACCTGACCTCGCGGGAAAAGACGCTGGCCCGCGTTCTCGAGACCATTCACGACGCGGCCGCCAATGGCGCGGAACTGATCGTTTTTCCGGAGACCCTTGTTCCCTGGTATCCGTATTTTTCCTTCGTGCTGCCGCCGGTCCTGTCGGGACGTGAACATGTGCGCCTCTATGAAGAAGCGGTGGCCGTGCCAAGTGCGACCACGGATGCGGTGGCCTCGGCTGCGCGCGAACACGGTATCGTCGTAGCGCTTGGCGTCAACGAGCGGGATCACGGCACGCTCTATAACAGCCAGATCGTGTTCGACGCCGATGGCCGCATGATCCTCAAGCGCCGCAAAATCACGCCGACCTTCCATGAAAGGATGATCTGGGGCCAGGGCGATGCGTCGGGGCTGAGGGTCGTCGACAGCAAGGTCGGCCGCATCGGCGCGCTGGCCTGCTGGGAACATTACAATCCACTCGCCCGCTACGCCCTGATGGCCCAGCACGAAGACATCCACATCGCGCAATTTCCCGGCTCGATGGTCGGTCAAATCTTTGCCGACCAGATGGAAGTCACCATCCGTCACCACGCGCTGGAAAGTGGCTGCTTCGTCGTCAATGCCACCGGCTGGCTGAGCGACGAACAGATCGTCTCGATCACGCCGGATCAGGGCCTGCAAAAGGCGCTGCGCGGCGGCTGCATGACGGCGATCATCTCGCCAGAAGGCAAACATCTGGCAGATCCGATCACCGAAGGCGAAGGCATTTTGATCGCCGATCTCGACATGAGCCTGATCGTCAAGCGCAAGCGGATGATGGACTCGGTCGGCCATTATGCCCGCCCCGAACTCCTGCATCTCGTCATCGACGACCGGCCGACCGTGCCGATGGTCGCTTCGCATCCTTCCTCTTCTCACATCGCACCGACAGGGAGCAACACCGATGGACACAACGAACACACGGACGCAGCTTTCGACCGAAACGCTGATCAACGAGTTGCAGTCCTTCGGAGCACGGCTGGTTGATCCCAAGGCCGGCCATGAAAGCCGTCGTGGCGGCGCCGGCCCTTCCGACCACAAGGCGCTGACGATCGATGGCATGACGGTGATGGTGCCGGTCCACACCGCCCCCGCGTTCGAAAGTCCCTATCTGGTGGAAAAGCCGGACGATGCCGGCAACAGCCGCATCAGCCGCGACGGCCGGGTGATCGGCGAGGTATCGTTTCCGCTGCGCCCCCGCTTCTATGAACGCTCGACTGCAGATGGCGTGCCCTATTCGCAGATTGCGGTCCTGCATGGTCGCGACGTGCTGGCGACGACGGTGCTGCAGACCTGCATCCGCTATCAGAGCCGCACGAAAACCTGTCAGTTCTGCGCCATCGGCCAGTCGCTTGCGGCAGGCCGCACGGTGGCGCACAAGACGCCGGCCCAACTCGCCGAAGTCGCAAAGGCGGCCGTCGAACTCGACGGCGTCAAGCATATGGTGATGACGACCGGCACGCCGAAGGGCGACGATCGCGGTGCGGCCGTGCTGGCGGAAAGTGCGCGCGCCATCAAGGCGGCGGTCGACATTCCCATCCAGGCGCAATGTGAACCGCCCGAGGACGACATCTGGTTCACTCGCATGAAGGAGGCAGGCGTCGATGCGCTCGGCATGCATCTGGAAGTCGTAACGCCGGAAATCCGTGCCCGCATCATGCCCGGCAAGGCGCAGGTGGGAATCGAAAAATACATGACGTCGTTCAAGGCGGCAGTCGAGGTTTTCGGCCGCGGCCAGGTGTCGACCTATATTCTCGCAGGTCTCGGCGATACCCGCGAAGCAATTCTCGATATCTGCGAAAAGCTGGTGGCGATCGGTGTCTATCCATTCGTCGTGCCCTTCGTGCCGATTTCGGGAACGCCGCTCGAAAGCCACCCCTCCCCGAAACCCGATTTTATGCATTCGATCCTCGGCCCGCTGTCGAAAATGCTGGTGACCAGCGGCTTGAAGGCCGTCGATATCAAGGCCGGCTGCGGCAAATGCGGCGCCTGCTCTGCCCTTTCCACCTATGAAAGGATGCTGACCAAATGATGCTCGAACCCTTTGCACCTTATCGTTCGAACGAATTCCAGGTGAAGTTTGCCACCTCGAACTGGGAGCGCGACGAAGCGCACGCCTTGCGCCGTTTTGTCTTCTGCCGCGAACAGCAGATATTCGAAGATGACGACCGTGATGCGATCGACGATCACGCCATCCCGATCGTTGCGCTCTCGATGCTGGGGATCGCCGCCGACAGGCTGGTTGGAACGGTTCGCATTCACGAGGCCGAGCCGGGTGTGTGGTGGGGTTCGCGGCTTGCCGTGCACGAGGATTTTCGCAAGGTCGGCGCACTGGGCGCGACCCTCATCAAGCTCGCGGTCTCCTCCGCCAACGCAATGGGCTGCCACACGTTTTTCGCCAATGTGCAGGTTCAGAACGGGCTTCTGTTCCGTCGCCTGCATTGGGATGTGGTCGAGGAATTCGAGATCTACGGCAAGCCGCATCTTCGGATGAAGGCGGACCTGGCATGGTATCCACCCTGCGCCACGCCCGAAGCGGGTTTTGTCGCGCTCGCGAAAAAGGCGGCATGACATGGGCAGCATCGATATCGAAGCCCTTGCCGCACGATTGCGGTCCAGCAGCGGCATTGCCGCAAAACAGGATATAGGCGGCGTCGCGGCAAGCCTCGGCCTTGGTGGCAAAGCCGTTCCCGTTGGCGACGACTGCGCTGCCATCCCGGATGGTGACGGTTATCTGCTGTTTGCAATCGAGGGCTTCATCAACGAATTCGTCGCCGCCGATCCCTGGTTTGCAGGCTGGTGCGGCGTCATGGTCAACATATCCGACGTGGTGGCCATGGGCGGCCGGCCGGTTGCGGTCGTCGATGCTGTCTGGGCCAACGGTGAGGCGGAAGCAGCCCCGGTACTTGCCGGCATGCGGGCAGCCGCCGAAACGTTCGGCGTGCCGATCGTCGGTGGACATACCAATATCCGCACCGATCGCGGGCAGCTGTCCGTCGCCATCCTTGGCAGGGCCAAAAAGCTGCTGACCAGTTTCGATGCGAAGCCGGGCGATATTCTGGTTGCCGCGATCGACCATCGTGGCCGCTACCGCGAACCCTTCAACAACTGGGAAGCGGCAACCGACGCGCCGTCTGCACGGTTGCGCGGCGATCTGGACATCCTGCCGCAGATTGCAGAATCGGGATTGTCGCTTGCCGCCAAGGATATCAGTCAGGGTGGTATAGTCGGCACCGCCATCATGCTGGCAGAATGTTCCGGCGTCGGTATCGAGATCGATGTTTCCACCATTCCCCTCCCCGCCAATGTTACACTCGACCGCTGGCTGGCGACCTTCCCGAGTTATGGATACCTGCTTTCTGTTTCGCCCGACAACGTCAAGGCAGTGCTGTCCCGTTTTGCGGAACGCAACATAACCGCTGCCCCCATAGGTACGGTCACAGCCGGCACGTATGTCACCATATCGGATGGTGACGAGCGGGCAGTCATCCGCGACTACTTAACCAACCCGCTGATGCAATTGCGCCATAAGGAGCATGCGGCATGAGCCGGCGTCTACGCATTGCCATGCTCACTCATTCCACCAACCCGCGTGGCGGCGTTGTGCATGCGATGCATCTTTCGGAAGGACTTACGGACATCGGGCATGAGGTTGTGCTGCATGCTCCCGATGCCCGAGACCGAGGATTCTTCCGCAAACCACGTTGTCAGACAGTCTGTTTCTCCGTCGACCCCGCCGCATCGGACATGACTGGCATGGTCGAGCAGCGCATCTCCGACTACGTGCAATATTTCCAAAGCCCCGCAGCGCGGGACTTCGACATGTTTCATGCCCATGACGGCATTTCCGGCAACGCGCTGGCGACATTGAAGGAACGCGGTCTGATCCCCGCCTTCGTCCGCACCGTGCATCACATCGACACGTTTTCCGACCCAAAGCTGATGCAATTGCAGGACCGTTCCATCGATAGGGCCGACCGGTTTTTCTCCGT
This sequence comes from Neorhizobium sp. BT27B, assembly GCF_050455485.1. Taxonomy (NCBI): domain Bacteria; kingdom Pseudomonadati; phylum Pseudomonadota; class Alphaproteobacteria; order Hyphomicrobiales; family Rhizobiaceae; genus Neorhizobium; species Neorhizobium sp. BT27B. The sequence continues at coordinate 328,978 of NZ_JBCIYT010000008.1, read as the reverse complement.
CAGCGAAATGTGGCAGGCAACCTTGCGCACCAATCGGGGCATCAGCTCCGTCGTGGTCGGCAACGGTGTTGATACGCAACGCTTTGCGCCAACATGGAATGGTGAACAGGCCGAACTGCACGACCGGCTCGGCCTGCATTCCGGCCCTGTCTTTCTCAGCATCGGCGGCATCGAGTCGCGCAAGAACACACTCGGCATCCTCGACGCCTTCCGGCAGTTGCGCGCCGTGGAACCTCTTGCCCAACTGGTCATAGCCGGCGGCGTGTCCCTGCTCGACCACCGCGATTACCAGGAGGAGTTCCAGTCCCATCTGCGGGCATTGCGGTCGGATGCGGCCGCCGTTCACGTGATCGGAGCGGTGGCGGATGGCGACATGCCCAACCTCTACCGGCTTGCCGACGCTCTGGTTTTTCCCTCGCTGAAGGAAGGATTCGGCCTTGTCGTATTGGAAGCGATGGCGAGCGGCGTGCCCACCATCGTGCCGTCGATTGCGCCGTTTACCGGATATCTGAGCAGCGACGACGCCATCTGGTGCGATCCGCATCACTCGGCCTCGATAGCAGAAGCCATGGCGCTGTCACTGCTCCCCCAGATCCGCGACAGAGTCATCGCCCGCGGGCTGGAGGTCGCCGGCCGTTTCAGCTGGCGCCGTGTCGCCGAGGCCCATTTGCCCACCTACGCAACATTGAAGGAGGCTGCCAATGCCTGAAATGCGTTTTGTCATCACTTGGCCCGATGGTCAGGAAGAGAGCTGCTATTCGCCTTCCCTGATCATCCGCGATTTCTTTACCGAGGGCGAAAGCTATCCGGTCGTGGATTTCGTAGATCGCAGCCGCAAGGCGTTGACCATCGCCAGCGACCGCGTCGAGGCGAAATTCGGATTTGCCTGCTCGTCGGCCAACGACCAGCTCGCCCGCATCGAAAGCGCCGCCGCCGCCTTCCTGAGCGATACGGATGCCCGCGTCCGCTGCAACAGCTTCATTCTCTGAAAGGCCCAGTCCATGCTCCATTACTTAAAGCAGCATTACAGCACCGTCGTCATCGGCGGCGGGCAGGCCGGGCTTTCCGCCAGCCATTACCTGAAGACGCACGGTATCGACCATGTCGTCTTCGAAAAGAAGACCGTCGCCCACAAGTGGAAGGACGAGCGCTGGGATGCATTTTGCCTGGTCACGCCGAACTGGCAGTGCCAGTTGCCCGATCATCCCTATGACGGCGAGGATCCGCATGGTTTCATGGTGAAGGACCAGATCATCGCCTATGTTGACCACTTCGTGAAGAAGGTGGATGCGCCGGTATTGGAAGGGACGAGCGTCACATCCGTCGAGAAGATGGCTGGCGGCGGCTTCACGGTGGAGACATCGGCCGGCACCGTCACGGCCGACAGTGTCGTGCTCGCCACCAGTCTCTACAGTCGGCCGGCAGTGCCGCGTGCAGCCGAGCGCCTGTCGGACAGTATTATCCAGATCCATACCGCCGACTATCGCAACCCCGCGCAATTGCCAGAGGGTGCCGTCATGGTCGTCGGCTCGGGCCAGTCCGGCTGCCAGATCGCCGAGGACCTGCATCTTGCCGGCCGGAAAGTTCACATGGTGACCGGCAATGCGCCGCGCTGCGCCCGCTTCTACCGTGGCCGCGACGTGGTCGATTGGCTGGCCGATGTCGGCCAGTATGACATCACGGTCGCCCATGAAGGCATGACCAAGAAAAAGCATGATACCAATCATTACCTGACCGGCCGCGATGGCGGCCGCGACATCGACCTGCGGAAATTCGCTCTGGAAGGAATGGAGCTTTACGGCCGCATGGAAGGCGTGGCGAACGGAAAGATGCTGTTCGCCGCCAATCTCAAAAGCAATCTCGACAATGCCGATCGCGTCTATAATGGCATCAATGGCCTGATCGACCGGTACATTGCCGAAAAAGGCATCGATGCGCCGGCTGGCAGCCCCTATCTTCCGCTTTGGGAGCCGGAATGCGAACCGACAGAACTCGATCTTGCACATGAAGGCGTCACCTCGGTAATCTGGGCCACGGGATTTACTCCGGACTGGTCCTATGTCGGCCTGCCGATCTTCGATGGAACGGGTTATCCCGTGCAGCAGCGTGGTGTGACCGGCATTGACGGCATTTACGTTCTGGGTTTGCCCTGGCTGTGGACCTGGGGGTCAGGGCGCTTTCTCGCCGTCGGCAAGGACGCCGAACATGTCGTGACCCATCTCACTGGTTATCTGGGCGGGCTGCAACCCGCGCTCAAGCAGATGGCCGGCCGGTGATCATGAACCTTGCCGTTATAGACACCCGGATCGGTGCGCCCTCCTCCCGCGAGCTGATGGAGCGGGCGCTTGATCCGTACATGCTTCTCGGCATGCCGCATCTCACCCCCACCGGGCTTTCGGAAACCTGGCTGATGAAGGAACTCGGGCATCGGCACTGGATCATGCTGGCCCGTCACCTGCAGATGGAAAATGCCGATTTCCGCACCGGTGATGGCGGCGAGGCCTATGCATCCATCTGCGCCACGGCGCTGCGCGATGCGGATTTTTCCAGGGCGCGCGCCAACGACATACTCGAAATCCGGTCGTCTTTGACCGCACTGTCGCGCAATCAGCATTCAAGCCGCCATCGCCTGCAGATCGGTACGCTTTCGATCTGCGACGTCGAGATCGTCTCGGCCTTCATTATCAGACGGCGGCCGGGAGACAATCACGCGCTGATGCGCGCCGAGCCCTGCCGCGACGCACCGGCGCGTTATGGCGAAAGCGCGCTCGCACAGCGCGCGTCCGCTATCAGACGCGGCCAGTTTGATGCTCAAACAGGTTTGCCGCATGACGGACAAGCAACGCTGCTCGCGCGCCTTGTCCCGGATGCCAGAGAAGACTTCAATGGTGCTGGCCTCTTGTATTTCGCGCATTTCCAGAGGTTCTTTTCAGGCACCCTCGAAGCAGCCATGCCCGGATCGTTTGTCGGCAGTCGCCAGCGCGAGATGTTCTTTCTCGGCAATATCGCCATTGGTGAGGCCGTCGAGATCAACCTTTTGCGCGGCCCGCCTGATGATGCCAGGTTGTTGTGCAACATGGTCCGGCAGGACGGCAAGGTCATCGCCTATGCGTCAAACGGCCCTTGATACGGCTGTTTTCCGGTTTCTCGAGACCACCTCATACATGGACGCCTGGAAACCGAACCAGTTATTCATGCACAAAACTAGGGTCTCCAACCTTTTTGGTGACCGCAAACCTTTCGCTTAGAGTCCGTCCGAGAATTCATGATGGTCGTGCGATGCGCCTTGTCAGCGTCATGATGGATGCAGCATAGAGAAATGCTTCGGCCGACTTTATCGTTGCCTCCGGGTCTTTCCACAGTCGTCGATTTCGGCTGATCCAGGCGAAGAAACGCTCGACGACCCAGCGCTTTGGATGAACGGCAAAGCCGACCTGATCCTTGGGCTTACGGACGATCTCGACATCGACCAGCGTCGCATTCTGCGGCCTGTCACCTGAATATCCCATGTCGGCGAATGCCTTTTCTACGAAGGGAAAGGACTTGCGGGATACCTGCAGAACAGGGATCGCGCCGTCTCTGTCTTGAATATCGGCAGGCTGGGGATCAAGGACCAGCGCACGACCATCCATGTCCACCATCGCCTGTCGCTTGCGACCTTTGACCTTCTTGCCCGCATCATAGCCGCGCGGACCACCGCTCTCGGTGGTCTTGACGCTCTGGCTGTCCAGAACAGCGGCGCTCGGCGAGGCCTGTCGTCCGACCCGCTCACGATCCGTTGCAACCAGGCAACGGTTGATCCGCGTGAACAGCCCGCTATCGCGCCATCGGCAGAAATAACCGAACACCGTGCTCTTGGGCGGCAGGTCTTTCGGGATAAGCCGCCACGGGATACCGCCACGCAGAACGTAGAAGATGGCGTTGACGATCTCACGCACAGGCCAAACTGGTTTGCGCCCTCTGCGGGCCGGTTGAGGAAACAGCGGGGCGAGCACCTCCCATTCTCTATCCGTCAGGTCGGTTTCATATCGGGGCTGGTTGCGACTATACTGCCGCCGGGTGGTCGGGTTCCACATGGCGCTTCCATTCTGGCTTTGAACACCGTCTTGGAATCATCATCGGCCCGATCACTCAACTCAATTCTCGGACAGGCTCTTAGGAGATGGGCAATGACAGCGTCGATATTCTCGATCCTACGTTTCAGCCCGCGCAGATCGCTGTTCGGTTAACCAACGATCGGTTTGGTTAGTTATGGGAAACGCCTCCGCCGAATTAGGTTCTTGGTCGGAAGCACCGATGCGAGCGATTTCCTGTGAGGGCTCCTTGTTGGATACGATAGTCAGGCTGCGCTGGAGAGGTCGGCAATCGCCGCGAAAAGACGCTCTGGCCCTTGGTAGAGTTCAGCCTGGAATATTTCCGGCAGTTCGGGCTACCACCCTCGAAGGATGTGGTGCGATTGAAGGGCGAAACAGCATAGCCTCGCAGGACTCACATCACTTTCCGGCGCGGGGAGTACCTCGGTTTGCTCTTGGTGGGGTCGGATCCGACTGCCTGCAAGTTCAGCAGAAAGAAGCCTTTTTAAGTGATGCCGGAAGAGCACGGCCTGCCTCATTCACGTCATCAATCGCTCACGGGATGCCAATGCTACCAAGAAGAGCATTTCTGATTATGCATTGCCGAGGCTGAGGAAAGCACGATCAAGGACCATCGTCGAGGTCTATTGGCGACTGCAATCGCAGGCGAGCCGAGGATGTGGACATCGAGCATACGGCGCGCCCATATTTTTCTTGCGGCGCCTAACGCCTCATGCACCTATCAGCTGCCGGCTGCAATCACGTCGAGGACGGTAGGTTTACGGATTGTCGTCCCGCACGAAAAGGCTATTGCTTGCCTCCAGGTCATTGGCACAAGAGAGAACCACAACATCCATGGCGTTGAGACAGCTGAAACAGGCAGGCGTATTTCCTCTTCGTGCCTTGGCTGTGTGGTTGCTGATGAGCCTTGCCGTCATGGGCCTGCTGGGGGCCTACCAATACACGTCGGATCTTTCCGATCTGTCGGAGCGGACAAGGAGCATGGAAATGCTTCTTGCCGAGAGGCTGGCCCAGCATGACGCTCACCTGTCCGGGCTCGGGGCAGTCGTTCGCATGTCACCTGACGAGCCATCGCCCAGTATTCAGGGCCTGGCTGAAAACATCATTACCCGCTATCCCCGCATTACCGACATAGCCACCATCTCCATCGGCAGTGGCACCGTGAGGGCGGTATCGTATGGAAGAGCTATGGGTCCCGAAATCATCGACCTGCAGCCAATCCTGGATCTGACCGGCCTTGAAAAGACCGGCGATACTTCAGCCCGACCGGCGACCACACCACATGCTTACGAGATCTTCAAACTGGTTGCCCCAAAGCGGCTACTTCGCTTGCGTATCGATACGGACGCCTTGCTGGATATGGGCGATGAAGGTGCGCAATATTCGTCGATGTTGTCGCTGAACCATACCGTTCTTTTTGAAAAGAATGGCGGCACCGATGCATTGTTGACAGCGTCCAACACGCTGGACACCAGCAATCACAGCCAGCCTCTGCATTTGATGGTGAGTCGCGGTTTCAGACTGAATGAACTCTGTCCCCCGCAACTGGCCTTTCCTCTGCTTGCGGGGCTGGCAGCGATCACATGGCTGATCATGAGGTATCGCCATGCCAGCCGGGAGCGACAGTCGCAGGAGCGGCGTGCCATGTTGTTTGAACAGGAAGCGAAACTTGCCCAGGCCGGTCGCGTAAACGCAATAGGTGAAATGGCTTCAGGTATCGCCCACGAACTCGCTCAGCCGATTGCCGCAATACTTAGCCAAAGCCAGGCGGCAAAACGTGCATTGGCAATCAAACGCCCGGACATCCTGGAAAGTGCGATCGATGCGAACATCCGCGACGCCAGGCGCGCCGGGGATATCCTTTCCCGCATGCGTGCCTACGTGTCCGGGGCGCCGGCCCGGATAGAGGAAATTTCCCTGACCGAGGCAATCACCGATGCCTTGCGGCTCGTCGAAGCCGACTTGGCACAGCGCGGCATTGCGCTCGCGGTAACGATGTCCGACAATGTCGGAACCGGCCACGTCGATGTGATCTCGTTTCAGCAGGTTCTTCATAATCTGGTCCGGAACGCCGCCGATGCCGTTGCAGATCGACAGAACCCGAACATAACAGTCGACGTCCTGCGGCAAGGAAACGAGGTGCTGATCGTGGTTGCCGACAATGGTCCCGGCATCGAACCTTCATCGCTCGACCGCATATTCGATCCGTTCTTCACGACCAAGACAGAGGGCATGGGCCTCGGGTTACCGCTTTCTGCCCGTCTTCTGGAAAAGATGAACGGTTCGATCGAAGCATGTAATGATGGTGGCGCCCGTTTTACCATCCACCTCCCAACCGGTATGTTGCCATGATCTATCTGGTAGACGACGATCCTTCCGTGCGTGAGGCCCTGACGCTTTTGCTTGCGACCTATGGCAGAGAGGTCACGTCATATCCGGATGCTGCGCACCTGCTGGCGAATATCGAAAAGGCACAACCCGGCATTCTCATACTGGATCTGAGGATGCCGGCGACGAGCGGTCTTCAGCTCATGAACAAGCTGGCGGATCTGCGCATCGGATGGCCCGCGATCATGATTACGGGCCATGGCGACATTGAAGCTTGCCGCCGCGCATTCAAGGCAGGCGTTTCGGATTTTCTGACAAAACCTGTCGATGAACATGTCCTGATGGAAGCGATCACCTCATGCGAGGCAATGCTTGGCGAATTTCTGGCGTTTCGAGAAAACAGCCATTTGATCGACCTTCTGACGGCGCGCGAGCGGGAGGTGATCGAGCTTGTATCAAAAGGGTTTGCAAGCAAGGACATAGCTGCCGCGCTCGAAGTCTCCGTGCGTACCGTCGATAGCCACCGCGCCAACATTGCCGCGAAATTCGGGACGTCAGCCGTTGCCGAACAGACGCGCATCTGGCTTGCCGAGCATCGGTAATCCTACCGATGCTCTTCGGTGGCGGTGCGAATTTCGTGACGTCACTTGTCCAACTAGGTTGGCTGCACTCCACTCACCAACCAAAAGGCTGACAAAATGAAAACTGCCCTGCTCTCGCTTGCACTTACGACGTCTTTCGCCGCCTCGGCTCTTGCCCAGGATGTCGTCCAGCAGACCAGCCTCGGCACCCCGCTGGCTATAGAGCTTGCCCAGGCTGCAGTGGCAGCGTGCTCGACGGAAGGCTACAATGTCGCCGCGGCTGTAACCGATCGCTCTGGCGTATTGCTCGCTCTCGTTCGCGCCGAGAATGCCGGAGCGCACACGGCAAACGCTTCCACCGCAAAAGCCTTCACGTCAGCGTCTTCACGCACGCCGACGAGCACGATGGCCGAAAACGTCGCCAAAAACGCTGGCGCGGCCGGCCTTGTCGACATTCCGGGCTTCCTTGTTCTTGCAGGCGGCGTACCCGTCAAGGCTAGTAGCGCAACAGTCGGTGCAATCGGCGTCGCCGGCGCCCCCGGCGGCAATCTGGACGAGGCCTGTGCCAACAAGGCGATCGAAAAAGTCTCCTCCCGCCTGAAATAACTCGACCGAAACACTCCGACGCCCCAGGGCAAAACTTGGGGCGTCGCCAGGAAAGGCCAATGTTCTGCAAGTGTCACTGAATGTTCAGGCCGCCGAACACCAAGTGACCACTGACGTCGGCCATCAAGGGAATCTCAAGTCCAAACCCAGCATGCTGCTTACGAAAAAGGCGATAAGCGCCACGATCAGTAGCGCGAGAACGAAGAAAGTGGTCATCTTGACGCCGGTGCCCAGCATAGCAAGCGTTGCCCCCTTCTCCCCCTGATCGTAGTGCCACTTGATAGCGAAGAACATGGCTATTCCCAAGGCCAGAACCTTGAACGTAACGAAGACGATAGGTACCCAATTCATGGTTGTGTCTCTCTGTGCATCACGACAGGTCTTGAGATCTCATCCCGCCCGAGCGCATGCTTGCATGGATAGCTATGGCAGACGGCAGCAGCTTTGGCTAAGCGAAAGCCCTTGATTTACCTGCAACTGTCAAAGCGTTTCATGGGCTGGTTGAGCGCCGAGAGTAACGACGTTCGACACGCTATTCAGGGGCTTTTCTCGCACGCGGTCGTCGTCGCCCTTCATATTGTCCGCCTCAAAACGGAAACGATCGCTGGCAAGCCAGCGCTTCACCAGCCAAAACGGCAAGAGACACGCGAAAAGCACCGGAGGAAGCGCGACAAACAGGTGTACCCCGACTGAAGGTGAATAAACAAACTGGATCATGCCCACCAACGCCGCACCCACAGCGCATATCAAGACGACCACAACGAACGCCAGCCTGTCCCACGGCGGGGAGGCAAGCCCACCGGATCTGCTGTGAATAGGTGACAACATAGCCCTGTCGTCGGTCATGTCATATCTCCAATAAAATTGACTGCATATACAAAAACATACAATACTGCGATCAATAGACGTATATCACATATTGTCGCAGGGTACTGCCTCGTGAAGGCTGCCGTTGAAAGACGTTGAAAACCATCAAACGTGTCTAATGTTGCCGTTTTTCTTGAATTCTGCGGAAAATTTAAATCCCATGCACCGACCATATAATGGATTCGATTGAATGCATTTTAATGGATGAATGATGAGTTCTCCTGGACGCCTCAGCTTGATACCTGGGAGGCGCCTATTTACCTGGCTATTGCGAACGCTTTGGCTCAGGACATCCCAAATGGGCGACTTGCGGAAGGCAGGAGGTTTCCAACGCAGCGCAAACTTGCCAACAAGCTTGGTATCGACTTCACCACAGTCAGCCGACCCTACTCTGGCGCGTTACAAGACCCTGCTGATCGAGTGGATTTCAGAGTGAAGACATTTGGACGGGAACGAGACCCAATTCCCTCGCATTGCCAAATGGGTGATGGATTCCCAACCTGCAACCACCGCCTTCAGCGAGGCCTTGCAAATGCTTAGGTACGCTGTCTTTACGCACTTGGTTCGAACGGGAGGCCGATGCTTCAATTGGCGTGGGAAGCAGACCTCCAATGCTCTTGATGGGAGTTGAACCGGCGTAAAACTGACCGTATCCTTAAGAACTTGAAGCCGATGCGCGATTTTGGATTCGTAAACCCGTTGCCGACTTCTACGTGCTCTAAGGAAAGCCCTCCGGCGGATCTGAACCGATCTCGGTGTTACCTTGTCTCCTGATCCGGTTAAGCGCATCTTGGCCTTCCGCAGACAACATACTGTTTGCAGCCTTCTGAAGAGCCTCTTGCCACGCTGGCCCACGTTGCCACGCTTCCTCGAACGCAATCGGGAAATCGGACGCTCTGCGGGTCTCATAAAGAGCTTCAAAAAGATTTCGGCCTGGCGAATATCTTTGTCGCGTTTAACCGCACCTAGACCGTCGGCTCTGCGTCTTGTGGCCACAATCATTTTATGCACCGCATATCGAGCAGGATCTGGAACAGTCACTGGGATGCCGCTCTTGTGCAACAGGATCGTTCTCAAGGGATCTCTGATCAGGAAGTCGAGAAACCGAAGTGGATCCGCACTTGCGCCACCAAGAGCAGGCATGCTTGCGGGTCGGTCGATGTAGTCATCAGATCCCCGGTTCGAAGTTAGAAATTCGACACGATATCCAGTTGCTTTCTGGAAGGCGGACGAGGCAATCGAACCTAATCGGTGGGGGACTGGCGGAAAACTTGGATCAACGTTCTGCAGGAGATCAACAATGGGCGGAAGCGTGTCTTCAACCTCGCGAGAGACTGCATTATCCTGAGCGACATCAGCATCTCCGGTCAGAATTGCAGCCGCCTGCAATCGAACACCGAGCAAGCCCGCATAGGTCTGGAACGCGACCGCGCCGATGAGCATACCGAAGAGCCGAAAGAGGCCGCCGGATGCAAGCGCTTCCACGACCGTTCCTGACATCGTATCCGGTGCAATCATCCCGCCTTCAGGAGTGAGACTGCTTACCATCCGTCGTCGTGCGAGAAGATCATCTTTCTGCTGCTGGTGTGTTTCGACGCGCCGCGTGATCTCAGCATCTTCGGCTGGACCGACATAGCGCCGGGATTTCCCACCGGAACCATCTGAGATGTCGAAAAATCAGTAGTTTTTTCCCTTGACCACAACGCACTTAAAGCGGCCTTCTAGGGGAAAGTTGGCGGTCCAAGCGGTGTCCATCGACCGTTGTTCCAGCTCCGCCAGCATTGTCTGATAGACGAGCGCGTGAAGTGCATGTGACAGGAGGAGACTTTTTTGGCGGGCCCAAGTCTGCCGCGCGGCCGGACAGCTGCAGCGCCATAAGTTCAGCCGCAGCCGCCACTCGCAACAAATGAGATTGGTACCGCTTTAGCGGATGGAGGTGGCGACCGGCCGACTTACGACCTGATGTTCAAGCGGTCGGAATAGTCCCACCGTCGATAACATGTTCCGTGCACGTGATGGACGATGCTCGATCCGATGCAAGGAACGCGATCAGGTCGGCGACTTCTTCCGGCGCGGCTGGTCGTCCCAGAGGTATGTCGCCGAGCGACTTCATGATCAAATCCACCGCAGCGTCGTAGCTGATACCGGCTTCCTCGGCGATCCGCAGAGCCAGACCATTGGAGCCGGGACTGGCGATCCAGCCGGGAGAAACCCGGACCAGCCGTACACCTTTCGGAGAAACCTCCTTGGAAAGGCTTTCAATAGCGCCGCATAGCAGGAGCTGAACACGCTGATCCGGCGAAGATGTTGTTTCAGTGCTGAGGCCATGAACCTCATTGCGTTTGCGCCATTGACCGGTTCAGACGGACACGGAACGACAAACAGGCGCTCAGTTTAGAGCATCAACAAACACGCGCCTGAACTCCTCAGCGTCAACGCCCGTGACGATCGCGCAATTTGGTGAGCGTCCGTCAAGATGACGCTCGCTGACAGCAGCAATCACTTGACCGGCGGCCGGCCCGCTATCAGTGGAAATGGATACATGCGCCTGCTTCGTATCGAACATTTCCGGTTTGAGCATCCAGGCAATCGCGGCAGGGTCATGCAAGCAGGGATCCTTGGCACCGTAGTTGATCAGCAGATGCGCAGCTTCTCTTGCTACGGGATTATCGATCGCCTGTACCTGCCCTATCATATCCTCTGTCACTGTAGCCTGACGTGTGACATCGAGGCCGAGCATGGTGATCGGGATACAGCTGTCAAAAACAATCGCAGCAGCATGCGGATCGACGGCAAAATTGAACTCGGCCAGCGGCGTCGTATTGCCGGGGCAGAATGCAGCCCCACCCATGATGGTGATGGCGCTGATGAAATCCGGCAGGTCCGGATCGAGAAGCAGCGCCAACGCCAGATTGGTCAGCGGACCAGTCGCGCAGATATGTAACTTGCCTTCGGAGCGGGCGATGCGAGAGACCGCGTTTGCCGCATGTCCATCCGCCAGCGGCATGGTGGGTTTGGGAAGCGTGCTGCCGGCAAGGCCATCCGACCCGTGCATGATGGAGAGGCGACCACGCGATGCCATGATCGGACGGGCCGCACCGGAATAGACCGGAATATCCTGCCGCCCGCAGAGTTCCAGGATGCGCCTTGCATTGTTGACGACAGGTTCAAGCCCGACATTGCCCGCCACGCAGGTCACGGCAATCATGTCGAGCGCATCGGGGCGACCAAGCGCCAGCAGCATGGCCAGCGCGTCATCGGCGCCGGGATCACAATCGTAGAGAAAACGCAGTGCGGCCATGTTTCGGTTGCTCCGGTCAAAACTGTTTGGGGCGTGCCAAAAAAGCACCGACAAAGTCTGGAGTTTGTACCCGAGCCGGAAACGCTATCGCTCCCGGCTCGGGGACGAAGGCCCTGGGGATTAGGCCTTATCTATGAGGAAGCGGGCAGTTTCCGGCGCCCATCCGAAGCGCACCGTCGAGCCGACTTCCACGTCGCCTGCCGTTGCCGGTGCGCGTGCAATGATTTCCTGCTCGCCGGCGTCGATGATGACGCGCAGTTCCGAACCGCCATAGACCGTTTCGCGCACACGTCCCTCGCAGAAACCCTCACCAAGCGTGATGACTTCCGGTCGCACGACGATCGCGCCCGTGGTTCCTTCTGGCGGTGCATCGCCAGCGATCGGCAGGGTGCCGATGGCAGCTTCAAGCGCGCCTGCCTTTACTGTGCCGCGGATGATCGAGGAGACGCCAATGAAATCTGCGACGAACAGGTTCTGCGGCTCGTCATACATCTGACGCGGCGTGCCGAGCTGGGCGATCTTGCCGTCGTTCATCAGGCAGATGCGATCAGACAGGGCGAGTGCTTCCTGCTGGTCGTGGGTGACGAAGATGATCGTCGCACCCGTTTCGCGGTGAATGCGCTTGATTTCGATCTGCATGACCTCGCGCAGCTTGGCATCGAGCGCGCCGAGCGGCTCGTCCATCAGGATGATGGCGGGATCATAAACGAGGCAGCGGGCGAGCGCGACGCGTTGCTGCTGGCCACCGGACAACTGCGAGGGGGAGCGTGCGGCCGCATGCGCGAGACCGACGGTTGCCAGGGCCTTGGCCACCTTGGCATCGATTTCAGCCTTTGGCAGGCTGCGCATTTTCAGCGCAAAGCCGACATTCTCGGCCACGGACATATGCGGGAAAAGCGCATAGTTCTGGAAGACGACGCCGATGTCGCGCTTGTTGACCGGCGCATGGGTCTGGTCCTTGCCGTCGATGATGACGGTGCCGGAGGTCGGCTCCTGCAGGCCACAGATCAGCTGCAGGAGCGTGGTCTTGCCCGAACCCGAAGGACCGAGAAGGGTCAGGAGTTCACCCTTGCGCACTTCGAGATCGACATGATCGAGTGCGGTGGTCTGACCGTAGAGCTTGGCGAGACCCTGTACCTTGAGCTTGATTTCCGGCGTGCTGGCAGAAGCGGCTGACATGGCGATTGTGATTCCTTTGGTCGTGATGGGATCGGCTGGGTTACGCATGTGTCAGCGCGGCCTTGCCTTTTCGGCGATGACGAAGAGCACTGTCACCACCGCCACGATGAAGACCGAGGCAGCAGCCAGGGTCGGGGAAATGCTGAGGATGATATCGTCCCACATCTGCTTGGGCAGGGTCTGCTTGACGCCCGCTCCGACGAAGAGCGCAATGGTGAGCTCCTCGAAGGAATGCAGCAGGCCGAAGAGGAATGCCGCGATGGCGCCACCCTTGATCAGCGGCAGAAGCACGAGCCGGATCTGCTGCCAGCCATTTGCACCGAGCGTGGCCGCAGCCTGCAGCAGCCGCCAGTCGAAGCCCCGGAACGTGGTCAGCAGGATGACGAAGACAATCGGCATGGCCGACAGTGTATGGCCAAGAATGATGCCGGTATCTGTGGCGATCAGGCCGATCTTGGCCAGCACGTAGAACAGCGACACGCCGATGACGATATTGGGTACGATCATCGGCAGCATGAAGGACAGGAAGATCACGCCGCCTGCCTTGCGCTGCGTGCGTGCCAGACCATAGGCCGCCATGCCCGAGATGAGGGTGGCGATGATACCCGTGACGATCGCGACGATCGCCGAGCGTGAGGTCGCCCCCATCCATTGGTCGGAACTGAGATAGGTCTGGAACCATTTCAGCGAAAAGCTTTTCGGCGGGAATTCGAGAAAACTCGAACCCGAGAAAGCCATGGGCGGGAATGCCAGAACCGGCACGATCATGATGGCGATCACGATCCAGACGAACGCGGTGAACACACCGCGTCCGAGGCGCGCGGGGAAGAGGTTGGCGATGAAATCGCTGACACCCGAGCCGATCTCGATGACCGCGCCGCCGATGGCTCCGATAACGCCACCGCGTTTGGTCGATGCGCCATTACCGGAGACGGCCGACATTCCGAAGAAGCGATCGTAGACGGCGATGGTGATCAGCGTCACGGCAAGGAGGAGAGCGGCAAGAGCACCTGCAAGGCGCAGGTTGAAGAGCTGCTGCACCTGGGTAATCATCATCTGGCCTATGACGGTTTCGCGTGGCGAACCAAGCAAAGCCGGCGTGATGAAGAAGCCGAGCCCCATGACGAAAATAAGCAGGCCGGCAGCGGCCACACCCGGCATGGAAAGCGGCACGAAAATGCGCCAAAAGGACTGGCTGCGGCTTGCCCCCATTGTCATCGCGGCGGGGATCAGTCGACCGTCGATCGACAGCATGGTCGGCAGCATGGTGAGGATCGCGACCGGCAGCATGGCATGCGCCATGCCGAAGATCACTGCGCCGCGGCCATACAGCAGATCGAGTTGCGTATCGAAACCCATGCCGGTCAGCATCTGCGCGACGATGCCCTTGCGGGCGAGCAGCACGATCCAGGCAAAGTTTTTCAGAAGCGGGCTGACCCAGAACGGCAAGAGGACCAGCCACATGGCCATGCGCCGACGACGTTCCGACATGCCGGCCAGCCAGACGGCGATCGGATAACCGACCAGAAGGCAAACGAGGGTGACCTGCGCGGAGATGGCGAATGTGTTGGCAAGCACCTTCACGTAGACACCAGCTGAAAACATCTGTCGATAAACGGACAGGTCGAAAGCACCGGATTTCGGATCGACGAAGGATTGCCAGATCAGCGCGCCGGCCGGAAGGATCAGCAACAGAGCCATGTAGACAAGACCCGGCATGGTGAGCCAGAGGCTGTCCGCCCTCAGGCGCTTCCGTGAGAAGGTGTCTTTGGCGGAAAGTTCAGCCATGGATGTCCCGTTCGTTGAAATGGCCCGTTCAGCATATCGCAGAACTGGGCCACCCATTATCAGATAACTGGTCCCGCCATGGGGCGAGACCTGAAGCTCAGGTGGTCGTTGGCGCTGAAAATCAGCTCAGGATCCACTGTTCGAAGCGCTGGGTCAGTTCGTCCTGATGTTCTGCCCAGTAGGCAGCGTTCATGACAGTCAGGCCCTTGATGTTGGCGGGCGCCGTCGGCAGGAGCTGAGCCTTCTCGGCGCTCAGATGTTCGTAAGCCTTCATGTTGGTCGGACCGCAAGCCAGAATGTCCGTATAGGCGGCCTGACGTTTTGCATCCAGGCACCATTCGATGAACTTGCGAGCCAGATCAGCCTTCTGCGTGTTGCCGGCAATGGTCCAGCCATCGATGTTGAACAGGCCGCCGTTCCAGACGATGCCTGCCGGCGCGCCGGCATTGATGGCTGCCTGTGCGCGTGTCGACCAGGTCGACATCATGTCCAATTCTCCATTCTGGAGCAACTGCGTGGCGTGAGCGCCCGAAGTCCACCAGATGTCGATGCTGGACTTGATCTTGTCGAGGCTTTTGAAGGCACGCTCGACGTCGAGCGGATACAGCTTGTCGAGAGGAACGCCATCGGCGAGCAGCGCCATTTCCAGCGTCGTAACCGGGCTGCGCCACATGCCGCGACGCCCCTTGAAGGCTTCGGTATTCCAGAAATCGGCCCAGCTGGTCGGAACCGTCTTCACGGTGTCCTTGCGATAGGCCATGGCCAGTGCGAAGATCGCGACACCGGCAAAATCGTTTTCGAACGTATGCGGCGCGAAATCGGCCTTGTTGGGAACCTCGATGTTGAGCGGCAGCATGTAGTTGTCGCCGAGCTTGCGGATGCGCAGAACATGTTCCGGCGTCATCAGGGCAACGTCAAACAGCTTGGTGTCCGTGTCGATCGCCATCTTGTACTGCGGGATCGGGTCGGGCTCATTGGTATTGGTTTGGATGGTGACGCCGGTCTCGGCAGTGAAGGTGTCATAGAAGGCAAGTTTGAAACCTTCATAGAAGGCGCCGCCCATGTCGCGCACGACCAGCGTTTCGCCGGCGAATACGCGATTGCCCTTCAGAATGACCGGAGCGGCAAGCGCCACGGCGGCAAGCCCGGTGGTCGTCTTCATGAAGCCACGGCGTGATACATTATTATTCATTTTTACCCTCCGGCGTTTTTGTTTTGACCTTCGTCAACTCTACTCTTCCCGTCGCTGCGGCTTCGGTAAATTACAATTTTCCGTGCATCTGCTTTGGCACATGCGAAGCAAGCGGCCGACGGCTTGTGCAAAAGCGAATGACGGCCTCCGCAAGGACCTGGTCGCACAGCGCCAGCTGGGTTTCCTCGATGAATTCGTCGGGACGATGCCCCTGTTCCATGCTGCCGGGTCCGCAGATCACAACGGGCACATCCAGTGCCTGCGCGAACAATCCGGCCTCGGTTCCGAAGCTGACGCGGCACTCTCCGGCTCCCTTCGGAAGGCAGGCGGCAAAGGCCTGCACGACCGGGTGGTCCGCATCAATCGAATGGCCAGGATAATTGCCGGTGATCTCGATATCTATAGACGCTTCCTTGAACCGATCCTTGTGCGGGGCAACGGCCGCCGCGCCGGCCTTGCGGACCTGTTCGGCCAGAGCCAACGGGTCATCCCCCGCCATCATGCGGCATTCCATCAGGAGATCCGCATGATCCGGTACCAGATTGACAGCGGTGCCACCTGACAATTTGCCGACATGAACGGTGGCATAAGGCACCGAATATCCGGGCTCACGCAAACCACGCGCCTCGATTTCGTCCTGCAATTTGCGCAGACCGGAGATGAAATCGGCGGCGATATGCAGGGCGTTGAGCGCCAGCGGCGCTTCAGCGGAATGGCGCGGAACGCCCCTGGCCTTCACCTGGAAAGCCATCTTGCCCTTGTGGCCAAGGCCAAGCTGCATCGACGTCGGTTCACCAATGACGATAAGGTCGGGCAGGATATCCCGACCGGCAATCTCCTCAAGCATCGGCCTGACGCCGACACAGCCGATCTCCTCGTCATAAGAGATCGCAAGCCACAACGGCGCCGCCAGACTTTGGAAATCGATCGTCTGCGCAAGCGCCACGGCCGATGCCACAAACCCCTTCATGTCGGTCGTGCCTCGCCCGTAGAGCTTGCCGCCCTTGCGGGTGACGCTGAACGGCGGAACTGTCCAGTCCTGCCCGGCAACCGGCACGACATCGACATGCCCCGAGAGCATCAAGCCTCCCGGCACATCCGGGCCAAGACGCGCCAGCAGCGCCACCTTTTGTCCCGTTGCATCGATAAAGCGTTCGCAGACCGCGCCGGAATTCGCCAGCGCCGCCTCGATCTCGTCGATCAGCGGCAGGTTCGTGGCGGAACTGATGGTGGGGTGAGCCACCAATCGTTCCAGCCAATCCTGCGTCGCGGTCACAGTCTTTTCTCCGCCTCGTCCATCGCCGCGTTGATCTCGGCAACGAGACCGGCAACCTCGGCTTCGGGAATGGAAACGCGGAGACGGCGCTCGAGCGAGGTGAAAATTCCAAAGAACGAGTTCGAGCAATGATTGAGCATGCGCATGGCATCCTCTCTCGAAATATTGCAGCGGTCCGTCAGATAGGCGCAGATATGCTCGCAGGCGATGGCGTTCGGCAGGACATAAGCCGGTTGGGTGTCATAAGCGATGCGACGATGCGGCAGGACAGACGGCTTGATCGTCAGATCAGCGGAAAGTTTCGGATCACGCGAGGAGGCGCCGACCACGAGACGGGCCTCGACGCCTTCCAACACCCAGCGACCAAGTGCCGGATCCCAGATCGCCAGATCCGAACCCTTGAGGGTGATTTTGACGCGCTTGCTCTCGCCCGGCGCCAGCATCGGCTTGGCAAAACCCTTCAGTTCCTGCGGCGAGCGCTTCAACCGTTTACCGGGTGCCTGCAGGTAAAGCTGCGCCACTTCGGCACCGGTGCGTTCGCCGGTATTGGTCACGGTGAAGGCGACGGCGATTTCGTCCTTCAATCCGATCTCGGATGACGAGACGGACAGGTCGGAATAGGCAAAGCTGGTATAGCTCAGGCCGTGGCCGAAGGGGAACAGCGGCTCAATTTCGCGCAGATCATAAGAGCGGTAACCGACATGGATACCTTCGCCATAGATATGTCGACCGTTTTCACCCGGATAATGCAGGAAGCCGGGAACATCGGCGAGACGCTTCGGAAAAGTGACGGAAAGCTTGCCGGACGGGTTGACCTTGCCGGTCAGCACGTCGGCGACGGCACCACCCATGGCCTGACCGGAATAGAAGGTGACGAGAACCGCCTTCACCGCCTCGATCCACGGCATTTCCACGGCATCAGGGCAAGCGATCACAACGGCGACCTTGTCAGACACGGCAGCCAGCGCCGCAATCATGGCATCCTGACCGGGGCCGAGCGCCAGCGTGGTGCGGTCGGAACCTTCGCCGTCATAAGCCCCTTCGGTCGAGGTGTAGACCAGAACCAGATCCGCCTTGGCGGCCAGTGCCAGCGTATCGGCATCGGCTTCCTCGCGGAAGGTCAGACTATGATTTTCGCCCAAGGCCAGCTCCAGTTGCTCCAGTGGCTGATCGACCATGGTCGGGATTGTTGTGGCGCAACCCGAACCCTGGATGACCGGCGTGCCGGCGTCGCGACCGACGACGAGAATGGTTTTTATCTCCGGCCGGATCGGCAGCAGATCTTCATTGCGCACCAGAACCATGGAGGTGGCGGCCATTGCACGGGCTTCGGCATGGTGTTCTTCGGCGGTGTAGACCGGCACAGGCTGGCTTGCACCTTCGTTGCACCGCGCGATCATGTCGAGCATGCGCTGGCACGACAGGTTCGCCACCTCGGCCGGGACACTGCCGTTGTCGAGTGCGGCGAGAAGATCGGCCTTGCGGCGCGGGCTTTCCGGCATGTCGAGATCGCCACCGGCCATCAGCGAAACCGGGCGATCCTTGATGCCATGCCAGTCGGAAACGACAACGCCGTCAAAACCCCAGTCATCGCGCAGGACCTCGTTCAGGAGCCAAGGGTCCTGCGAGGCCTGCACGCCGTTGAGGCGGTTATAGGAGGACATGATCGTCCAGGGTTTCGATTGCTTGATGGCGATCTCGAAACCCTTGAGATAGATTTCCCGAAGCGCGCGTTCCTCGATGACGCTGTCCATCGTAGTGCGTTCGACTTCGGAATTATTGCAGGCAAAATGCTTCAGCGAGGTGCCAACGCCTTGGCTCTGGATGCCTTCGATAACCGCCGCCGACAGCTTGCCGGTAACCAGCGGATCTTCCGAATAATATTCGTAGGATCGGCCGGCGAGCGGTGTGCGACGCAGGTTGATGCCCGGACCAAGCAACAGGTGCACGCCCATGGCGCGGCATTCCTGGCCGAGAAGCACGCCCAGCCGCTGCATCAGGCCTTCGTCCCAGCTGTTGCCCATCGCCGAACCATTGGGGAAGCAGGTGGCCGGCTTCATCTCACCCCAGGCAATAGCGACATCGCTGGCGCGCTGGTTGACCACCGATAGAAAAGCATCGAGATCCATGCCGCCGCGTTCGTCGCTGTCGATCTGCGGGATCGAATAGCGCACGCCGTAGGTTCCGTCGGTCATGACGATCGGCTTGATACCGTACGCGGGAACCGCTGCGGTTTTCCACATTCCGAAGCCGGAAAGCAGATCGACCTTTTCCTGATTGGTCATCGCCTCGACGATCAATGTGATTGCCTGGTCTGCGGACTTGGTCTTCTCGTGCATTCTCGACTCCGTAATGCGGCACTCACCGCACTGGTCAGGCGGCGTTTGGCGCGCACACTGTCAGCCGACGATCAAAAAGAAAAATAGGATATTCGAAACTGGTGCTTTGAAAAAAGCGAGCCTAGGCATTGCCGGTGCGGCGCAGGTTGAGGATCGGCGCCTCCATGCCCGGCACGTAGTTATCGGAAATGAGGTTGGCGCAATGCGTTTCGAAGGTCCGCACCATCCGTGTCGAGACCTGCTGCCCAACACGGATCAGGCCGATACGCATCGGCTTGTGTTCACCCGAGAGGCGCAGACTGACGAGCCGCCTTCCATCCAGCGCCGCCTTGTTCTTGGGGCGAACATTGGCGAGCGTATAACCATAGCGGCTGGCGACCATCGTACGGATGACTTCCTGGTGCTGGATCTGCGCGACGATGTTTGGCGTGGCGCCAGCCGCCGCGAAAAGTCCCAGAAAATAATCACGAGACAACGGCAGATCGAGAAGGATGAACTCGTGTGCCTCCAGCTCGGCAAGGGAAATCGCCGAACGCTCCGCCAGCGGGTCGGTTTCCGCGACCTGAACGTAAGGCGGCAGTTCGGCAAGCGGGGTAAACTCGAACCCTTCCGGTACCAGAAGATCGTAGGAAAGCGCGATATCCAGTTCTGCACGCTCCAGCTTGGTCAGCAGCGTCCGATGATCGGCGACCGTGGGCCGAACGGTCACGCCGGGATAGGCGGCCTTGAAACTCTGGCTGACTTCCGGCAGCAACATTGGCGCGAAGGTCAATAGACAGCCCAGCGACAGGGTCCCGCGGATCTGGTCCGTCGCCTCGGAAGCGGCCGTGTAGAGGTTCTGCACCTGCTCGATCACAGCCTTTGCCTGCAACAACAGTTTTTGCCCGGCCGGCGTCAGCGACAGGCCCTGTGCATGGCGCCTCAGGAAAAGCTGGGTGTTGAGCTCGATTTCCAGCTGCGAGATTGCGGTTGAGATCGACGGCTGCGAAACGCGAATGCGATCCGATGCAAGCGTGATGGAGCCGGCTTCGGCGGTGGCGATGAAATATTCGAGCTGACGCAAAGTGAAACGCATGTGGGGCCCTGATGCCGTATGTCAGGCACGAAGGCCGACGGGTGTGCCCATGCCTATGCGAGGCTAAGCAAGCCAGCTTACTATTTGCGGTTTGCTAAAAAGTAAATATTCTGTTGCCGCCGGTTTTGCTTAACGGCGCTTCACGAGGCGCTCCCGCCCTGCTTTCGGCAATCCTAACCAGTGCTGCAGCAAATCGTAATTTTCCGAATGCCAACCGTTCGTTAGAGCGGAATGACAGCTGACGCCGATCGGCGGGTCGTGGCGAAAAAGAAAAGGGCGAGAGCATGTCAGTCGAGAAGATCCATACGCTGGTGGTCGGAGCCGGCCAGGCAGGTGTGGCCATGAGCGAACATCTGAGCCGCAACGGCGTCGATTACCTCGTGCTCGAGCGCGGACGCATTGCCGAGCGCTGGCGTTCGATGCGGTGGGATTCGCTGGTTGCCAACGGCCCCGCATGGCACGACCGTTTTCCCGGCATGGATTTTCCCGGCCACCCGGATGCATTCGTGCCGAAGGAAGGTGTCGCAGACTATTTCGAGGCCTATGCCGGCATGCACAAGGCGCCGATCCGCTGCGGTGTCGATGTCACCAAGGTCGAGCGTCTTGAAGACCGCCCCGGTTTCCGCGTCGAAACGTCGAATGGCGTGATCGAAGCCCTCAATGTCGTTGCCGCCACCGGCCCGTTCCAGAAGCCAAGCATTCCGTCGATCGTGCCCGCAGATGCCGGCGTCACGCAAATGCATTCGAGCGAGTACCGTAACCCTGCCCAGCTCGCCGAAGGTGCTGTTCTGGTGGTTGGCGCCGGTTCCTCCGGCGTCCAGATCGCCGAAGAACTCATGCTTTCCGGCCGCAAGGTCTATCTGTCCGTCGGCCCGCACGACCGCCCGCCTCGCGCCTATCGTGGCCGCGATTTCGTCTGGTGGCTCGGCGTGCTCGGGAAGTGGGATGCGCAGGCGCAGGCCCCAGGTTCGGAACATGTCACCATTGCTGTCAGCGGCGCGCATGGCGGCAAGACCATCGATTTCCGTCGCCTGGCGGCACAGGGCATGGTGCTGGCCGGCATGACCGGCGCTTACCGTGACGGATCGCTTTCCTTCGCTGACGATCTTGCCCGTAATCTCGACCGAGGCGACCAGAACTATCTGTCGCTGCTTGACGAGGCGGATGCCTTCGTTGCTCGCAACGGCCTTGACCTTGCGCAGGAGCCGGAGGCACGGGTGCTTGGTCCGCAGGTCGATTGTGTCACCAATCCGTTGCGCGAACTCAACCTTGGCGAAGCTGGCGTCACCACAATCATCTGGGCGACGGGTTTTGTTTCCGATTACAGCTGGCTGAAGGTCGATGCCTTCGATGAAGCTGGCCGCCCGAAGCAACAGCGGGGCGTCACGGCTGAAAAAGGCATCTATTTCCTCGGCCTGCCCTGGCTGTCCGGTCGTGGCTCCAGCTTCATCTGGGGGGTCTGGCACGATGCCAAGCACGTGGCCGACCACATCCTCATCCAGGACACCTACCTCGCCTACGCGCCGCAATCCTGAGATACCGACAGAGATCGACCGGCATCTTCCATGAACAATCCGATGGAGACAAGAATGGCACATACGCGCATTCGCAAGTTCAACACCAAGGAAACCTATCCCGAGCAGAATCTCGACAATGACCTCTGCCAGGCCGTCGTCGCGCGCGGCACGATGATCTTCCTGCGAGGCCAGTGCCCGCAGGATCTCGACACCGCCAAGAACATCGGCAGCCATGATCCGGTCGAACAGACACACAAGGTGATGCAGAACATCCGCCAGCTGGTGCAGGAATCCGGCGGCCAGATGGAGCATGTCACCAAGCTGGTCGTCTATCTGACCGATGTTCGCCATCGCGAGGCGGTTTACCGCACGATGGGCGAATATATCAAAGGCGTCTTCCCGGTCTGCACGGGCCTCGTCGTCGTGGCGTTGGCCCGGCCGGAATGGCTGGTCGAGATCGACGCGACGGCTGTCATCCCGGACTGATCGTTTTCGAAGCGATCGGCCGGCAGCTGCGGGCCGATCGCGATCAGTCGACCGTAAACATAGCCACACCGTCCTGACACAGGAGTTCCCATGACCTTCTCAATCGTTGCTCGCTGCGAGCAGTCCGGCCAGTTCGGCGTGGCGATTTCCTCTTCCTCGCCTGCTGTCGCTGCCCGCTGCGCATGGGCACGTGCCGGCATCGGTGCGGTTGCGACCCAGAACGTGACCAATCCTGCGCTCGGCCCAAAAATGCTCGACGAGCTTGCCAAGGGCGCAGGCGCGGCGGACGCCGTCACCACGGCGCAACAGAGTGATGATTTCCCCGGCTATCGCCAGTTGCTGGCGGTGGATATACAGGGCGGGACCGCCATCCATTCAGGCCCCAACGCCCTCGGCATCTGGACTTCGGCCACCGGCAGTCAATGTGTTGCCGCCGGCAACCTTCTCGCCAATGATGGCGTACCGCAGGCGATGATCGATACGTTCAAAGCCACGACAGGTACCCTGGGTGACCGCCTCATCGCTGCGCTCAAGGCCGCCGTCGATGCAGGTGGTGAAGCGGGGCCCGTTCGTTCTGCGGGCCTGCTGATCGTCGACAAGGAAAGCTGGCCTTATGCCGAACTGCGCATCGACTGGTTGGATGAGGGTTGTCCGATCGCAGCGGTGGCACGCGCATGGGATGTCTACAAGCCGCAGGCCGCGGATTACGTGACACGTGCGGTAAACCCTTTGGCCGCTCCCTCATACGGCGTACCTGGCGACGAGTAGGAAGGACGCGTTCTGCCGGCCGACACGTCACCTGCGCCGAGATCGATGGCTCGATAACCGTTCTGGCCGACAGTTTTCAGGGCAAACGCCTGAATTCGCCGAACGACGACGTCGTCAGATGCGATGGCAGCGTGTGGTTCACCGATCCCACTTACGGTATCAAGTCGGACTAAGAGGGCTATAGTGCCGAACCGGAGCAGGCGACCCGCAACGTCTATCGGCTCGATCCGGCAAGCGGAAAACTCGACGCGGTGATCACCGATTTCGGTCAGCCCAACGGGCTTGCCTTTTCTCCGGACGAAAAACGCTCCACGTCGCGGGTTCGTCCTCAAGTCACGACACCGGCGCCCGCGCCATTTCCGTGCCTTCAATGTCGATGATGATGGCCATGCCACCAAAAGGAAGGTGTTTTGCGAACTCGAAAACGGTCTGCCGGACGGCTTTGCTTCACCCTCCTCACGCGGCAGATTGGTCGGCATCTATCGCAAAATCTGGCCCCATAGGTTTCGCGATCGCGGACTGCCGGATTTGCGGTATTAGGAAACCTCTTGTCGAAAATACTGAAAATCTGCAGCAGCGACTTGATGGAGATTGGCGACCAAGGCAGTGTTGCAGCGCAGCATCCACCGCCATCGCTTTTCCCGATGGGCATCGGCCATTCATCGACCGCGCTTGCTATCAGGGAAGACTTTGCCCAAGACGGCGCAATGATTTCAATCTCCGATCTTTCCACCCGCATCGCCGGCCGTCTTCTCCTTGATAAGGCCAATGTAACGCTTCCAAGCGGCACCAAGGCTGGCCTTGTTGGCCGAAATGGCGCGGGAAAATCCACCCTGTTCAAAGTCATCACCGGGCACCACGGCGCCGAAAGCGGCTCGGTGTCTATCCCCAAGAATGCCAGGATCGGGCAGGTAGCGCAGGAAGCTCCCGGTACCGAAGACAGTCTCATCGAGATCGTCATGGCGGCCGACAAGGAACGCGCCGCGCTGATGCTGGAGTCGGAAACAGCAACCGACCCGGAACGCATCGCCGATATTCAGATGCGGCTGATCGACATCGATGCGCACTCGGCAGAAGCGCGTGCATCCAGCATTCTGGCCGGCCTCGGTTTTAACCAGGAAGCCCAGCTTCGCCCGGCATCGTCCTTTTCAGGCGGCTGGCGCATGCGCGTGGCACTGGCATCGGTGCTGTTTTCCGAACCTGACCTGCTGCTGCTCGACGAACCGACCAATTATCTCGACCTTGAAGGCACGCTCTGGCTTGAGGATTACATCCGCCGTTACCCTTACACGGTCATCATCATCAGCCATGACCGCGACCTGTTGAACAACGCCGTCAATGCCATTGTCCATCTCGACCAGAAGAAGCTGACCTTCTATCGCGGCGGTTACGACCAGTTCGTGCGCCAGAAGGCCGAAAACGACGAATTACAAACCAAGGCAAAGGTCAAGAACGATGCAGCGCGCAAGCATCTGCAGAGTTTCATCGACCGCTTCAAGGCCAAGGCATCCAAGGCCAAACAGGCACAATCACGCGTCAAGGCGCTGGAACGCATGGGTACGGTATCTTCGGTCATCGAAGATCACGTTCAGCCCATAACCTTTCCGGAACCGGCAAAGCAGCCTGCCTCGCCGATCATCGCCATCGATGGTGGTTCCGTCGGTTACGAACCAGGCAATCCCATTCTCAAGGGCATCAATCTGCGTATCGACAACGATGACCGAATTGCGCTGCTGGGTTCCAATGGCAACGGCAAGTCGACCTTTGCCAAATTCATCTCCGGCCGTCTTGCACCCGAAACCGGCGATCTGCGGATAGCCCCTTCGCTGAAGATCGGCTTTTTTGCCCAGCACCAGCTGGACGATCTCGTGCCTGAAGAATCCGCTATCGAGCATGTGCGTAAACTGATGCCGCAGGCGCCGGAAGCCAAGGTGCGTGCCCGCGTGGCACAGATGGGACTTGCCACCGAAAAAATGGCGACTGCTGCCAAGGATTTGTCCGGCGGTGAAAAGGCTCGTCTGCTGATGGGTCTGGCGGCATTCCATGCGCCGAACCTGCTGATCCTCGACGAACCGACCAACCATCTGGACATCGACAGCCGTCGTGCGCTGATCGAAGCGCTGAACGATTATGACGGTGCCGTGATCCTGATCTCGCATGACCGCCATCTGATCGAAGCGACAGTCGACCGCCTGTGGCTCGTCAACAACGGCACCGTTACCACATTCGAAGGCGACATGGACGAGTACCGCGATCTCATCGTTTCATCCGGGAAAAAGAAGAAAAAAAAATGATGCCTTGATCGAT
Source organism: Neorhizobium sp. BT27B (assembly GCF_050455485.1). Lineage (NCBI taxonomy): Bacteria > Pseudomonadati > Pseudomonadota > Alphaproteobacteria > Hyphomicrobiales > Rhizobiaceae > Neorhizobium > Neorhizobium sp. BT27B. The sequence goes on along the minus strand of NZ_JBCIYT010000008.1, from coordinate 303,274 downwards.
GCCAGTTAGAAGGCACGGCAATGCAAGACCAATACCCAAAGCGCGCTTCGTGGGCGCTTTGGGTTGCTTCTCCGGTGCGGCAAAGATTTTTCGGCTATAGCCGGTTTGCCGCACGATCTGTCGAATTGATATTCCCCTTTCGACAGTGCCGGGGCGGGCTCGCTGGTTGCCTGGCGGCGTAGATATCTCTGATCTGCCGCACCGATTTGCCTATCGCGACGACGTTTGCGGAAAATTTGATTCACAATATCAAGTTTATGTTTTATCTGGCGGTTGGACGAGCAGATTGCTCGCTATTTTTATCAGCTTCACGAAACGCATGTCCCTATGCCAGCCAAGAAGACATCAACGTTGCTTCACGCCCTGAGCGAGAGTTATGGCGAACTGGTTGGTTATCTGACGAAACGCCTAGGCGGTCGTTCGGAGGCGGAAGACGCGTTTCAGGACACCTATCTGCGCACGCAACGTATTGTAGACGACAGCGACATTGCCAATCCCCGCGCCTATGTGTTCCGGATCGCCGAAAATGTCGCGGTCGATCACCTGCGCGGCCGGGTTGCGCGGTCTCGATACATCTCGTCAGGCGAACTGCCTGATATTCCCGATCATGCGAATAATACCGCCGAGCACGCGCTGGATTACCGCCAGCGGCTCGAAAGGTTGAAACAGATCGTCGCCGCTCTGCCCGCGCGCCAACGCGAGGTGTTCCTGATGCACAAGTTCGATGGCCTGACGCATAGTGAAATAGCTGCAAAGCTTGGCATTACCCGAAGCGCGGTTGAAAAGTTGATGATCAGGGCGCTGGCGACATGTCGGTCGAAGATGGATGAGTTCCTTGACTAGAGAACAAAGAAATTCACCCTCACCGGTGAGGGACTGCACCCTCTGTTCCGTCTTGGCTTCAAGGCGAATGATATTCGCCGACACGGCAAATCGGTGGCATTGATGGTAGGAAAATCGGAAAACGGCGCCATAATGGACCACGCAACAGCCTGGTTCGTCCGCATTCAGTCCGGCGAAGCCACGGCTGAAGACCGTGCAGAGCATGCCCGGTGGATGTCGGAGCCCGCCAACCTGCAGGAATATATGAAGGTCGCAGCTCTGTGGTCGGATTTCGATGTCGTCGGAGACCCTCGCAAGGACAATCTGCAAAAGACAGGCCGCGGCAATCTTTTGAGCCGCCGCGGTTTCCTGGCCGGGAGCGCCACCGCAATAGTGGCAGCCGGCGTCGTCACTGCCTCCCTGCCGATCGCCGCCTGGACCGCCGACTACTCGACCGGAACCGGTGAGCAACGCGTGGTGAAGCTTGCGGACGGCTCGACGGCCAGCCTCGACGCAGAAACGGCGATTGCCCTCGATTTCACCGAAAACGCACGGGCATTGCGACTGATCCGCGGGCGCGTGTTTTTCGATGTCGCCAAGGACCCATCTCGCCCTTTCAGGGTCGATGCGGGCGATGGCAGCACAACGGCGCTCGGCACACGGTTCGCCGTGCATAAATGGAGCGACAATGTGACTATTGCCGTGGAGGAAAGCGCCGTCTCGGTTGTTGCATCCGACCGAACGTCGGTGATCGTCCGGCAGGGGGAGAATGTGACTTATGCGACCGGCGGCGGCGTTGGGGCAATCGAGCGAATTGATGCCGATGCGGAAACGGCATGGCGTCGCGGCAAGCTGATCTTTGAAAACCGGCCACTCGGTCAGGTTATCGCCGACGTCAACCGCTACCGCAGCGGCATGATCACCATGACCGATACGGCCTTGGCCAGCATGCGCGTCACAGGAATTTTTTCGATAGACAATCCCGACGGCGTGCTCGACGCCATTACCAGCGCACTGCCTGTCCGAGCCGTTTATCTCAGCCGCTATCTCGTTGTTCTCAGCTCCGCCTGACAGGCCGCGCTAAAACATGAATTTTATTTTCAAGTAAGTGTGAGGTGATCGTTATCGCCATCCGTCTTGCTGTCATAAGGGTGCGGGGGACGCGCCCAGATCCGTAGTGTTGGAGTGACAGGGGCGATGAAGGTGTTGGTTTCCAGAAAAATGTCCGCGGGCGTAACAATCGCGGCAACCAGTGTGCTGGCGGTAATGTTGGCTTCGGTCTCGCCTCTGCCGGTTCTCGCTCAACAGCAGGGTGGAACCACAAGCCGGGCAGCGGCCATCAATTATACGATACCCGCCGGGCAGCTCAGCGCCGGCATCATGCGGTTTGGCGACAGGGCAGGCCTGCAGGTGATCTTTCCGGCAGCGCTGGTAAAAGACAAAACGACGCGCGGCATTTCTGGAACATTCACCCGCGAACAAGCGCTTAGCCGTCTTCTGGATGGCACAGGTCTTTCCTACAGTTTCACCAACGCCAATACCGTCACATTGCGCGGTCCGGCGGCCCCAGGCGATGCGGCAGCGGGCGGAGACAGCACGCAGCTGGGCACCATCACGGTTGCGGGCCAGGGTGGCGCATTCGAGCATGTTGACGGCTATGTCGCAAACAGTTCTTCGACCGGCACGAAGGGAGATATTCCCATTCTTGAAACGCCGCAGTCGATTTCCGTCATCACCTCAGACCGGATGAAGGACCAAGGCGTTCAGAGCATCAATGAAGCGCTGCGTTACACCGCCGGCGTGCGTTCTGAATCCAGCGGTTCGCAGATGATGGACAATCCACTTTATCTGCGCGGCTTCCAGCAAAGCAGCCTCGACACGTTTCAGGATGGGCTGCGGGCCGTAACGCCGGGATATTTCGGTTTCTTTGCGCTCGATCCTTATGGCGTGGAGCGCATCGAGGTTCTCAAAGGGCCCTCATCGGTTCTTTACGGCCAGCAAGTGCCGGGCGGCATGGTCAATACGGTCTCCAAACGTCCGACCGATAATCCGGTCAATGAGATCGAGACCGTATTCGGCAGCTTCGATCACTACCAGGGCGGCTTCGACCTTGGTGGCGTTTCCGAAGACAAGACGATCATGTACCGCTTTGTCGGCATGGCGCGCGATGCCGGCACACAGGTCGATCATGTCGATAACGATCGGCGCTATTTTGCCCCGAGCTTTACCTGGGCACCGGATGAAGACACGAAACTGACCGTCCTCGGCTCCTACCAGCGTAATGACGGCGATTTTTACGCGCAGGTTCCCGCTGCAGCCGTCCTGTTCGACAATCCCAACGGTCATATTCCATTCAACCGATTTCTCGGTGAACCCAGCTGGGAATACGAGACGGCCGATCGTACGGCAGTGGGATACGAATTCCAGCACCGCTTCAATGACACTGTCCAGTTCGAGCAGAACTTTCGCTATACGCACCTGACCAACCATCGCCAGTATTTGCAGGCGAGCGGTGCTCTGGTGGGTAACCGCACCCTCAACCGCACATACAATCTGCGTGACATCGAGAACGATGGCATCGCCGTGGACAATCGCCTGCGTTTCGATTTCGATACCGGAGCGATTGAACACAAGGCGATCGTCGGTGTCGACTATCTCTGGGGATCGTCGAAATGGCTTGAGCAACGCGGTGCAGCGCCCTCGATCGATATCTTCAATCCGGTCTATGGATCGCCGATCAATACCGGCACATGGACGAGCAGATCCCTGTCCGACATCACCGCCTCGCAGGCGGGCATCTATGCACAGGACCAAATCAAGTTCGACAACCTCATCCTGACGCTCGGAATTCGGCAGGATTGGGCATGGCGCGACACGGAAAACCTCCTTGCGGGCGGCGTAACGACGCAACGTGACCACTCCTTCACCAAACGCGCCGGCCTGACCTATCTGTTCGACAACGGCATCGCGCCTTATGTGAGCTATTCCGAGTCCTTCTCGCCAGTGGTCGGTACAGACAGCCTCGGCAATGTGTTTGTACCGGAAACCGCGCAGCAGTACGAAGTCGGCATCAAGTATCAGCCGGCGGGTTTCGACGGTCTGTTCACGGTGAGTGCCTTCGATCTCGCTCGCCAAAACGTCCAGACCTATAATTATGCTGATCCGCGCGTTACCCTTCAGACAGGTGAAGTTCGGGTACGCGGCTTCGAGTTGGAGGCACTTGCCAACCTCGACGACGGCCTGAGCCTGACTGCCGCCTATACCTATTCGGATGCGGAAATCACCGAGACGGAAACGACAAGCCAGTTGGGCAACACGCCCTATCGCGTGCCCCGGCATACCGCGTCCATCTGGTTGAACTACGAAATGCAGCAGGAAGCGCTTGACGGTTTGAGCATCGGTGGCGGTGTTCGGTATATTGGCGACACCTGGGGCAGCGACGACAACACGTTCAAGGTCCCAGCCTTCACACTTGTCGATGTCGCACTTCGTTATGATTTCGGCCAGAAATTCCCCGAAGCAAAGGGGCTCTCTGCATCGCTGAACGTCAGCAACCTGTTCGACAAATCCTATGTCCCCGGCTGCTTTACGGTGAATGCCTGCAATTACGGCTCGGAACGCACCTTCACGGGCAAGCTGAGCTATCGTTGGTGAACATGCCCGAGTGTGCCCCTGCCCTCATAAGTCGCCGCCTCGCCGTATTCGGTGCGGCGGCGACCGTCCTTGTCCGGCCGAGGCAATCCATTGCAGGCACCGATCAAAAAAGGCCGGCGGTCATCGATTGGGCAGCCGCCGAGACACTGCTGACGATGGGCATCAAGCCGGTTGGAATTGCCGATCTTCACGGGTTCCGCGAGACGTTCCAATCCTTCGCCAACCTTCAAGGCGTCACCGATCTTGGCTCCACCTGGGAACCCAATCTGGAATATATGGATCGCCTCAAACCTGACGCGATCTATCTGCCGGGATGGAGTGCGATTTCAAGACCGCAACTGGAAAGCATCGCGCCCGTTCGGCTCTGCAGCATCCATGGCAGTGGCGGCGATCCGGTCGAAAGGGCGATAGAGTTTTCTCGAACGGTGCTTTCGCATTATCCCGAGGCCGAGCAACGGGACGTGATGCTCGGAGCGCAGCGAAGGTTGGCTGATATGCAGCGCCAACTGCCACCGCGCCGCATCGTGCTCATCAACCTGCATGGCACCAACCGCTTCGTGAACATCTATGCCGCCGGCAGCCTCCCGGACAGTGTCGCAAAACATTCAGGCCTCAAAAACGCCTGGACCAGCGACGTCAACGGTTTTGGTTTTTCATCGATTGGCATCGAAAAGCTGATGACGGTTTCCGACAGCGACATTGTCATTCTCAACCAGGGCAGGCTCACCGCCAACGCCCTCACCGCGATGGAAGACAATTCCCTCTGGGCCGGCCTGCCGGCTGTGCGCGAGGGTCGCGTCCACCTCACACAGCCGGTCTCGATCTTCGGTGGCCTCGCATCTGCCACTGCTCTCGCAGAATGGTTTTCTGCCACGTTCAGCGATGCGTCCTGACATGACGAGGCCGGAACTGCCCTCCTCAGTGCATGCCGTGCGGGCAGTCACCATCCTCGTGACGGCGCTCGCAACAATCCTGGCGATCCAATCGCTCAACGCCGTTTTGCCGATGGCTAACTGGCTGGCGGCGATCACCGCAGATTTACCGAGCTCGCCGAACGAGTTGCTGTTCATGCAGTCGGCTCTGCCGCGTTTGTTTATTGCGTGGCTGAGTGGCGCAGCGCTTTCGCTTGCGGGAACAGTTTTCCAACAGACCTTGCGAAACCCGCTGGCAGAACCGACAACACTTGGCAGTTCCGCCGGCGCACAGGCGGCACTTCTCGCATCGCTCATCTGGGCACCGGGCTTGCTGATACACGGATATGGTCCGATCGCCATCGCCGGTGCAGGCCTTGCCACCGCACTCGTATTCGGCATCGCCCGTCGCGGCTCGACCACACCCATCTCGATGGTGATGGCCGGCCTCGTGGTGAACCTGACGCTTGCAACGATCTGCGCGATCATCGTCCTTCTGCATCCGGACCGTAGCGAAGAGCTGCTGCAATGGCAGACGGGCCGCCTTGAGCAAAGCGGCTGGGGGCCAGCCCGCGGACTGTTCGTGTGCCTTCTCATCTGTGCTTTGACAATAGTGCCGATCAGGCGCCCGCTCTCGCTTTTCAATCTCGGCGATGACGCCGTTCTTTCATTGGGTTTGAAGCCGAACCAATTGCGTATTGCGGCCTTGCTGATCGCACTCGTTCTATCCGGCGCAGTGGTTGCCGCGGTTGGCATTATCGGTTTCATAGGCTTGGCGGTTCCGGCATTGGTGCGATCGATCGGAGCCGGTCGGCTGGCGGATCGCCTGTTATGGGCACCGCTGCTGGGCGGCGCGCTTCTCGTCTGCGCGGATCAACTCGTCCAATGGCCGACAATGGGAGGAGGACGACTGCCGACAGGCATCGTCGCATCGCTGCTTGGGGCACCGGTTCTGCTCCTTCTTCTCAAACGGATACGAACCGGCATTTCAGCGGCGCCAGCGCATTCATCCTCCCGTCGGGCATCGACAGGTCAGCTGACGTTGCCGGTTCTGGTCTGCGCTTTCGTGATCCTGTTGTGTGTCGCATTCGTTATTGGTCGCGGGCCCGACGGGTGGGAACTGACGACAGACATCGACCTGATTCTGCGATGGCGCGCCGCCAGGATCGTCGCGGCCATCGCCGCCGGCATGCTGCTCGGCATTGCCGGGATGCTGATCCAGAAGCTGACGAGCAACCCATTGGCCAGCCCGGAAATGATGGGCGTTTCATCAGGCGCGACGTTCGGAGCGGCGATCTTTATCGTGGCCTATGGCACCGTCAGTGTTTCCGCCCTTTTGGCCGCTTCGACAGCAGGTGGTTTGGCCGTCGTGGCCGTCATCGTCACGCTCGGCTGGCGACACCGGTTTTCCTCCGAGCGCCTTCTGCTCACCGGTATTGCGCTGTCGACGGTCGTCGGCGCACTGTCCGCCTTTCTGATTTCGACCGGCGGCCCGGTGCGTGCACTTCTGCTGACCTGGATGTCGGGTTCGACCTACCGGGTCACCACCGATCAGGCAACGCTGGTTGCAGCCATCGCCATTGCTTCCATCGTCCTCACTCCCCTGCTCAATCGCTGGCTGGAAATCCTTCCATTGGGTGAACCGACAGCAACAGCGCTCGGCATCGATTTGAAGCTGGCACGCGGCACCATCATGCTTTCCTGCGCGATCGCTGCCGCTGCGGCGACGCTTGTGGTTGGTCCAGCAAGCTTCGTCGGCTTGCTGGCACCACAACTGGTGCGCCAGATCGGCTTCACTCGCGCCCTGCCTCAGCTGCTGGCTTGCGCACTGGCAGGCGCAACAATCATGCTTGTCGCCGACTGGCTCGGTCGCATGCTGATTTTTCCGTGGCAGATCCCCGCCGGTGTGCTGACCAGCCTGGTCGGTGGACCGTTCTTCCTTTTTTACCTCTGGAAAGGCCAGCGATGAAGGATTGCTATCTGGGCGAAGTCGTCTCGTCCAATCGGATAACCCCGAATATGATCCGTATCGAATTGGGCGGCGCGGACCTCGCACGTTTCGCTACGAGCGGCTTTGCAGACGAATGGGTGCGACTGGTATTTCCGGCCGCAAACGGCGTGATTACCATGCCGCGCATGGTTGACGGCCGTTGGCAGATGCCCGGTGATATGCCCCGTTCGCCGATGCGCCCCTATACCGTGCGGCACTGGAACAGCGCCGAAGGTCGCATGCTCATCGAATTCGTCGTCCACGAGGGAGGCATCGCGTCGGACTGGGCGTCCTCCGCCAGAACCGGTGACACGATTGGGCTGACAAGCCCGCAAGGCAAATACGCACCACCGGAAAATACGGGACTTATCGTTTTGGTTGCCGATGCCACAGGCCTGCCTGCGGCATGCCGTATCATGGAAGAACATCAGGGGATCTGCCCCATCCAGGCCCATCTGGAGATACCGTCCGCCGAAGATATTCCAGGCGATATCAACCCGGAATATCGCATTGCATGGAGCTTCGGCTTCGGACTGCATTCCGAAATCACCAGGCTGGAGGAGATCTGGAATGACGTTCGTCTTCCCGAACGGAACAGCTATATTTGGGTGGCTGGAGAAACGAGGATCGCCACCCAGATCCGCCGTCAGCTTCTCGATGTCGCCGGATTTGAGAAAGAGAGCGTGACGGCGATCGGATATTGGACGAGAGGCAAGACGAGAGATTGATATGCCTTAAGCTCCTGATGGGGATTGGACTGTCGAGCTGATTGTCAGGTTCACTAAGTGACGGTACGTCTGCTCGCTAAACAGCGGCTGGGTGGATAGCCAGGCGGTGTGGTCGTCATCGATTTCTATTCCCACCGGGTCATCGGCTGGGCGATGCAGAGCCGACAAACCATGGACGTCGTATTGCAGGCTCTGCGCACGGCGGTGTGGAGACGCAAACCGAAGGACAAGGTGCTGATTCATTCGGATCAGGGTTCGCAGTTCACCAGCATGGCCTGGGCCTCGCTCGTCAAGCACCACAAACTGGTTCACTCGATGAGCCGACGCGGCAACTGCCATGACAATGCGGTGGCCGAGAGCTTCTTCAATCTTCTGAAGCAGAAAAGGATACGTCACAGGGTCGTTCACGCGATGAAGCTCGCCAGAATGCGTTCGATTACATCGAGATGTTCTAAAACCCGAAACGCAAGCACGTCAGAAATGGAATTCTGTCGCCCATCGAGTTCGAGAAGCAGCAGAAAATCTAACCCGAGGGGGTCTACAAATCTCGGGCTATTCAATCCATCCTCATACTCACCGTGACGTTTCAAGCCCGATTATGACGAAAGAGACTTTCGGCCATCAGGTAAGAACCATTTGGCCGATTGAGGTCTCACCTAACTCAATTCTTAGCTTCCAGCCAACCGATGTCCGCCGCAGACAACTCTATCGCGAGAGCGGACAGACTGTCCTCCAACTCACCAACGGTGCGTGGTCCGATAAGCGGTATCACTGGAAATGACTGGGCAATGACATAGGCAAGCGCGATGTGGATCGGGCTGCAGCCGCGCTTTTGCGCAAGCTCGATGGCACGGTCGCGACGTTCGAAATTGCTGTCCGAATACCAGCAACGCACGATTTCCGCATCGTCCCGTTTGTCACGACCCGCCCTGTCGGTGAAAAAGCCGCGCCCCTGGCTGGACCATGCGAAATTGGGGATCTGTCGTTCGTTCAGCCAATTCTTCCACTCGGCCGTCGATGATGTCACGCAACCCGGCCAGATCGGATCGAGCATTTCCGCCAGCGCAAAGTTGTTGGAAAGCGCGGCCGGGGCCGCCTTGCCGTTCTTCTTTGCATAGTCGATTGCCGCATCCAGACGTTCGCGTGTCCAGTTGGAGCCGCCATAAATGCCGCGAATACGCCCGCGCTTCACCTCGGCATCGATGGCATCGACAAACTCACCGATCGGGATGTCCGGATCGTCGCGGTGCATGAAATAGATATCGAGATAATCCGTCTTCAACCGCTGCAGCGACTGATCGAGCTGTTTGGCAATGATATCCGGATAGCAGAGCGGTGAATGCGCACCCTTGCCGATCAGCACGATCTCTTCACGCGGCACATTGCGGCTGGTGTGCCAGTCGCCAAAGATGCTTTCGGTCTTGCCGGCACCGTAAACGAAAGCCGTGTCGAACAGGTTGCCGCCCGCCTCGTAAAAGGCGTCCAAGGTCAGGGAGGCCGATGCGAAATTCGGGAAAAACTCGAAACCGAGCGCCACGACCGAAGCCGGCTTGGCAAGGCCCGGTATCTGCCGTTTCGGCACGCTGTTTCCGGCGACGACGGATGCGCCGGCAATGTTTTTCGTGCGTTGCGCCGCTTTCTCGACCCCATACTCCAGACCGACCGAAGCACGCCAACGATCCAGCACACGCAGATTGGCCAGTGTCTCCGCCGCATTCATGCCCGGATAGGCAAACCTTTTTTCACCGGCCCGGATCGCCGCAGTCACGGCATCCACCTCGAAAGAGTAGAGATGCCGATCTTCCGATACCTCTACGACTTCCCGCTCGTCGCCTCTGACAATCTCGATCCTGCCCGTACCGCCTTTGCGCCCGCCTGCAAACCAGAAATCCTTGACCTCGATACGACCCTTGGAGCCGATGATGCGTAGCGTATTGTCCTGGTTCGCCATGATCGAGCATGAGACTTCGGCCACGATGCCGTTTTCGAATTTCAGGACGGCGGATGCCCATTCGTCAACGCCCGACTGGCCAAGATGCGCGGCACCGGCAACGCTTACCGGTTCGGCATAGGATATGCCGCTGACGGCGCCGGCCAGAAGCCGCACCATCGAAACCGGATAACCGCCAACGTCCAGAATGCCGCCGCCGGCGAGATCGTTGGAAAACAGCCGGTGTTCCGGCCGGAAACCGCCCATATCGAAACCGAAGCTGGAGCGGATCAACCTGACGTCACCAATGACGCCCTGTTTCACCAGTTCGACGAGCCGCGCCGTCTGCGGGTGGAAGAGGTACATATAGGCTTCGCCGACGAACACTCCCGCCTTCTTCGCCTCATGAAAGATCGCGTCGGCATCGAAGGCGGACAGCGCGATTGGCTTTTCCACCAGCACATGTTTGCCCGCCCGCACGGCCTTGATCGCCCATTCGGCATGGCCCGTATGCGGCGTGGCGATATAGACCGCATCGATGTCTGGGTCGGCCAGTAAGGCCTCATAACCGCTGACGATACGCGCACCGGGAAAACCATCACCAAGCCCCGGCTTGTCGGGGTTGCGGCTGGCGATCGCCGCGAGCGTGCCGGTGGAGGACCCGGCAATGCCTTCGGCAAAGGTTTTTGCGATCGTGCCGGGACCGATAATACCCCAGCGGATTTTTTGCTCTGCACTCATGGCATGTCCTTTTCAGTCAGTCTTGGGAGATGAAACAAAAGATGTCAGCGAAGGCGACGGCCTTCGGCGTCGAACAGGAAACAGCGTTTTGCCGGCAGACCGACAGTGAGTTGTTGCTGAGCGGCAGCATGGCGGGATTCCGGCCGTTCGATGATCAGAGGCTCACCGGAAACGGCGGCATAGACATAGCTGGTATGGCCGAGATGTTCGGCGACATCGACATCCACCGTCAGGTCGGCGTCGCCGGCACCGGCATCGACAAAATGTTCCGGGCGAATACCCAAAGTGACAGGCGTGCCGATGGCGACTTGACCGAAGATTGGCAGCATGACCTTGAGCTTCGGGTTCGCATCAAGCGCGACCGTCACCCCGTCAGTTGAAACCGTCTCGATCGTCGCCTTCAAAAAATTCATCTTCGGCGAGCCGACGAACCCGGCCACAAACTGGTTGGCCGGATCATCGTAGAGATCAAGCGGCGCGCCCACCTGCTCGATGCGCCCCGAGCGCAGCACGACGATCTTGTCGGCCAGCGTCATCGCCTCGGTCTGGTCGTGGGTGACGTAGATCATCGTCGTGCCGAGCTGCTTGTGCAGTTTTGAAATCTCCACCCGCATCTGCACCCGCAGTTCAGCGTCGAGGTTGGAGAGCGGTTCGTCGAACAGAAACACCTGCGGTTCGCGCACGATGGCGCGGCCGATGGCAACACGCTGACGCTGACCGCCGGACAACTGGCCGGGCCGGCGATCCATCAGCTCGTTGATCTGCAGGATATCGGCTGCATGCGCCACGCGACGTTCGGTATCGGCCTTCGGGTTGCCGTTCATCGTCAGGCCGAAGGACAGGTTTTTGCGCACCGTCATGTGCGGATAAAGCGCGTAGGACTGGAACACCATGGCGATATGGCGATCGGCCGGTTCGGCATCGTTGACGACAGTGCCGTCGATGGCAATCTCGCCGCCTGAAATATCCTCCAAACCGGCAATCATGCGCAAAAGCGTGGACTTGCCGCAGCCGGATGGACCGACGAACACGACGAATTCGCCGTCTTTGATTTCCAGATCGGCGCCATGGATGACCTGCAAGGCACCGAAACGCTTGATGACATTTTTGAGGGTGAGCCCGGCCATGAAGCCTCCGATTATTTTACGGCGCCGGCGGTGATGCCGGAAATGAAATGACGCTGAAGGAAAATGAAGACGAAGAGGATCGGCGCAGTCAGCAGTACCGCCCCCGCCATGATGCCGCCCCAGGACACTTTGGTGAGGCCAATCAGCGTGCCGAGAGCCACAGGCGCGGTCATCATGCCCGGCCGCGAATTGATCAGCAGCGGCCAGAGATAATTGTTCCAGGATGCGAGGAAGAGAATGATCGACAGCGCCGCCATGGTCGGCCGCGCCAAGGGCAGCGCGATGTGCAGAAAGATGCGCCATTCCTTGACGCCCTCGACCCGCGCCGCATCGAACAGTTCCGACGGCATCATGGAAAATGCCTGCCGCATGAACAGCACGCCGAGCGAATTAAACAGCGGTGGCACAATGAGCGCCACCCAGGTATTGGCGAGCCTGAACTCGCGCGCCACCATGATGAACTGTGGGATGACGACGACCGCAAAGGGCAGCGTGATCGTGCCGAGAATGATGGCGATGACGACGGAGCGCCCGGCGAACCGGTACCGTGCCAAGGCCCATCCGGCCATCGAGGTCAGCATCACCGACAGAATGGTGTAGATGACGGCGACGGTGATGGAGATGAACATCGCCCGCAGAAAATCCGTATCGGCCTGCAGGTTCTGGAAATTCTCGATGAACTGCGTCGATGGGACGAGCACGATATCGGGGCTGAAAATGCCGTAATCCGACATGGTCGAGAACACGAACATCATCCACAGCGGAAACAGCCAGATGATGGCGAGTGGCGTGAGCGCGGCATGCAGCGCCAACCGGCGCATCAGCAACGAGCGGGATTTCGATCTCATTTCGCCTCCCTCCCGAAAAACAGGTTGAGCAGCGAAATGGCAACGGCCAGGCCTGCGATCGTATAGGCGATTGCCGAGGCGTAACCGAAATTGAGCGAGGTAAACCCCTGCCGGTAAAGCAGCAGGCCCAGCGTTTCGGTTGCCCCACCCGGCCCACCGCGATTGGTGATGAGGAAAGGCTCGGCAAACAGCTGCATCGTGCCGATGACCGATAAAACGATGCAGAACAGAATGATGGGTTTTAAGAGCGGCAGGGTGATATGATAGAACTGCTGAACCTTGCCGACACGGTCAAGCGTTGCCGCCTCATAAACATCGCCGGGAATGGATTGCAGCCCGGCGAGGATGATGATGGCGTTGTAACCGGCCCAGCGCCAGGTAACGGCCATGATCAGCAGCGCCATCGCCGCCGTGCCGTTGTCGAACCATGAGATGGGGGAGAGGCCAACCGTGCCGATGATCTTGTTGACGATACCGAAATCGGCACTGAACATCAGCCGGAACACGGCGGCATAAGCCACCTCACCCACCACGACCGGCGCGAAAAAGGCGAAACGATAAAGCGGCCGCGCCTTCAGGAGCGGCGAGTTCAAGAGCACCGCCATGACGGTGGCAAGCGCAATCATCACCGGCACCTGAATGACGAGAATGATCAGCGTGTTGTAAAGCGCGTTATAGAAAGCCGGATCACCGACCAGTCGGCCCCAGTTCATCGAGGGCGCGAAACGCCACGGATTGACGCGGGTGTTCTGGAACGAGATCAGGAACGAACTGATGATCGGCCACAGCCAGAAGCTGGCGAAAATCAGCAGATAGGGGGCCAGGAACGCATAAGCGATCCTGTTGTGGACACGCATGGCTTCCTCCGGTCATCGTCGGCGGGGAGTTTGAGCCGGACAGCGGACTGCCCGGCCCGATTGCTCATTCCGCGATGGGAAGGCCGGTGGCCGTTTCGATCTGCTTGGCGGCATCATCGAGCGCCGTCTTGGCGTCCGGGTAGCCGTTGGCGAAAAATTTCGCCTGCACCGCCTTGTAGACGCCATCCGCATCCGCCTGGAATGCGGTGCCGCGCGCCGGCCTGATCTTGGGCAGGGTGGAAAGGATATCCGCCCACACCGCCTGATCACCCCAATAGGGCTGCCTTTCCTTGACGAACGGATCATCGATCGCCGACAGAAGCGACGGCACGAGGCCGAAAGATTTCAGCATCGACACCTGGCCTTCATTGGTGGTCAGCGCATATTCCACGAATTTGAAGGCAGCTTCCTTGTTCTTCGAGTTTTCGCTGATGGCGAGCGAAGAGCCGCCGAGATTGGCGGCGTGCGGCCCGTCGGCCGTCAGGCTCGGCATCGGATAGACGCCCCATTTACCCGCAAGATCCGGCGAGCCAGAGCGAATTGTGCCTTCGTACCAGGCGCCGAAAACCTGGCTGGCTGTACGGCCGGCGGTGTTCGCCTGGATCTTTTCGTCCCAGATGGCGGCGGTGATGATGCCGGCATCCTTCATCTGCTTGATCTTGTCGAGCGTGGCGACGCAGGCGGGCTGATTGATGGTGATGGATTGTCCATCGGTCGAAAAGTAACCGCAACCCTGCTCGTTGGAGAGCATGCGGAACCACTCGCTGTCGCCGTTGAAATCGGCCTGCGCCATCACCGTGCCGGGGTTGGCCGCCATGACTTTCTTGCCGGCGCTCAGAAAATCATCCCAGGTCTTGATCGTTGCAGGATCGACACCTGCCTTCTCATAGAAATCACGGCGGTAGAAGACTGCGACCGGCCCGGAATCCCATGGCATGGAATAGGCAGCACCATCCACTTCCAGTTCCGTGCGTTTGAATTCGGGGAAAAGCGCCTGCATTTCCGGCGTGTAGCCGAGTGCCGTCAGGTCGGTGAAACAATCCGGAAAACGGTTCCAGAACAGTTCCGCCTCAAAATTCTCGATCGTCACGATATCCGGCAATCCGTCACCACCGGCAGCACACGCGGCCAGCGATTTATCGAAAACCTGATCGTTGCCAAGATCCTGCACCGTCACCTTGATGTCGGGGTATTTCTTGTTGAACCCATCAAGAGTGGACTTCAATGCCGAGGCGGCAACGTTCCAGCTCCAGATGGTAATTTCAGTCGATTGCGCGGCTGCGGGCCCGGTTGCCAAAAGAGCAAACGATACCGTCGCGCCAAGAAACCTGTAGCGCATTGAAAACCTCCCTTTTCAATTGCTGTTCCTCCACGAACATGAGCAGATTAGCGATCGGCGAAACTCTGTCTCGTACAAAGGGAACACGGACCTGTCGGAAAGTAAGATCGAGGAAAAGGCTTTTTACCAGCCGGGTGCAAGCAGCATCGAGGGCATGCCGACAACGCTGCAATTTTTCCACGGACATCCACGCGTGATGCTGCGGCCGCACTGGCACGCGCAGATCGAGGTCAACTATATCATGCGCGGGCATGTGCATTACCGCATGGGCGGGCATGATCTGACACTGTCGGCCGGGCAAATCTGCCTGTTCTGGGGCGGACAGCCGCACCGGATGGACGAATCCTCACGCGATTCCATCTATGCCGGCGCACATCTGCCGCTCGTGCATTTTTTCCGCATGCGCCTGCCAGCCAGCGTCTCCGCCATGCTGATGGGCGGCGCGACGATGCTGACTTCACAGACCGACGCGGCCGACCGCGAAAATTTTCCGCGCTGGTTCCGCTACGTGACATCGGGTGAAGAGATGAAGGCGCAGCATGCGGTGGAGGAACTGCTTCTGCGCGTCGAACGGATTTTTATGGAGCCCTATGAGACGATCTCATCCGGCAAGACGCACTCTTCCTCGATGGAGACCGGTGCGCCCTCGCCCGCCGTCGTAAAGATGTGCGACTTCATTGCCGCCAATTTTCTGGAAGAACTGGATGCGACCGACATTGCCGAGGCGGCAAGACTGCATCCCAAATACGCAATGAACCTGTTTCGCAAATCGACCGGCATGACGCTGATCAAATATCTGACGCTGCTCAGGCTTTCGCATGCGCAGGCGAAACTGATGCATAGCGGCGACAGCATTCTGCAGGTGGCGATGGACAGCGGTTTCGGGTCGGTCAGCGCCTTCAATAAGGCGTTTCGCTCCACCGCCGGCATGCCACCATCGGATTTCCGCCGCGACACACGTGCCGCGGCGGTTTGAGACGAGCCGGTTGGGTCAGCTCGCCTTTGCCTGGCGGACTGGTACGCTCTGCGTCCATTCCGGCAGCCAGTCGCGATGCGCCGTCAGAAGGTCCTCGGTCAGCGACCAGATCTGGTCGAGATCGAGTTCGGCGGCGGTATGCGGGTCCATCATCGCCGCGTGGAAAATGTGCTCGCGGTTTTCCGTCATCAGTGCCTGAACCGTCAGTTCCTGCACGTTGATATTGGTGCGCATCAGCGCCGTCAGCTGTGGCGGCAGGTCGCCGACAAAGGTCGGCTGGATGCCGTTGTGATCGACAAGGCAAGCCACTTCGGCGGCGCAATTGAAGGGAAGCGAGGTGATGCAGCCATTGTTGCGCTGATTGCCGTAGATGACCGAAGGTTCGCCGGTCCAGACCGAGTTGATGATCGAGGAGGCATATTCCTTGGACTGCTTGACTTCGATCTTTTCGGCCGAGCGATAGGCATCCGCCTGATTTTTCCATTTGTCGATCTGCTCGATGCAGCGCTTTGGATATTCATCGAGCGGAATGCCGAATTTTTCGATCAGGTCCTCGCGGCCTTCCTTGATGAAATAGGGCGTGTATTCAGCAAAATGCTCCGAGCTTTCGGTGACAAAATACCCGAGCCTCGTCAGCATTTCATACCGCACCTTGTTGGGGCATCGCGGGTTCCATGTGGGTTTCGGCGCCCTGCCCTCGCGGTAACCGCGCAGCAGATCCGGATAGAGGTTGCGATATGAACCGTCCTTCTGGCGATGCTCGAATTCGAGATAAAACGCCATGTGGTTGATGCCAGCCGAGCGATAGCGGATTTCCTCGTAAGGAATACCAAGATCATGGGCGAGTTCCATCGCCGTGCCCTGCACCGAGTGGCAAAGGCCAACCTGACGGATGGTCGGATATTTTTCCGCGATCGCCCATGTATTGATCGCCATCGGGTTCACATATTGCAGCATGATCGCATTCGGGCAGACGGCGAGCATGTCCTCACAAATCTTCCACAGATGCGGCACGGTGCGAAGCCCGCGCATGATGCCGCCGACACCGAGCGTATCGGCGATTGTCTGGCGCAGGCCGTATTTTTTCGGCAGTTCGAAATCGGTCACCGTGCAGGGTTCGTACCCGCCGATCTGGAAGGCGACGACGACGAAATCGGCATTGGCCAGTGCCTTGCGCTGATCGTTGAACGTCTCCGCCGTCGCCTTCACCCCAAGCGTCGAGATCAGCTTGTTGACGACGATGGCGCTTTCTTCCAGCCGCTGCGGATTGATATCCATCAGCGCGATATGTGCCTCGGAAAGAGCCGGCCGCTGCAACACGTCGCCGATGATGTTTTTCATGAACACCGTCGAACCGGCGCCGATGAATGTGATTTTGGGATGTCCTGCCATATGTTCCTCCGATATCAGGCGATTTCGAAAGCGGCCTTCACGAGCCGCTGGGTGTATTCCGTTTTGGGTTTGGAAAGGACGTCTTCGACCGGCCCCTCCTCGACGATGCGGCCGTTCTGCATGACGATGACGCGGTGGCAGAGTGCGCGCACCACTTTCAGGTCATGGCTGATGAACAGGTAGCTGAGGCCGCGCTCATCCTGCAGTTTTCGCAGCAGCTCGATGATCTGCGCCTGCACCGACATGTCGAGCGCCGAGGTGGGCTCATCGAGCAGGATGAATTCCGGCTCCAACGCCACGGCACGGGCAATGGCGATACGCTGCCTCTGACCGCCGGAAAATTCGTGCGGGAAGCGCGACAGGATATTGGTCGGCATGCCGGCAGCATCAAGCGCATCACGCACGCGTGCCAGCCGTTCTGCCTTGTTCCTGCCGAGCCCGTTGACGACAAGGCCTTCATCGATGATCTGGCCGATCGTCATGCGCGGGTTGAGGGACGAAAACGGGTCCTGAAAAACGACCTGCATTTTCGCCCGCAGCGGCCGCATCTGGGCACGGGAGTGGGCGTCGATCCGCTCACCAGCAAAGGTGATTTCGGCGGCACTCGGCTGGTTCAACCGCAGCAGAGACTGGCCGAATGTGGTCTTGCCCGAGCCTGATTCACCGACAATACCCAGTGTTTCATGCCGGCGAAGCGTGAGGCCGAGACCATCGACGGCCACCAGTTCGCGCAGGTCCGGTTTGAAGATGCCGCCATGGCGCATCATGAACGACACCCGCACGCCATTCGCCGAGAGCAGCACACCCGCATCCGCCGGCAGCGGCCCGGCGCTGCCATGCGGCTCCGAGGCCAGCAGCTTTTTCGTATAGGGATGGCGCGGATCGGCAAAGATACGCTCGGTCGTGTTGTGCTCGCGCATTTCCCCGTGCTGCATCACATAAACATAGTCCGAAAACTTCTTCACGATCGTGAGGTCGTGGGTGATCAGCACCACCGCCATGCCGCGCTGTGTCTGCAGGTAACGGATAAGGTTGAGGATTTGCGCCTGCACCGTGACGTCGAGCGCCGTCGTCGGTTCGTCGGCGATCAGCACGTCGGGGTCATTCGAGAGCGCCATGGCGATCATCACGCGCTGGCGTTGGCCGCCCGAAAGCTGATGCGGATATTGTTTCAGCCGCGCTTCCGGTTCGGGGATCTGCACCTGCTTCAGGAGATCGAGCGCCTTCGCCTCGGCATCCTTCCGGTTGACCCTGTTATGCGCGCGGATCGCCTCGACGATCTGGCTGCCCACCGTATAAAGCGGATTGAGCGAACTCATCGGCTCCTGAAAGATCATCGAGATGCGGTTGCCGCGCAAGGCGCGCCGGGCACGCGGCGAAAATTTCAGGATATTGTCGCCGTTGAAGCCGACCGTCGCCTTCGGCGAGATGGTTGCGCGTTTCGAGAGCAGCCCCATCACGGTGCGTGCCGTCACCGACTTGCCGGAACCGGATTCCCCCACGATGGCGATGGTTTCGCCACGATAGAGCTGGAAGGAAATATCCTTCACCGCCTCTACCGCGCCGTGCTCCACCTTGAAGGTAACGCCGACATTGCGGGCATCGATGATCGGTGTTCCCTTCTGCGCATCATGATCGAAACGGTCGGAAGGTGCGTAATTGTTGACGATTGCGAGAGCCATGTTCTGTCCTCTCCTCAATAGGGATCCACGGCATCGCGCAGACCGTCACCCAGCGCATTGAACGCAAAGACGGTGATTAGCACGAAGCCGACGGGGGCGAGGATCCACGGATAGGACCCGATGACGGAATAGGTGGAGGTGTCCTGCAGCATCAGGCCCCAGGAGATCAGCGGCGGTTTGACCGCGAAACCGAGGAAGCCGAGGAAGGATTCCAGCAGTACCACGCTCGGGATATGCAGCGTGACCGAAACGATCACATGGCTCATCACATTGGGCAGGATATGCTGGAAGATGATGCGGCGATCGGTGGCGCCGACGGCAATGGCTGCGCGGACATAATCGATGCGGGACAGAGCCATCGACTTGCCGCGCACCTCGCGTGACATCTGCGCCCAGCCCAGCGCCGACATGACCACGACAACGAATGTCAGGAACACATGGGTTGGCGCCGTGACCGGGATCAGCGAGGTGAGCGCCAGGTAAAGCGGCAATTGCGGAAAGGCCAGCACGACCTCGACGAAACGCTGGATCCAGGTATCGGCGACACCGC
The DNA here is from genome assembly GCF_050455485.1 of Neorhizobium sp. BT27B. Taxonomy (NCBI): domain Bacteria; kingdom Pseudomonadati; phylum Pseudomonadota; class Alphaproteobacteria; order Hyphomicrobiales; family Rhizobiaceae; genus Neorhizobium; species Neorhizobium sp. BT27B. The sequence continues at coordinate 283,727 of NZ_JBCIYT010000008.1, read as the reverse complement.
CGAAATAACCGGAGACAAGCCCGACCGTCGTGCCGATCACCGTGACGATGAAAACCACACTCAGCGCGATGGCGAGGGAAATGCGTGAACCATGGATGGCCCGCGACAGTACATCGCGACCAAACTTGTCGGTGCCAAGAAAATGCACCGGCTGGCCATCGGTGGCGCCGAAGAAATGGCGGTCCATCGGGATCAGGCCAAACAGATTGTATTCCGCGCCCTTGACGAAGAAGCCGAGATAAAGCGGGTTGTCATAATCCGGCCCGACGATCGGCTGGAAGGTGACGGGATCGAGCTCCTCCGTTTCAGCCGTGGCATAAACCCGCGGAAAAATGCTGAAGGCACCTTCCTTGTCCGCGAAACTGATGGCCTGCGGCGGCGAAAAACTCGCATGGGTTTCCATCGGGTCCATCGGCGCAAAAAAGTTGGCGAAGATGGCGGTGAGGAACAGTAGGGCGACAAGCGCCAGCCCGATCATGCCGGTGACGGAGCGGCGGAAACGTCGCCAGACCAGCGCGACATAACTTTCATTCGCCTGCTGCGGCTCGGCGACGGGTGTGATCATCTTGGTGGTGGTTTGATCGATGGCGGTCATCTCACGCCCTCCCGAATTCGCGAACGCGTGGGTCGAGCAAGGCGAGCAGCATGTCGGCGATGATATTGCCGATGATCAGCGTTGCCGCGAGCACCATCATGAAGGTTGCGGTGACATAAACGTCACCCACCGCCATGGAACCGACGATGGCGGGACCGACAGTCGGCAGCGAGAAGATGATGGCAGTCTCGATTTCACCCGACAGCATGTAGGGAAGAACCACGCCCTGATACATGACGAGCGGATGCACGGCATTGGGCACCGCATGGCGCATGATGACAGCGCCTTCCGACAGTCCCTTGGCACGCGCCGTCTCGACATACTGGGCGTTCAGCGTGTCGAGCAGATTGCCGCGCATGACGCGCATATTGTAGGCCAGCCCGCCGAACACGGCGATGGCCACGACCGGCCAGACATGGCTGACGAGATCCACGAACTTGGCCCAGGACCACGGCGCACCGCCATATTGCGGCGAGAAGAAACTGCCGATCTCCGACACATCGTAATGGAAAACCATGAAATAGACGAGCACCAGCGCCATCAGGAAGCGCGGGATGGTCATGCCAAGAAAGGAGACGACCGACAGGACATTGTCGATCCAGGAATATTGGCGGGTTGCCGCCCAGATGCCGAAACCGATGCCGAACAGCGATGCGAGAATATGGCAGACGACAGCCAGGGCCAGAGTGCGCGGCAGGCGTTCACCCACCACTTCTGCGACCGGCTTGTTGTAATAGAAGCTGTAGCCGAAATCGCCGCGCGTCACGATCCCGCTGATCCAGTTGAAATACTGCACCACCATCGGCTGATCGAGACCATGCTCGATACGATAGGCCTGTGCCTGCGCTTGCGCCTGCTCGAAGGATGCGCCGCCCTGGTTCATCAGCTGCGAGCGGATGTAATCGGCATAATCACCGGGTGGGGCCTGGATGATGGCAAAAGTCACCACGCTCAGGATGAGCAGCACCGGGATGGCGGAGCCTATGCGGGTCAACAGAAATCTCAGCATTTCCGTCTCTCTCCTTTCAGCGGGCGCGCAATAAGCGCCCGGATTATCGTCCTCTCCGGCCGCGCTTCACGCGCGACCGGGACTTCTTCTGGGAGGGAGATTACTGGGTTGGGCCCTTGTCGCCCGGCCTGCCGGGCAGCTGCTCGGCAAACAGTTCGTATTTGCCCTGTTTGTCCGTCGCCACCCACATGCGTTCGCGGATGATGGCGTCTTCGGCCCAGTTGAACATGTTGATCGGCGTGCCGGCCGGAACGTTGGAGAAGCGCTTGTTGATGATCAAGGCACCCGGATATTCCGTCAAACCGATCGTGTAGAGATTTTCGGTATAAAGTTTCTGGTACCGCTTCATCAGTTCCGCCTTTTCGGCATTGTCCTGCGACGCGGTGAACTTGTTCACGACCTCGACCATTTCAGCCTCGAAAGGCATCATGTCGACCGGCTTTCCTTCCGGCGCGCGGTGGTTCCAGCTGGTGCGCGGGCCAACCGGCGCCAGTTGCTCTGTATTCTGCACCACCGAAAACAGTTCGGTGCTGTTGCGGCGAACCGCCCAGTCGAACTGTCCGCCGTAATGTTTGGCGTCACGCTGGTTGGAATCGAGTGCGTTCAAAACGATGCGGATGCCGAGCTTGGCCATCTGGCCCACCAGCCCTTCGGCAAGGCTCTTGTCGGTCGCGTATCCATTGTTGACGAGCACGACGATCTCGACATTCTTGCCGCCCGCCGTGCCGGCCGGGAAATTGACGAAACCGTCATTGTCGGTATCGACCAACCCGATCGTCTTCAGCGCCGCCTTGGCCTCCTCCAGATTGAAGGGGTAATAGACGGTAGATGCGCGGTCATAAAAACTCGTGCCGGAGGAAAGCCCGCCCGGATAGATGGCCGTGAACGGTCCCTTGACCAGAGAGTCGCCGACCGCCTTGCGATCAATCGCGGAGGTGATCGCCTTGCGGAATTCCGGGTTGCGGTTGAGTTCGCGGATCGCCTGGCCGCGTTCATCCGGGTTACCCCAGCCATTGGCGGAGAAATTCATCAGCAGATTGTAGCCGGTGAGGCGCGGGCCGAAGGCAAGGCGCGCCGGAGCGTTTTCATCGGCCGCGCGCTTCAGCGAAGCGACAAAGTTCTCCGGCTGCTCGAGATTGGAAAGGTCGCCGGAGCCGGCAACGGCCTGCACGTCACGGTCAGCCCAGGTCGAAAGTTTGTAGTGAAGCTCGTTGATGTAAGGCAGCTGCTGCCCCTTCTCATCGACCTTCCAGTAATAGGGGTTGCGGCGCAGCACGATGATATCGTCGGACCGATAGCTGACCGGCACCCAGGCGCCCATGACCGGCATGTTCATATATTCCGGCGGGAAGGCATTCTTGAACTGGTTGTAGGTGTTGGACGAATATTTCGGATGTTTTGGTTTCAGGAGATGCGACGGTCCCGGGCAGAAGGTCGGATAGGCCATCGTGTAGAGATACTGCTTTGGAAAGGCCGCCTTGAACGTCCACTCCACGGTGTAGTCGTCGATCTTCTTTAGTGTCGTGCCTTCGCCAAATGCTTCAGGTGACGCACCACCGCCGAGCGGCGAAACCTGCGGATCGATGACCGCATCTTCCCAATAAAACATCACGTCATCGGCGTTGAAGGCTTCGCCATCAGACCATTTGGCGCCCTTGACCAGATGCATGGTGAGCTTGTGCCCGTCTTCAGACCAATCCCAGCTCTTGGCGAGATTGGGCAGCGGTTCTGTATCGGCGGCGTTGACCTGAAACAGCGGCGCGGTGCGGGTCAGGCATTCGGACAGTGCGATGTCGATGCCGCCCCAGCCCTGGCTCTGGCCGGCAATATAGTTCCAGCCCTCAGGGCGTCCGCCGACCACATGGCGCATCGTATCGCCATAGACGCCGACGCCATCCGGCATGTTGCCGGTCTTGTAGACCAGCGGCTCTTCCGGAAGGCGGTCCTTCAGCGGCGGCAGCTTGCCGGTCTTTTCGAACTTTTCCGCCACCCAATCCGGCTGGCTGTATTGCGGCAGCGCCTTGAATTCGAGAATGGAATCGCGCGGCACATAGGTAACCTTGCCTTCCGCCGGAAATTTCGGCGGTTCCGGCGGCGTGGTCGGTTCGTACGCGTTGGCGCTCACGGCAATCAAAGAAACGCCGAGGCTGAGCACGGCAATGGTCGAAATTCTGGTCTGAAACGGCATCGTCATTCCTCCCTGACGGCAGTCGGCCTGCCTTGCCTTCATGGCGATGAGGCCGTGCCCCGCTCCTCCGGGTCACGGCCTTTAGAAAACCTAGCCTGCTTTTTTCATTGCAGCCTTTTCTGCACGAAGCTCTTCGATGGAGCGGACATTGCGGCGCGCCGCGCCCTGCCAGTCGCGTGTCTTGACCTTGGAATGCGCCAGCCGTTCCTTGGCTGCCGGTATGGCATCGGCATATTGCGGCAGCCAGCGCGCCTGCGCCACCACCATTTCGTCCACCATCTGCCAGACCTCTTCCGGCGTGGCGACGGCGCCGACCAGCGGATCGTGCAGCACGGCCAGCTTCAACAGATCAATGTCGCCGCTGATGGCGGCATGCACGGACATGCGCTGGACGTTGATCGACGCCATGCAGGTGGCAGCACAGGCTTCGGGGATTGTGATACCCGAGACCATGTTGATGCCGAAACGATCAACAAAACCGGGGGATTCGATGATGGCGTCGGACGGAAGATTGGTGATGACGCCATTGTTCTTGACGTTGAAATGGCCGCGATAGACACGTCCCGTTTCCAGCGCCTCGAGAATATGGCTTGCATGTTCGTTGGACCGTTTTGCGGGATCGATCGGCTTTTTCGCCTGTTCGAGGAACTGCGGAAACTCGGTTTCGAACCAGTTGCGCGTTTCCGTCGAGTGGCGCAGGTAACCGCCGGTCTCGCCGTGAATCCAGTCCGACATGTCGATCCAGCGGGAAATTTCCTCCGGCCGCTTGCGATACCAGGGCAGGTATTCCGACAGGTGACCGTTGCTCTCCGTCGAATAGACGCCAAAGCGTTTCAGCACATCGATGCGCAGCTTTTCCTGCTGCGAGAACACCGGATGCGCCTCGAAGGCGGCAACCAGTTCGTCCTTGCCGATCTTGCGGCCATTCAGCTTCAGTTCGGTGAACCATGTCTGGTGGTTGATACCGGAGCAGATGTAGTCGAGTTCATCGAGCGATTTGGCGCCCAGCACCTCGGCGATCTGTTCGGCGCCATGCTGCACGCCGTGGCAGAGACCGACCGTATCAACCTTGCCGTATTCGATCGCCGCCCAGGTGTTCATGGCCATCGGGTTGGCATAGTTCAGGAATTTTGCACCCGGCTCGGCGACCTCGCGGATATCTTTGCAGAAATCGAGAATGACCGGGATGTTGCGCTGACCATAGAGAATGCCGCCGGCGCAGATCGTGTCACCCACGCACTGATCGATGCCGTATTTCAGCGGAATGGCGATGTCGTCGGCATAGGCTTCCAGCCCGCCGACCCGCACGCAGCTGATGATGTAGCGCGCGCCTTCCAGTGCGCGCCGACGGTCGGTCGTCGCCGTCACTCTGGCGGGAAGCTTGTTCGCCTCGATGATGGTTTCGAGGATCTCGCGGATCATGCCCAGATTGCGTTCGCTGAGATCGGTCAGCGAAAATTCCACGTCCTGAAATTCCGGCACGCAGAGAATGTCGGTGAACAGCTTTTTGGTGAAACCAACACTTCCCGCGCCAATGATAGCTATTTTGAAACCCACGAGTCCATTCCTCCTTGTGACGTCAAGGGCTCAGGTGACGCAAGCACGACGAAATAACGTCGTCTGATTTCGACGGATAAAATACAGGTAAGTAGCTGTATTTCGCCGAAATCGCTTCCGCGCCTCTCCCTCCAACTTCTCCTCGGATTGCGATTATGCGTATAATCAAGAACCAGGCCAGAGAAGGATTATGCTATCGTGGGTAATTTTGTGCTCAAAAATTTGATAGACCGCGGCCCGGCCAGTCGCTCCGTCACGCTGCCACGCGGACGCCAAACATTGCACACGATGCCGACCAGCAGCGGTTACGAGGTAAGGCGCGACATCGCCTATGACTGGGACGGGCGCCGCCGTGGCCAGGCGCCCTTCACCGTGTTGCAGCACTGCATTAGCGGACGCGGCAATCTGCGTTATGAAAACCGCAGCATGCAGGTCAAACCCGGCGAAACGTTGCTGCTGATGATTCCGCACAATCATCGCTACTGGCTGGAGCCGGGCGACGAGTGGGAGTTTTTCTGGATCTCCATGAACGGCGAGGAGGCGCTGCGCATCCACCGCTCGATCCTGTCGATCACCGGGCCGATCCTGCATCTGCAGTCGCAGACGATCGATCATCTTGCCCATTGCTGCCACCGTCTGGTCAATGGCGGCGAGACGCCGGGCCTCGCCTCAGCCATTGCCTACGAGGCGGCGATGACGCTTTACGACGACGTCTTTGGCTCGCATCCGAATTTCGGCCAGGAATACCGGACCATGCAGCATGTGCTCAGCCATATCGAAAGCCATCTCGACGAACGGCTTTCGGTGAGCGATCTGGCGCAGGTTGCCGGCCTCAGCCGAGCCCATTTTTCCCGTATATTTGCCGCCAACGAGGGCTTGCCGCCTGCCGAATTCGTACTTCAGCGACGCCTGCGCCGCGCCGCTAAACTCCTGACAAAAGCCGCCGACATGCCAATCAAGGAGGTTGCGGCGCTGTGCGGATTTGAGGACCCCAACTATTTTTCAAAAGTGTTCAGACGACTCTACGACATTAATCCCAGCGACTTCAGAACGACAGGCATGTATGCCAGCGTCTCAGATCGCAAGCGAACCAGGATCATCCCGTCGAATGGCAGTTCATCATAAGGGCAGAGATCGTACAGCCAACTGGTATGACATCAACCGCTTGCAGGTCTTGAGTGGACTCGAACCTCCGACCCGCAGTCTCAGAGGTTTCTCTAGCTCGATTGATCAGTCTTGAAGAAAACTGGGAGATCTACCGGGACGTTCAAAGGTTCGAAATGCCGCATATTCTCGGTAATTACCGTCAGATCGTATGCTCGAGCTGTCGCAGCAATTATGATATCGCGAAGGCCCGGGTTCTGCCCTTTCCCTTTGGCTTCATCTTCCATAGATCCAGCGATGCGAGCGACAACAGTATCCATCGGCAAGATACGATCATCAAAGGTGCCAGTAATAAAATCCAGCCAGAGTGAAAGCCTCCTCGCCCTTTCAAAACCACCACGGCGATGAAGTGATCGAAGACCCCTCTCAATCTCAGTTACTGTCATTGCGGACAAGAACAGCGCGTCCGCCATGCCTTGTTGGTGAAACCAATGGCGGACATCAGCTGAGGGAGAAACCTTATCAGGCGCAAATTTGCTTATGATGTTCGTATCGAGCAGATAACCGTTCACAGATCTACATCGCGCATTTTGGAATGATCACGTTCGAGATCTGCTCCACCCGGAAAGGTCAACAAGAAATCACCAAAGTTTGCACGGGGCCTCTTCAGTGCTTTCTTCGCGAGCTCTGCGGCTTCCACACTCACGATCACAGCAGCGGGTTTTCCGTGCCTCGTGATCGTAACAAATTCACCCTTCGCCGCTTCATCCACGAGGCCAGCGAATCTGGCTTTTGCCTCGGCAACACTGATGCTTGACATCTGACCTCCAGAACAATGACCACATACCGAGATAATCAATATGCGAGAAACCTGCACGGCTGAATCAAAGTTCGCATTTAAGCTCTTGAGCGGATATGAACCTGCGACCCGCATTATTGAATGTTGATATACTGAGAATGCCTTACCTTCACCTTCAGCGCCTCAATTACCGGACTGGGTTCGAACATTTTCTCCGACTGCACGAAGGGATGAGCCGTTCGCCACGGCTCAGGAGACCAGTTTTCCGCTGAACACGCTGACCTTGCTGCGTTGAACCAGACGATGCCTAGCATTCAAGCAGACAGAACGGCCGGTCAGCCGGCGCGCTTTTGAAACGTTCCGATCTGAACGGGACGATGCGGATCCGCCGACCATGCCGACCATGAGCCAGGATACAGGGCGGCGGGACGGCCCAGGGCAGCGAGGGCGGCAATTTGGTACGCAGCGGAGACACCACTGCCGCAATAGACACCGATTTCCGCCCGATCACCAAAATCGTCACTCAGTGTTGCCCGTAGATCGTCGTGCGGCAAAAGCCGTCCATCAGTTGCTCGACTTCTCGACGCGGAGGCGTTGATAGCGCCGGGAATATGGCCACGCGCAAACACGTCTTCTGTTCGGGCATCAAAGAGCTTGTTCTTGCCCGCCAGACGGAAGGCGCCGTCGGCGTCGAGAACCGGGAGATGGCCGGTCGTCAGAACAATGTCGCCTTGCGCCGGCGGCGCGGGATGTTGCCGGCTGACAGGCAGGCCAAGCAGCGTCCACGCCGCCAGACCGCCGTCAAGGATGTGGACATGCCGGGCACCCGCCCATGTGAGCGTCCACCACGCGCGTGCCGCCGCAAACCCGCTGCCGTTGTCGTAAGTAACCACGATCGTGTCGTCGTTCAGGCCCCAGCGCCGCGCCGCCTGCTGCAGGTCCGCCACGGCCGGAAGTGGGCGCGCACCCTGCGTGCCGCCACCCGGCCCCGCCAGCTCACTGGCCAGAACGACATCGATCGCGCCCTCAATCCGCAGTGGCTTGTCGTCCTGCGCATCGCTGACGACGGCGAGGATGACGACCGGCCGATCGGCCTGCTGCAGGGATGCGAGGTCTTCTGCACTGATAAACGGGTTTGCGCCCTTAAGCTCGGTCATATCGGCTCTTCATGCCACCTTGCTGCTGGTTGCCGCATTTTTCGAGACAAACCTGTTTTCCGGCCGTGTCAGGCCAAGATGATCGCGGAACGTGCTGCCGGAATAATCACTGCGATAGAACCCGCGCTTTTGCAGTTCCGGCACAACGAGTTCCACGAAGGCCTCAACGGATTCCGGCACATAGGGCGGAAAGATGTTAAAACCGTCGGCCGCCTTTTCACGGAACCATAACTCGATGAAATCGGCGACCTCCGTCGGATTTCCAACCACGACGGCGCCCGACAAGATGGTCGTGTAGATCAGGTCCTTGAACAGAAGCGGCGATGGCCCTTCCGGCGTGCGGCGTGTCCGGCGTGTCGCCTCGGCGATCAGCGCCTGCCCTTCCGGCGAGGCCTGCTCGGCCACCTGCCGCGGCACGGCGGCGTCATGATCGCTGCCCCGCACGTCGACGCCGAGTATGCCGGAGACGCGCGTCAGGTTGCGAAGCGCGTTGCGTCCCAGTCCACCGAATCGCACTTCCTCACCGTCATTGTCCTCCTTGTCGAGCACCAGAAAGCCGTTGAGCCTGTCGTAAATGGCCACGGCCTCTTCTGTCGTCGGTGCCACGATCGGCGTCAGGCCGGGCAGGATGGAGAAATCGAGTTCGTCGCGGCCGTATGCCACCGCCCTCGCCTTCATGTCGGCATAATAGCCCTTGGCGGCCTCGATCGTGCCCTGGCCGGCGAAAATAACATCGGCATCGCGCGCGCCGAGCTGCCGCGAACGCTCCGATGTGCCGGCATGTAGAATGACCGGATGCCCCTGCACGGGACGTGCGACATTCAACGGGCCTTCGACCGCAAAGTTCTGGCCCTTGTGACTGAGCTTATGGACCTTGGCCGGGTCCACATAGGTTCCCTTGAGCGGATCGCGCACGAAGGCGTCATCCTCGAACGTATCCCACAATCCCTTGACCACATCGACGAATTCATCGGCCCAGTCATAGCGTTTTTCGGTTTCCCAATGGGTATCGCGGCTGAAATTGGCTGCCGCGATGGCGTCGGCGCCGGTGACGATGTTCCAGGATGCGCGTCCCTTGCTCAGATGATCGAGCGAGGCGAACATCCGGGCGACGGTGAACGGGTCGTAATAGGTGGGATTGGCCGTCACCACGATGCCGATATGGGAGGTTGCTGCCGCAAGGCTCGCTCCCGAGACGAAAGGTTCGAGACGCGACATCTGCGCCGGATTGGTCGTCTGCAACTGCGGATCGGTGGCAAGCCGGTCGCCAAGGAAAAGAAAATCGAATTTCGCTTTTTCCGCCAGTTGCGTCACATATTGCAGGAACTCGATATCGAAGGCGGCATCGGCCCTCGAAGACGGCATGCGCCAACCGGCCGGATGGGTGCCGCCGGCCCAGAACATCAGGCCAAAATGCAGTTCTCTCTGCTTTTTCGGTGTTTTGGTCATCGTGAAGAACCCCGTTTCATGCAGCGAATTGATTGACTGGACGCTCGAGACCGAAACGATCGCGCAGCGTTGCGCCCTCGTATTCGGTGCGGAAGAGGCCGCGCTTTTGCAGCTCCGGCACGACCAGCTCGACGAAAAGATCCAGTTGCTCGTAGACATAGGCGGACTGCACGTTGAACCCGTCGCAGGCCCCGGCCTTGAACCAGCTTTCGAAATAATCGGCGATATCCTGCGCACTGCCGACGACGACATGGCCGCCGACGATGTAGCTGTGCAGAAGGTCGCGCCAGCTGACCTGACCGATCCCGCGGCCGGTTCGGCGCTCGGTTTCGGTGAGAAGCCTTGCACCGGCGTGTTTGAATGCGCTCGCACGCTCCAGATCGACCAGATCGTCGAGGCCGACATGCAACAGAGACACGCCGACCCGCTGCGACAGGGCACCGAGATTGCGGTGACCGGCACCAACGGCCTCGCCGCGGATCTCGGCCACCTTGGCATCAAGGCTCCAATAGGACGGTTCACGTCCGCCGAACCGTATATCCTCGTCGAGGATGATCAGCGCGTTCAACTGGTCATAAATCTGCCGCGCCGCCTGGCGTGTTCTGCCGACGAGCGGCGTGATCCCCGGCAGGATCTTGATCTGGCCGTCCGGCCGCCCTCTTTCCCGGGCGCGGCGGCGCATATCGTTGGCGTAGGCGACACCGTCCTCCAGTGTCGCTGAAGCGGCAAAGATCACATCGGCCTCGCCCGCGCCAAAATTCCTCGACCGTTCCGACGTGCCCGCATGAAGAATGACCGGATGCCCCTGCGGCGCACGCGCGACGTTGAGCGGCCCCTTTACGCTGAATGTCTTGCCGACATGGTTGAGCGGATGGATCTTTTCCCCATCGACAAAATCGCCCGTATGCTTGTCGCGGATAAACGCATCGTCTTCCCAACTGTCCCACAGCTTTCGCACGATGCCGATGAATTCGTCGGCGCGATCGTAACGGTAGTCGGGATCGCCGTGTTCGCTGCGGCTGTAGTTCTGCGCTGCGCGCCCATCCGCGCCGGTGACGATGTTCCACGAAGCCCGGCCATGCGTGACATGATCGAGGGAGGAAACCAGACGCGCGAGATTGAAGGGTTCGTAATAGGTGGGGTTGGCGGTGACGACGATGCCGATCTCGCTCGTTTTGGTCGCCAGATAGGAGGCAGCCGTAAACGGCTCGAAACGCGCCAGCACGGATGTATTGGTGAGTTCGTAATTCAGCCCGGTCGCCAACCGGTCGCCGAAAAAGAAGAAGTCGAACTTTGCCGCTTCGGCAGTTTTGGCCAGCCGGACGATGTGGTCCGGCTCGAATGCGCCTTCATGCGCCGCGCCCGGATAACGCCAACCTGCCGGATGCGTGCCATTGGCCCAATACATGTAGCCGAGGTGCAACTGCCGGTGTTTGCCGTCACTGGTCGTTTGGTTCTGTGCCTCAAGGGCCATGGTCATCTCTCCATCAAACCGGCGCGTTCGCGGCACGGCTCTGGTTCTCGACCGCATGCAGCGTGTCGTAAATTTTCGATTCCAGTTTGAGCAGGTCGAGATCGCCGCGCCGGCGCGGGCGCGGCAGATCGACGTCGAAGATCGTGTGCACCCGACCGGGCCGCGGCGAAAACAGCACGATACGATCGGCCAGAAACGCCGCCTCGCCGACATCATGCGTCACGAACACGATGGTGCGCCGGTTTTCCTGCCAGAGGCCTGTCAGTTCTTCCTGCAGCTTGATGCGGGTGATGTGATCGACGGCGCCGAACGGCTCGTCCATCAGCAGCACTTCCGGTTCTGTCGAAAGGGCACGTGCGATACCGGCCCTCTGACGCATGCCGCCGGAAAGCTGATGCGGATATTTTTCGCCAAAGCCGGTCAGGCCCACCTTGTCGAGATAATGCCGCGCCGTATTGCCCCGTTCCGCCTTGCCGATCCCGGACAGTTCCAGCCCGAACGCGACATTGTCCTCGATGGTGCACCAGGGCAGTAGCGATGCATCCTGAAACACGACGCCCAGCGAGTGATGCGGCCCCTCGATGGGCCGGCCGTGGAAGGAGACCTGCCCGTCACTGGGCTGCTGCAAACCGGACAGCAGCTCCAGCAACGTGCTTTTGCCGCAGCCACTCGGGCCGAGGAAGACGATGAATTCGCCTTGTTCGATGCTCAGCGAGATATCCTGCAGCGCCACGACAGGCGGGCTGCCGGGATAGACCTTGTCGACGGAAGAGATCTGAAACAGCGTCATCGGTATCAGCCTCAGTTCGAAGTGCCGCCCGACCGCGCCGGATAAGAAAACGGCTTTACGTATTCCTTGGGGATGAAACGTTCGTCGATGAACTTTTCCGCGTCATAGGGTTCTTTCTGGTTGCCCAGCGCGATCTCGACAGCCTGCGTATCGGCGATCGCCTTGCGGTCGATGGCCGGATTGCTGTCCCAGATATCGTCTTCTTGGCGGATCGCGTTGGCGACGGCCTGCGGGTTCAGATGCAGCTGTTTCTGCAGCCAGGGAATGTATTCGCCGTAATTGGCCTTGGCGTAGGTATAGGAACGGAAATAGGCGCGTAGACCGCGCTGCAGCAGGTCCGGATCGTTGGCAATGACATCGTTGCCGGCGATCAGCACGCCGGTGTGATAGGTGGGCAGGTAATCCCAGCCCCTCGCCAGCGTCTTGCCTTCGCCTTCCAGCTCGGCCATGGCCGGGAAAGGCTGGTGGATGATCGTTGCATCGACCTGGCCCGAAATCAGCGCGCCATAAGCCTGCTGATAGGTCCCGGCGGCAAACAGCGTAACATCCTTGGCAGGGTCAATGCCGTTCTCACGCAGGATCACCTTCAGATAGGCGTCCATGTTCGATCCCTCGGTGGCATTGCCGATCGTCTTGCCTTTCAGGTCGGCGAAATCCTTTACATTCTTGCCGGCCAGCAGGAAGAACGGCCCCTTGCTGCGAAAGGCGGACGACACGATCTTGATCGGTGAGCCCAGCGCCGCAGCCCGCAGATACTGGCTGGTCGGCCCGAAGGCGAAGGTCAGTTCACCGGTGGCGACACCGGTTGGAATATCCGAGACGTCGGTGAATTGCACATCCAGGCCTTCTTCCGCGAAAAAGCCCTTTTCCACGCCGAAGCGGATCGGCTGCTGCGTATAGGCGGTGCTTTCCGCAAGCGTCAGTGTCTTTTTTTCAGGCTGTGTTTGAGCCGTGGCGCCGCTGGCAAAAACCAACCCGGCGAATAGGGCGATCGGCTTGAAGAAATTCATGAAAATTGTCCTGTGGTTTGACGAAATCAGACGTATTTCCAACGGAGAAACACACGCTTCTCCAGAAGGTTGATGAGGGAAACGGTGACCAGCGCGATTGCCGTGATGGTGGCGACAAGAGCAAAAACGCTGGCCGTGTCGTAGACGCCGACGGCGCGGTTGAGCATGTTGCCGAGCCCGGCCTTGGAGGCGACGATTTCAGCAAACAGCGCCGCCACCAGGCACATGGCCGCCTCCAGCCGAACGGCCGCCATGATGGATGGAACCGCCGATGGCAGGATGATCTTGGTGACGATCTGCAGGCGGCTGGCGCCGAAGGCGCGCGCCACCTTCAGGTGTTTTTCATCGACCTGGCGAATGCCGGCAATCGTGTTGAAGACGAAGATGAAATAGCCGAACAGAAAAACGATGAAGACCTTGTGGGAAAAACCGATGCCCAGATAGAGCGTCAGAAGCGGGATGATCGTCACCTTGGGAATGGCCATCATGGCGACAAGGAAAGGCCCGAAGAATGTGTTGGCTTTGGCGAACAGGCCCATCGCGACGCCTGTCGCGACACCGAGCGTCAGCGCCAGAGCGAACCCCAGCAGCGCTTCCGACAGCGTGATATAGAGATGGTAGAGAAGGTTGTTTTCGAAAAGCAATCTCGGAAATGCGGCGACGATCTGGGTCGGTGATGCGAGATAGATCTGTTTGACCGATCCACTGTCGACGGCATACTGGATCACCAGCAGGATCACGGCAGCAAGCGCGAATTGACCGGCCCGCAACCAACTGAAGAGCGCCCATTGTGGCGATGCGAATCTCCCCGCATTCTGGCTTCGGGCGGACAGCGGTCGGGATGTTTCGAATGCGGATGTCAGTGACATGAAGAGCCGGTTTCCTTGCCTTGACCGGAATTGATCAATGCAAGGCTAGGCGCTCAATATTCTATAAAAAAGGTAGATTTTTCTTTTCATTGGGCGATGAAAGGAAACGCTTTTCCTTCGCCAAGACGGCGCCAACAATCCGAAATCATGCCGATTTCATTTGAGAAAATCCGGTTTCAGGCGTCGCGAAGTGCTGCGAAGACTGGCTCGGGGGTATGGATTGCGATGAGCGCGCTGTGGTCGGCAGGCGGATAAACCGGTGCGTCAGTTCACGTTTCGATATGTTCGGTCACTTTAAATGACTTTCCATCGCGCCCTTCTATCTCCAATTAGGCTGCAGCGATTGTCGTGCCGACCGCGCGACGACCGAGATGTTTGAGAACTGAAGCTATGAAAAATCCGATCCCGCTCAAGACCATCACCGAAAATACCGTGTTTCGCAAAGGCGACGTCTTCGTTCTTTTCGGAGAGCTGTTTGGCCGTGGTTATGCGACCGGGCTTGTCGAGCAGGCACGCAAAGCCGGTTTGCGGATCGTGGGAATTACCGTTGGACGGCGCGACGAGAACAATTGCCTGCGCCCGCTGACGGCCGAAGAGCTTTCCGAAGCCGAGCAGCGGCTGGGCGGCGAGATCATCAATATCCCGCTGATGGCCGGTTTCGATCTCGATGCCCCCGAGGGTGGCCCAACCCCGACAGACCTTCTGGCTGGCATGACGCTGGAAAGCTGGGAACGGGAGAAACTGGACTGGGCATATATCGAACAGTGCCAGGCTGTCGCAACGACGCGGTTCAAGGATGCGCTGGCGCAGGTGATGAGTGTGCTTGACGGCATGATCCCTGAAGGCCGCAATGTATTTTTCGCCCATACCATGGCCGGAGGCATACCCAAAGCGAAGGTTTTTCTCGTCGTCGCCAACCGTATCTACAAGGGAACCGGCGCGCGGCACATGTCGTCGCAGGCACTGCTCGACAGCGATATGGGCAAGCTCATTCTGCGCAATTTCGACGAAGTGTCCGCGATCACCTTCCAGCATCTCATCGACGCCAGCGCTGCCATCCGCCAGCGTACCGAAGCCTCGGGTGGCCAGGTTCGCTATACGGCATACGGCTACCACGGAACGGGCATCTTGATCGGTGGCGAATATCGCTGGCAGACCTATACGAACTACACGCAGGGCTATGCCAAGATGCGTCTGGAAGGCATTGCGGAAAATGCCTGGGCAAAGGGCATAAAGGCGACCGTCTATAACTGTCCCGAGATCCGGACCAATTCCTCGGATGTGTTCACCGGCATCGAGCTGCCGCTTATCCCTCTCCTGCTCGCCTTGAAAAAAGAAAACGGCGGCCAATGGGCAGACGAGCAGTGGCGCGCCTGCAAGGCCCTGCTGCAGGACGGCTTTACGCTGGAAGACGTTATCCGCAAAATCGGCGATCTGCAGGCGAACGAAGCCATGGTGCCATTTTATGACTTCTCCGCATGGCCCATGCCCAACAGTCAGCCGCAGGCCGATCTGACCATCGGAACCTCCATCGAAATCACGGCGATGCACCGCAGCGGCAAGCTGCTCATCAGCGATCTGCTCAGCACATTTGTCGTCGAAGCGACGGGGGAGTTGATCTTCGGCGCGTCATCATCGCCGGTTGGACCTGTGCAGTGGCTAAACCATGACGTCGTGGCCCGTCGCCTCAATGCTTCCCATGACGCCTCCAACACCATCTCATTGCCGACGGCAGAGCAGGGATCGGCTTCCCACGAAATCGCAACCCCGGACATGGTGCCGACGCAGGCTCAGCGCAGCCTCGTTCAATAGGTCGCATTTTGGCAGGTTGGACGTCAAAGGCGCTAGCGATTAACCGCCGCTAGCGCAAAGAGCGGCCGTCGGTCCGCAAGCGCCTCTCCATTGTCCTGAATAAAAAAGGCCGGGCGCAAAAATGCCCGGCCAGGTTACCTCCGGTTGGCGTGGAGGCTTATTTCGAAGGCCGGATGTTCATGGCGAGCGTGTCTTCATCCGAGCGCGGCACGATTGTGATCGCCTTCTTCATGCCCCATGCCGAAACGATCGAGGCGATCGACAGGTTGGGACGATCGGATGCGACCAGCGCATTGGCATCTTTCAGATACTGTTCGCGTTTGCCCGCATCCATCTCGACACCGGCGGCCTCGATCAGCTTGTCCATTTCCGGGTTGGAATAACCACGGATGTTGAAGGCGCCGAGCTTCTTGGCCGGATCGTTGCTGTGCACCAGTGACGAGAGGGTGTAGTTGGATTCACCCGTCAGCGTGCCCCAGCCGGACATGGTCAGCGAATAATCGCCGCGTGTATTGGCCGGGAAATAGACGGCGCCGGGCTGGGCATTGGCTTCCACCTGAATGCCGATTGCGGTCAGCATCTGGGCGATCGTCGTGCCGGTATCCTTGTCGCCCGGCAGTCGGTCGTTGGTAAAGGAGAACGTGACCTTGAAACCGTTGGGATAACCGGCTTCTGCCAAGAGTTTTTTGGCCTTCTCGACATCCGATATCGTCGATTTCACATCCGGATTGTACCCAAAGATGTTCGGCGTCACGAGCTGCGACTGGACAGTGCCCATGCCTTCCATGGCGATCTCGGTGATCGTTTCGCGATCGATGGCGAGATCGAAGGCTTCGCGCACCCGCGGATCGATGAAGGGGTTTTTGGGCAGTGGCGAGCCGTCCTTGGCGCTGACCTGCGGCGACTTCTCGCGGAAATCGAAAGCCATGTTGAACAGGTAGACGCTGTCCTGGCGCACGATGGTGAGCTTCGCATCCGTCTCCAGCGTCGGCACGTCTGACGCGGGGATGCGGGCGATCAGATCGACCTGGCCGGCTTTCAGCTGGGCGACGCGGGCAGCATCGTTGGGGATTTCCTTGCGGATCACCTTGTCCCACGGCTCCTTGCCGCCCCAGTAGCCGTCGAAGCGCTCAAGAACGAGCTGTTCCTTCGGCGTCCACGAGACGAATTTATAGGGGCCGGTGCCGATCGCCGCCTTGCCGGAGTTAAAACCTTCAGACGCTTTCTCCGCACTGTCGGAATAATCCTTGGCGGCGGTGTGCGAGACGACGAACAGGCGGATAAAATCATTCGGCAGGTTCGGCGCCGGGCCGTCGGTCTGGATGCGGATGGTCAGCGGATCGACGATCTCGATACCCTTGACGCGGCGGACATAGATGGTGGTGGGGTTGGGGCCGGCGACTTTCGGAATGCGCTCGATAGAGAATTTCACGTCCTCGGCGGTGAAATCGGAGCCGTCATGGAATTTGACGCCGGGGCGCAGCTTGAATTCCCACGTCGTATCATCGACCGCCGTCCAGCTGGTGGCGAGACCGGGCTCGAGTTCGAGATTGTTGCCGGACTTCACCAGCGAATCGTAGATATGTTTCATCGCCTCGGCATGGGTGCCGGCAGCGGTGAAATCGGGATCGATCGACAGCGGACCGGCACGCACCCCGATGGTGAGGTCGGCGGCAAGTGCCGCCGTCGATACGCCACCGAGCAGCAGGGTCGCAAGCACGGCGATGCGGAATGTCCTGGAAGTCGTCATTCTTCGTTCTCCTCGATGTTTATCATTGGGGGCCAGTTGGGGGAATCCACGACGACCTTGGCCAGCAGTTCCGACAGCATCAGCTGTTCGGCCGGCGTCAGCGACGAGGCCATGGCCTTCTCGCGTTCTACCATCGGCTGCATGGCCTGATCGACGATGCGTCTGCCCTCATCGGTGATGTAGAGGACAAAACTTCTCAGGTCCGCCTGGTCGACCTCGCGGCGGATGATGTTCTTGTCGACCAGCTTCTGGATCGCCCGGCTGATCGTGTTTTTCGGAAAACCCGAGGAACTGCAGATGGCACTCGCCGTCAGCCCGTCCGACAGTCCGAGCGAATAAAGCACCACAAATTCCGGACGCGGAATTCCGTGCTCTTTCTCGATCAGCCGATAGATCGGCTCGTTGAACTGCAGCGCCAGAAAATTGAAGCGGAAAGAAAGCCAGCACGGGTTTTGCCACAGCTTGACGGCAACCAGATCCTCGACGCCATGTTTGCCGGCGGCGGCTTTTCCGCCCTCCCGCAAGAGTGTCTCCAATATCGGTCCACGTGTCTGCCGCACTTCAAATTCGCCCTATATCGCCTCGATATTTAGTCCCGTATGGAACTTGACGCGCCATGAATTGGCTGTCAATTTCTTTTTTTAGTCCCGTATGGAACTTTGCCACATGCAACGCAAACGGTCAAAAAGCACAAATATTGTGCGCTGAGACGGGAAACGGAACAATCTTTGCGCAATGCGACGAAGACTGAGAATGAGGAGAGCGAATTGAAGATCGCCGACATGAACTGGATGCAGGTGGAAGAGCGGGTGGCGCAGGATGATCGCTGCATTTTGCCCATCGGCAGCGTCGAACAACATGCCTATCTGAGCCTCGCGACCGACATGATCCTTGCCGAAAAGGTGTCTGCCGATGCCGCGCAACCGCTCGGCATTCCGGTTTTCCCCGTCGTGTCTTACGGCCTCGCCTCGTCCTTCGCTGCCTATCCCGGCACGCTGACACTATCGCTTTCCACCTATATCGGTGTCATCCGCGATCTGCTCGACAGCATCTACCGCTCCGGCTTCCGCCGTATCCTCGTGGTCAACGGGCATGGCGGCAACATGCCGGCGACGGTGGTGATTTCGGAATGGCTGAACGACCACCCGGACGCATCGGTCAAATTCCACGATTGGTGGCGGGCGCCCAAAACGCTGGCCAAGGTGATGGAGATCGATCCGGCCGCCTCCCACGCTTCGTGGATGGAAAACTTTCCTTGGACGCGCACCACCGATCCGCGTCAGCCGGCGGCCTCCAAGCCAAGGATCGATTTCGCGGCGCTGGCACGTGTCGGCGCGGCACAGAAACGCGAGCTGCTGGGCGACGGCAATTATCACGGCCTCTACCAGCGACCGGACGAGGACATGCTGGCGATCTGGGACGTGGCGGTGGCCGAAACACGGGCGCTTCTGGAAGACGACTGGCACTGAACCGCACCGATCACCGCACACGCCCCATCGGCCGGCGGTGAACGGAACAAAGGCACCAGAACAACCTGCGCAAAGCAGGGTGAAGGGAACGCATGCTGGGTTTCATCCTGCAACGACTATGGCAGGCGCTGGTCGTGGTGATCGCGATGTCGGCGCTGGTGTTTTGTGGCGTCTATGCCGTCGGCAACCCGATCGACGTACTGATCTCACCCGACGCGACACAGGATATCCGCGCCGCGGTGATTGCCCAATACGGGCTCGACCAGCCGCTCTGGCAACAATATTTCACCTTTGTCGGCCGTATCCTGCACGGCGATTTCGGACGCTCCTTCGTTTACAACATGCCGGTCAGCGAACTCATCCTGTCGCGCCTGCCCGCGACACTGGAACTGACGCTGGCGGCCGTGCTGTTTGCCAGCCTCGTCGGCATCCCGATCGGCATGTATGCCGGCTACAAGCCGCACAGCCCGGTCTCGCGCGCCATCATGGCGCTGTCGATCCTCGGTTTTTCGGTGCCGACCTTCTGGTTCGGGCTGATGCTGATCATGGTGTTTGCCGTGCAATGTGGTTGCATGCCGGCCGGCGGACGCGGCGAGACCGTCAGCCTGTTCGGCGTCGATTTCAGCTTTCTGACCGGCGACGGACTGTCCCATATGATCCTGCCGGCGCTCAATCTTGCGCTGTTCAAGTTCTCGCTGATGATCCGGCTGGCGCGCGCCGGCACCCGTGAACTGATGCTGAGCGATACGGTGAAATTTGCCCGCGCTGCGGGCCTGTCGGAGTTCACGGTGCTGAGCCGGCACGTGCTGCGGCTGATCTCCATTCCGCTGGTCACCGTCTTCGGACTGGAACTCGGCTCGACGCTCGCCTTTGCCGTCGTCACCGAGACGATCTTTTCCTGGCCGGGCCTCGGCAAGCTGATCATCGACAGCATCACCTCGCTGGATAGGCCCGTCATGGTCGCCTACCTGATGTTCGTCGCCCTGTTGTTCATCGTCATCAATCTCGTGGTGGATCTCGCCTATGCGTTGCTCGACCCGCGTTTGAGAAAGGGGCGCGCCTGATGCGCGATACTCCACTCTCCCGTTTCCTCGAGGAATTCCGCCGCAACAAGGTCGCCGTCGGCGCTGCATTGTTCGTCTTCGTCATCGTGCTGATTGCCCTGATCGCACCGCTGGTGACACCGCAGGATCCGTATGACCTGGCGCATCTGGTGCTGCGCGATGCACGCCGTCCGCCGGGTTATGTCGGCACCGGCGGTTATACCCACTGGCTCGGCACGGATTCGCAGGGGCGTGACCTGCTCTCGGCGATCATCTACGGCCTGCGTATCTCCCTTCAGATGGGCATCATCGCCAGCGGCATCGCTTTCGTGATCGGCGCTGTGGTCGGCTGTGCAGCTGCCTATATCGGTGGTCGGTTCGAAAGCCTGACCATGCGCATCGTCGACCTGCAGCTGTCGTTTCCGGCTATCCTGCTTGCCTTCGTGATCGCCGCCATTCTCGGCCAGGGCCGTTACCAGCTGATCCTCGCGCTGATCTTTGCGCAATACGCCTATTTTGCCCGCACCGCCCACGGCGCTGCCGCCGCCGAACGGCAGAAGGATTATGTCGAGGCGGCGCTCTCCATTCCGCTCTCCTCCTGGCGGGTGGTATTGCGGCACATCCTGCCCAATTCGATGCCGCCGCTGATCGTCGTGGCGACGGTGCAGGTAGCGAGCGCGATTTCGCTGGAGGCGACGCTTTCCTTCCTCGGCGTCGGACTGCCGCCGACCGAACCGTCGCTCGGCATGCTGATCGCTAACGGTTTTCAGTACCTGCTGTCGGGCCGTTACTGGATCTCGATCTATCCAGGCCTGGCGCTGATCCTCTTCATCGTCTCGCTCAATCTTGTCGGTGACCAGATACGCGACCAGCTCAATCCGAGGCTCCGCCGATGACAGAAACGACAAGCAACATGGTCGCGACACCGCTTCTCGAAGTCACCAACCTGAAAACGTGGTTCGCGAGCGGACGCGGCGAACTGAAGGCCGTCGATGGCGTGTCGTTTTCGATCGCCACCGGCGAAGTGCTGGGCCTTGTCGGCGAATCCGGTTCGGGCAAGTCGATCACCGGTTTTTCGATCATCGGCCTGATCGATGAACCGGGCCGCATCGTCGAGGGTTCGATCAGGCTCGAGGGGCGCGAACTGGTCGGCCTGCCTTCTCATGGGCTACGCGCCATCCGCGGCAAAACCATTTCCATGGTTTTTCAGGATCCGATGATGACGCTCAACCCGGTGCTCAGCATCGGCACGCAGATCAAGCTGGCGCTGGAAGCCCATGAAAACATCAGCGCGACAGAAGCCCGCCAGCGGGCGGTCAAGGCTTTGGCGCAGGTGCGGATCAGCGATCCGGAAACCAAGGTGGATTTTTTTCCGCACCAGTTTTCCGGCGGCATGCGGCAGCGTGTGGCAATCGCCATCGCGCTTCTTCACCGGCCAAAGCTGATTATCTGCGACGAACCGACGACGGCGCTCGACGTGTCGATCCAGGCGGAAATTCTGGCCGAGATGAAGGAACTGGTCTCCGAACTCGGCACGGCGCTCATCTGGATCAGCCACGACCTTGCCATCGTCTCCTCGATCGCTGACCGCGTCGCGGTGATGAAATCCGGCAATATCGTCGAGATCGGCCCGGCGCTCGGTGTACTGACGAAACCGCAGCACGACTACACAAAGGCCTTGCTGGACGCCCTGCCGTCGCGCGCCAAGCCCGGCGAACTGCTTTTGCGCGGCAGCGGCATCACGGATGCCGCACCGCCACCACGAAAATCGGCGACCGCCAATCTGCCGCCGCTCGGCGGCCCCTATCTCGTGATCGACCATGCCGTGAAACGGTTCGAGAAGCCGGTGGGCCTCCTGCATGGGCTGGCAATCAAGTCCGGCCTGTCGCAGCCGGTGACGGTGGTGCAGGCCGTCGACGGCGTCAGCATCAGCCTCAAGCGCGGTGAAGTGCTGGGCCTTGTCGGCGAATCCGGCTCCGGAAAATCGACTCTGGGACGCATCGCGGCCGGCATCACCGTGCCGACAGCGGGCACGATCCGCCTCAACGGCCAGCCGGTTATGAGTGCTGGCCGCAGCCCGAAAAAGATCACCACACGCATCCAGACGATCTTTCAGGACCCGTTCGCCTCGCTCAACGGCCGCATGCGGATCGGCGATATCATCGCCGAAGGACCGCTGGCCCACCGGCTGGTCAGCCGTGCCGAAGCCCCGGAATACGTAAAACAGTGGCTGGCGGCGGTGGGGCTGGACCCGACATTCGCCAACCGGTTTCCACACCAGTTTTCCGGTGGTCAGCGACAGCGTATCGCAATTGCCCGGGCGCTCGCCATGCAGCCGGACGTGATCGTCTGCGACGAGCCGGTTGCCTCGCTCGACGTGTCGATCCAGGCACAGATCATCAATCTCCTGATCCGCTTGAGGGCGGAACTCGACCTGTCGCTGATCTTCATCAGCCACGATCTGTCCGTGGTCCGTCACCTCTGCGACCGCGTCGCCATCATGTATCAGGGCCGGCTTGTCGAGGAAGGCGAGGCCGGCGCCATCTACGCCGATCCGCAACATGCCTACACGAAACGGCTGCTGGCGGCCGTGCCGGTGCTGCCGCAGGCCGCTGAATAACATAACGGAGAACGAGACATGGAACCGTGGGAATGGGACGAGGCCACCTGGCGCGGCAAGGTCGAAAAGGTGCGGGCGGGGCGTTCGCTGAAACCGAAGACCTGGAAGAACGGTGCCCGTTGCGCCGTCGCACTCTCCTTCGATGCCGACCATGAGACCAATGAGTTGCGCGACGGCGGTGAATCCATCGGGCGCCTGTCGTGGGGCCAATACGGCACCCGCGTGGGTGTGCCGCGTATCCTTGAAACCCTGAAGGCCGCCGACGTTCCGGCCACCTTCTTCGTGCCGGCGGTGGCCGCCCTTCTCCATCCGGACGAACAGAAACGTGTCATCGCTGAAGGCCACGAGATCGGCCTGCATGGCTGGATCCATGAGGTGAACACCAGGGTTCCGCCGGAGAAGGAGCGCGAACTGCATCTGCGCGCCGCCGATACGCTCGAAAAGATCACCGGTGTACGCGCCGTCGGCATGCGCACCCCGTCCTGGGATTTTTCGGCCGTGACACTGGAGATAGAACGCGAGCTCGGCCTGCTCTACGATTCATCGCTGATGGCCGATGACGACCCTTACGAGCTTGTCGAGGACGGCAAGCCGACAGGAATGGTCGAGCTACCCGTCGAATGGATCCGTGACGATGCGGTTTATTTCAACATGAACCGGTTTACCGATCTGCGCCCGTATACGGCGCCGCCTGCCGTGCTCGACATTTTCAAGCGCGAATTCGACCGCGCCTACAAGGAAGGCGGCCTGTTTCTGCTGACCATGCACCCGCATGTGTCCGGTTACCGCTCGCGCATCTTCATCCTCGAGGAACTGATCCAGCACATCAAGAGCCATGACGATGTCTGGTTCGGCACCCATGCCGATATCGCCCGTTTCGCCAAGGACAATGCCGATGTCTGACGTGACGCGCAAAGTGGCACTTGTGACCGGCGGCGGGCGTGGCATCGGCCGCGCCTGTGCGCTGGATCTGGCAAAAAACGGTTTCGATATCGCCCTTGTCGATCTGATCGAGGACGATCTTGGCCGCACGGCCGGCGAACTGCGTGCGCTGGGCCGTGCCGCGCTGACGTTCATTGCCGATGTGCGTGAGCACGGACGTGCGGCCGAGATCGTTGCCGACATCGATGCGCAATGGGGGCGGATAGACGTGCTATTCAACAATGCCGGCCGCCCGATGCCCAAGGGGATAGAGGAAATCTCGGAGGAGGAATTCGACACGACCATCGACATCAACCTCAAGAGCGCCTTCAACTATATCCAGCCGGTCGTGCCGGTAATGCGCCGCAATGGCGGCGGCCGGATCATCAACATGTCGTCGATGAACGCCCACACCGGCGGCGTCACCAGCGCCGTCAGCCGATTCTCCTACACCGCAGCCAAGGCCGGCATCCTGGGCATGACCAAGGCTCTGGCCAAGGAACTGGCGCCGGAGATCGTCGTCAATGCGGTTTGCCCGGGCGTCATCAAGACCGAGCTGTCAAACGCGATGATCAATGCCCGCGAGGAACAGCTTGCCGCCGGCATTTCGCTGAAGAGAGTAGGCACGCCACAGGACGTCGCAAGCGTCGTGACGTTCCTCGCAACATCCGAACCGAACTTCATGACCGGCCAGGACATTCAAATCGACGGCATGCAATGGGTAAGGTAGCCGAGCCGGCGCATCCGAGCGGGGCCAGACCTACGCCTCACAAAAAACCGTGACCTTACTTCGTGTCGCACGGACCGGATTTGTCATTGCCTCGAACCACGCGCCAAATCCAGAAAATCCAGTACAGCCTGCGATTGTTCTTCCGCGTGCCACGCCACAAGAAGCTCGACCTCCTGCGGTATTTCGGGAAGCGGCTTGTAAACCAGATACGGGCTTGGATTATAGGCGAGCCAAGAGGGGGCGATAGCGATGCCGACGCCAGCAGCGACCAAGGTGCTGATTGCCAGTGTGTGCGAGACTTCCTGCACGATGACGGGATGAATGCCACCACGACGAAGCGCATCCATGATCGCATGATAATAGCTCGCCCCGACTGTCGGCGCGTAGGTTATGATCGGTTCACCGGCGAAGTCCTTTATCAGAAGGCTCTCTTTTTTCGCCAGCGGATGATCTATCGGGACGACGGCAACAAAGCCTTCCTGTAGAACACGCTCCGTCTTGAAAAAACCGGCCGGGTTGGTCGAGCGGATGAAGGCTATTTGGATCTTGTTGGCTTGCAGCAGCTGCAATTGCTGGGCAGTCCCGAGAACCTGCACATCCACCGTAACGGCCGGATAACTCTTCTTGAAATCTCGAATGATCGGCGGCAGCACATGTGATAGCGCCAGATGCACCCCGCTGACGGAAATTGTTCCGCTTTTCTCTCCGGAAATAGAACGTGTGTGCGTTACGGCACGGTCCAGCCCGCCTAACATCTCCTGCGAATGACGAAGGAAAATTTCTCCGGCCGGGGTGAGCTCGACACGGCGGGTTGTCCTGCGGAAGAGCTTGGTGCCAAGCCGTTCTTCCAGCAGGCGAATCTGCTGACTGAGAGGCGCCTGGGCCATGCCGAGCCTGTCAGCCGCACGGCTGAAGTGAAGCTCCTCCGCCACGCAGACGAAGTAATGAAGGTGACGCAGCTCAATGCCATATTTCATATCGAAAACATATCAATGCCAACGTCATTTTGTAATAGATAATAACTTATTCTCGTGATTAGTTTTAAAAAAAAACGACATTAATGGTGGAACAGCAGGGCGTTAATGCCCCAAGAACGGAGCGTGCATGACGCGTTTCTGGTTGCTCAGGATTCTTCGAACCGTGCTTACCCTCTGGTTCGTCGTAACATTCACATTCGTTGTGCTCAGGACATCCGGCGATCCCGTTATCGCCCTTGTCGGCGCTGACGCGACGACCGAAGAAGTCGAACAGTTCCGCGCCCTCTGGCGCCTCGACGATCCCCTATGGATCCAGTATTTCCGTTACATCATGCAGATGGCAACCGGCCAGTTCGGCATTTCCTATCGCGACGGCCGGGAGGTGTTCGATATTATCGCCGAACGCATACCCTGGACGCTGATGCTGGGGGTGTTTGCCTATATTGGCGCAATTCTGATCGGCATTCCAGCCGGTATCATCGCGGCGATCAAGCGCGGATCCACATTCGACAACCTGATCATGGCGACGGCCGTCTTCGGTTTTGCCTTGCCGAACTTCTTTCTCGGCATTCTGTTGATCCTGCTGTTTTCGCTGTCGCTACAATGGTTGCCGAGTTCTGGAACGGGCACGATCTGGCATCTGGTCATGCCGGCACTCACCCTTGCCACGTTCACGGCAGGCACGCTTGCCCGGTTCACGCGATCGGCCATGCTTGAGGTGCTCGACAAGCTCTATATCCGTGCTGCGGCAGCAAAAGGGGTCGGATATTGGAAGCGTATCATCCTGCACGCCCTCCCCAATGCCAGCATTCCGCTGGTGACGATTATCGGCCTTAATCTGGGTGAGTTGATCGGCGGCGCCATCGTTGTCGAAACCGTGTTTGCCTGGCCGGGCATAGGCCGGCTTCTGGTGACTGCAGTATCGTCACGCGATCTGGCGGTTGTTCAGGGCCTTGTTCTGGTGATGGCAATCACGATGGTTCTGGCGAACCTGCTTGTCGACCTGATGTACGGTCTGCTTGATCCGCGTATCCGTGTGAAGAACTGAGGAAGAACGATGAAACGTACCTCCCCAATTCTCGTCTTTGCATTGGCCGTTCTGTTTTTTGCCTTCTTCGTCGCGATCGTCGGCAACATATTCACTCCTCATGGCGCCTCGCAACAGAACCTGCTCGCACGTCTGAAGCCGCCGGCATTCATGACCGGCAGCAATCCGAATTTTCCGCTGGGTACGGACCGTATCGGCCGCGATATGGTTGCCCGCCTCATTGCCGGGCTGCAGATGTCACTGTCTGTGGCCATTGCCGGAACGATCATCGGGGCCGTACTTGGGTCGCTTGTCGGCTTCATGGCTGCACATTTCCGTGGCTGGGTGGATGAAGCGCTGATGATGCTGGTGGATTTTCAGGCATCGCTGCCGTTTATCCTCATCACCCTCACCCTGCTCGCCTTCTTCGGCAACAGCATGACGCTTTTCGTTTTGCTGATGGGCCTATTCGGCTGGGAGAAATATGCGCGTCTGTCACGCGGTGTTGTCCTGTCGGCGGTCAACCAGCCTTATGCGAAAGCCATTGTCGCGCTCGGCGCCGGCAATGGACGTCTCTATATCCGGCACATTCTGCCCAACATCGCCAGCGCCCTGATCGTTCAGGTCACTCTGACCTTTCCGCAAATTATTTTGCTGGAAACATCGCTCAGCTTCCTCGGGCTTGGCATTCAGGCGCCGCAGACCAGCCTTGGCCAGATCCTCGGCGACGGCCGCGATTATCTGTCGACCGCATGGTGGATCTCCGTCTGGCCGGGCGCCGTCATCTTTCTCGTCACGCTGTCGATGAGCATTGTCGGCGACTGGCTGCGCGATCGTCTCGACCCGATGCTGCGTGAAAGGACCACTTGAATACGGACAACTTAAATTTCGCTTGAAAATCAACGTAGGGAAGGTTTGGGACGATGTTTACAAGGCGTGAAGTTGGAAATCTGATATTGGGGGCCGGCGCCCTTTCCATGGTTGGAAGCCTGCCGATAACAGCCTCGGCGCAAGATCGCCCTTCCTTGACGATCGCCGTCGACAATCTCTGGGCCAACATGGCCACGATCAACGGCATCTCGACCACATCGCGCCGCATCTTCCCGAACTTCTATGACAATCTCGTCGACCGCGATTACATCAACGATGAAAACGGCCTCATCTTCGCGCCCAAGCTCGCCACCAAATGGGAGCAGAACGGCAATGTCTGGACATTCACTCTGCGCGAAGGCGTGAAATTCCATGACGGCACGGAAATGACATCCGAAGATGCCGTCTTCACCCTGTCGCCAGAGCGCTTATGGGGACCGAAACCATTCGAACCGCGCGGCAAGACTTTCACTGCCGGCTTCAAGCGCGTTGAAGCGACCGGAAAATATACGTTCGAAGTCGAGACCGAGCGGCCCGATCCGAGCCTGCCGCGAAAGCTTACCGGCTATATCGGCTTCGTCGTGCCCAAAAAATACTACATGGAAGTCGGCGTTGACGCTTTCGGGCAAAAGCCGATCGGCACCGGCCCCTACAAGGTCACGACCTTCCGCTCCGGTGAGATCATGGTGCTGGAAGCGTTTGACGACTACTGGGGTGGCCCGCCGCCGGTCAAGCAGATCTCGTGGAAGATCGTGCCAGAATTCGCAGCCCGGATGGCCGGCCTCGTTTCCAAGGAATTCGACTTCATCGTCAACATACCGACAGATCAGGAAGCCAGTCTCGAAGGCTATCAGGATGTTACCCTGAAGCGGGTTCTCGCCGACAACTACCCGGCCCTGGCCTTCAACACACGGCCTGACCCCGAGGACAATCCGCTGGTCGACCCCAACCTGCGTTACGCCATGGTGCAGGCTCTGGATATGAACACCATTGTCCAGGCCTTGTTCAACGGCGCGACGGAACATCCCGCAGTTCCGTTCAACTTTAAGGAATATGGGCAGTTCTACGATCCGAACCTGCCGGTCAAGCTGCCCTATGATCCGGAAGCGGCCAAGGCGCTGGTTGCGAAAACCAAATACAAGGGTGAACGGCTGCGCTGGCACATTACCCGGCAGTTCTACCCCAATTACGAAGCAGCCGCCGAGATCATGGTCGAGCAGTGGCGCGAAGTCGGGATCAATGTCGATGCCGTCGTGCTCGACAATTTCGAACTCGTCTACCGGCGTCCGTACCACCTCATGAACATGTCCATGAGCTCCGACTTCATTCCCGGCGATCCCTATCAGCCGCTGTGGCTGGACTGGGGCCCAACCGCCTCGCGCTCGACAGCCACCTGGAAGACGTGGGATCCATCGCCGGAATTCGTCGAACTTGGCAAGAAGTTCGATGCGACGCTTGATTTCGAGGAACGCAAGAAGGCCTATCTCGCCCTCTCGGAGGAATGGCAGCGGATCACACCTGGCTTCTATCTCTGGAAGAGCGTCTACAACTGCGCCCATCGCGCCGGCATCGATTTCAAATACAAGCCGAATGGCGAGATGCGCTTCTACGGCGATTACTTCAAGTTCGTCTGATGCCAACACATCAAAAACACGCATTGAAGGACATGACGTTCGCGGAGTTCCGCGAACGTCTGCCTGAAAAACCCGTCATTCTTCTGCCTTTCGGCAGCCAGGAAGAACAGGGTCCACACGCCCCGATGGGCGACTACATGCTGACGGAAGCCGTCGCTGCGAAAGTGGCCGAAGCTTCCGGCGCCATTGTCGCACCCACCATCCCATTTGGCTGGGGCGATTTCTTTCGCACCATTCCCGGCGGCATCCAGTTGCGACCGTCGACATTTGCCGCGGTTGTGGAAGATGTGGTCGTCGCCTTTCTGGAACACGGCATCGAGCACATCCTCGTGCTCAACGGGCATACCAGCAATACGCCCCTTTTCGACCAGACACTGCGACGTATCCGGGCCGAGCGTGGTGTCACCGTTCCGCTGATAAACCTCTGGCAATCCATCCCAGACCCTTTGTGGAAGGAACTGCACGGCGATCTGGTGGCGACCGCACGCGGCCATGGGGGCGAACCGCTGACCTCGATCTACCTGCATCTCTTCCCCGACTTGATGCGGATGGACCTGGCGCGTCCCTCGGCCCGTTCGGAAGCGTTCGGCCTGCCGACCGGCGGCGTCAACAACATCCGCTTCGAAGGAATGGGGGTCAACGTTCCTTTGAACTGCCACGAGGTGAACGCCGATGGCATGCTGGGCGGAGATCCGCTTCTCGCCAGTGCCGAGAACGGAAAGCGCATGGTCGATCATCTCGTCGGGTTCTGCAGCCGCTTCGTCGAGCATATGCGCAGGTGCGACATGCGGGCGCCCACCCTTTTTCCGGCGGACAAGGACACATGATGAGCAACGAACGATTATCGATCGAAAATCTCGATGTGCAACTGCCCACTGGCGCCGACAGGACATTTGCTGTCGAGGGACTGTCACTCAGTGTCGCCAAGGGTGAGATCCTCTGCATTGTCGGGGAGTCCGGCTCGGGCAAATCACTGACGGCACTCGCTACGATGGGGCTTTTGCCGAGCAATCTCGGCAAGCCCCAAGGGCGGGTGATGTTCGAGGGACAAGACCTACTGACGATTGATCACGCGACCCGACGAAGCATTACCGGGCGGCGGATAGCCATGATCTTCCAGGAACCCATGGCAGCGCTCAACCCGATTTTTCGGGTAGGCGAGCAGGTTGCCGAGACGTTTCGCATTCATACCGACCTGCCTCGATCAGACATTCGCCGCAAGGTCATCGAACTGTTTGGTGAGGTCAACCTCCCGGACCCCGAACAGATCTATCACTCCTATCCGCATCAGCTTTCGGGCGGCCAGTGCCAGCGTGTGATGATCGCAACAGCGTTGGCGCTTGACCCGTCGGTGCTGATCGCGGACGAGCCGACGACGGCGCTTGATGTCACCACACAGGCGCAGATCCTCAAGCTGATGCTGGACCTGCGGGCAAAGCACGACACCGGCATCATCTTCATCACCCACGATTTCGGCGTGGTGGCGGAGATCGCCGACCGCGTCGCTGTCATGAAAATGGGCAAGCTTATCGAAATCGGCCCGCGTGACGAGATCCTCAATCACCCCAGGGAGGATTATACACGCAGTCTGCTGGCGGCCGTTCCCACCCTTGCGAGAAGACAGGAACGTCAGGGTCTCGGCAATCCGGTTCTTCTGGCGCGCAATATCGTCAAGACCTTCACGCGTGCCGGCGGCCTCGGTGGCACACGCACGGTGAAGGCAGTCGACAATATCGACCTCACGATCCGACGCGGCGAAACACTCGGGCTTGTTGGAGAATCCGGCTCCGGCAAATCGACACTGGCGCAATGCGTCATCCGTCTGGTTCAGCCCGAAAGCGGCGACATCACCATTTCAGGCGGCGACTTTTCCAGTCTGTCGGGCAAGGCATTGCGTGAAGCCCGACGCAAGGTGCAGATCGTCTTCCAGGACCCATATACCGCGCTCGACCCGCGCCAGAAGATCGGCGATGCGATTGCCGAGGGCCCGATGATCCACGGCCTCGGCAAGAAGGCCTCCATGGCGCGCGCACTCGACCTTCTGGAGGCTTGCGGCCTTGACCGTTC
The DNA here is from genome assembly GCF_050455485.1 of Neorhizobium sp. BT27B. Lineage (NCBI taxonomy): Bacteria > Pseudomonadati > Pseudomonadota > Alphaproteobacteria > Hyphomicrobiales > Rhizobiaceae > Neorhizobium > Neorhizobium sp. BT27B. Next base: position 252,806 of record NZ_JBCIYT010000008.1, on the reverse strand, counting down.
GGCCGGCGACCGCTTCCCCCACGAATTCTCGGGCGGCCAGCGACAGCGCATCTGCATCGCAAGAGCGCTTGCCGTTGAGCCTGAATTGCTGATCGCCGACGAGAGCGTGTCCGCGCTCGATGTTTCCGTTCAGGCGCAGGTGCTGAAACTGCTGGCCGACATGCAGGCCAGACTCGGTTTCGGCATTCTCTTCATCACCCACGACCTGCGTGTCGCCAGCCAGATCTGCGACAACATCGCCGTCATGAAAGGCGGCAGGATCGTGGAGCGCGGCGACCCGGCCACTCTCTTCGGTGCGCCGAAGGAAAACTACACCAAGGAACTGCTGGCAGCGGTGCCGGGCAAAAGCTGGCGGCACCATGCCGAGGCCGCAACGGCCCTGGACGATATTCGCGAGGACGCACCATGAAAAAATACCATATCGGCCCTGTGCCCAAGCAGGTCGACATCGCCCTGATCGAAGGTTTCACCAAGGTCGAAGTTGCGACCATCGGCCATTTCCGCCACCGTGGCTTTGTGCATCATTCGATCGCACCGGTGGTCGAACCGACCGAAACAATCGTCGGCACCGCTGCGACCGTCGCCATTCCCGGCACGGACTCGACACTGCTGCACCACGCTGTCGGCTCCTTGCGGCCAGGTGATTTCCTGTTCGTCGACAGGCTCGGCGATGACCGGCATGCCTGCATCGGCGGCGGGGTCGCCTTTGCAATCAAGACGGCAGGCGCGATCGGTGTCGTGATCGATGGTCCTTGCACCGATGTGGAGGAAATTGCCGAACTCGACATGCCGCTCTGGAGCCGCGGCGTTTCCGGCATAACCACCCGGCTCAACAATCTTGGCGGTGCGATGAACCTGCCGATTTCCTGCGGCAACGTTCCGGTCATGCCAGGTGACATCGTGATCGCCGATGCCAGCGGCATTCTCGTTATACCCATCGATGAGGCTGCCGAGGTTCTGGAAGAAGCGACAGCCCGCCAGGCGCGTGCCGGCCGCAACAAGGGCAAGATCGCGGCCGGAGAAAAGCTTGGTGATCTTTCCGGCGCAAGCCGCCTTGTCAATGCGGCTCTGGAGGCGTGAGATGGTAAACCCGCAATATGACCATCTTCGCGTGGAGCGCGGATCTTCCCGCAAAGCCGCCGGGGTAAGCGGTCGCGGTGTGGTCACCTCACAGCATTATGTCGCAGCGGAGGCCGGCGCCGCGATCCTGTCCGCCGGCGGCAACGCTGTTGATGCGGCGGTAACGGCAGCGTTCACATTGCAAACTGTCGAGCCGTGGATGACCAGCCTAGCCGCATCGGGCTACATGCTTGTTGCGCAACCGGATGGCGCCGTTGAAGTCATCGAATTCACCGGCCGTGTGCCGTCATCCTTCGATGCGGATTTCTATCGACCTGATCCATCCATAAAAACCTTCATTGGCCACCCGGCTTCGGTCAACAATCGCAATGTCCGCGGTTTTACGGCAGCCGTCGTGCCCGGTTGCGTGCGCGGTTTTGCAGAAGCCCTGCAGCGCTTCGGAACGATCGGCTTCGATCGAGCCCTCCAGCCAGCAATCGATCAGGCCCGCAAGGGCATCGCCGTCGACTGGCATACCACGCTGGCAATCGCTATTGCCGAAGGTGAGCTTGCCCGCGATCCGGGATGCACATCCGTTTTTCTGCCCGGCGGGCGCGCCCCCGAACCGGGCGCAACACTACCGCTCGATCGTCTGGCAAAAACGCTTTCACAACTGGCAGCCGAAGGACCTGACAGCCTTTATGGTGGAGCGATCGGCGAAAATCTGGTTGCCGACCTTCAGGCCGGCGGCAGCCCGATCACCCTCGATGATTTGGCGAATTACCGCCCGCTCTCCTACCCTTCGCGAACGCTGGCATTGCAGGGAAAAACCGTGCACGTTGCCGGAGGCACAAGCGGCGGGCAACGGTTGCTCGACGCCCTGCAGCATTTCGACCAAGCGCGTGGCAGCGGCCCGGTGGATGCCGGCTTCTTCACCGCCATGGCGCAAGCGCTCTGGGAAAGTTTCAGCGCGCACAGGAGGCGGCTCAATCCTTCCGAAACCAATGCGAAATCCAGCACGACACAGGTCAACGCCGTCGATTCCGAAGGGCGGATGGTGGCGATCACCTTCACGCTCCTCAATCGTTTCGGTGCCTGCGCTCTGTCACCTGCAACGGGGATATTGCTCAACAACGGCATGTCTTGGTTCGATCCGACACCCGGTCGCGCCAATTCGCTGACGCCGAATGCCTATGCCCCGAGCAATATGTGCCCAGTCGTCGTAACGGATGGAAATGGTCCATTCGCTGCCTATGGCGCAGCCGGCGGCAACCAGATCGTTCCGTCTCTTGCCCAATTGACCGGTATGATCCTGCATGCCGGCCTCGATATAGAAGAGGCAATGAACACCCCCCGCATGACTACCGGTCCGCACCCGCATATCGTCGTGAATGTCGATATGCAGCCGGATCAGATCGAGGCTCTTGCTGCAATCGCCGAAATACGGCCGGCCGCAGGCGTGGTCTATCCTCGCCCCTTTGCTGCGCCCGGCATGGTCGCACGCCGAGGGCAGGCTTTTGTCGGCATGCCCGACATCACCTATCCCGCAGCCTATGCCGCGACGGCGTGAAGGAGATCGACGTGCCTGATCCGGTATTCCTGCCCATCGACATGGACGGTATTTTACGCGCCATGCCGCCGACAGTGCCGTCCATTCCTATGGTATTCGATAGTCCGCATAGCGGGCTTGTCATTCCACCCTTCGAACGGGCCGTTTCCGATGAACTCGTGCGCGTGGCATCGGATACCCATGTGGACGAACTGTTCGACTTTGCGCCTTCGATCGGCGCTCCCTTTCTCATCGCCTATTTTCCCCGCAGCTTCCTCGATCTCAACCGTTCGGTGATGGATATCGACCTGGAGATGATCGAAGGTCATTGGCCGCATCCCGTCCGCGACAGCGCATCGGCACGCCGCGGCATGGGTCTTGTGTGGCGTTACGCCTGGGGTGACACTCCGATGTATGCGCGCAAATTGACCGTTTCCGAGATGGCAGACCGGATCGACACCTATTGGCGCCCCTATCATGACACGCTCGTCAGTTTGCTTGACCAGACTCATGCAGCCCACGGTAAGGTATATCACATCAACTGCCACTCGATGCCGGCGGTTGGCCATGCCCTTTCACCGGACCCGGCTGGTACAGTCCGCAAGGATATCGTTATAGGAGACTATGACGGGCAGGCATGCGAGCCGGACTTCGTAAACCTAGTTATCGAGACTTTACGCGGGTTCGGTTACACGGTTTCGCTCAACATTCCATTTCGAGGGGCGGAACTCGTGTCCGCGTATTCCTTGCCGGGCAAAGCGCGTCACTCCATCCAGATTGAGCTCAACAGAAAACTCTACATGGATGAAGCAACGCGGGACAAAACTAAAAATTTCACTGTCGTCAAACAGGATCTGGAACGGCTTGGTCAGGTCATGTCCGAATATGTTTCGCAGGACGGCCAGCGATAGCCCTGTTTTTAAGCTCTTGAAGGGATTCGAACCGGAGCCCCACAATTCAAGCCGCTTCAGGCGACCCAAGGATTAATAACTCTCAATCCGGCGGCCTTGAACGGGTTTGCATCTCGCGTTGCGACCGCGAGATGGTTTTCTGCTGCCGTAGCAGCGATGTATCCATCAGCCTGCGCGATCGCCTTTCCGGCTTTTCGGCCGTCGGCCATCAACGCTGCGTAAAACTGCGAGGTAACGACATTAAAGGGCAGAATACGCCCATCAAAGAGCGGGAGAACTTCACTTTCAAGGCGATCATGAAGAATGGTCTGGCGCTTCCCCACAGGCATTGAGGCAATCCCGAAACGAAGTTCTGCAATAGAAATCGCGGAAATGAACAGCGTCTCGATTGCCTGTGCATCCAGCCAAGTCAGCACGGCAGTGTCAGGAGCCGGCTTCCAAGGCTCAGATATTACATTAGTGTCGAGCAAGATCATTCGAAAGTCATCGGTTCTACCGGGGTCCTGTCGCGCTGGCGGTGTAGAGCTTCAACGTCACTGTTTGATAATTCGGCATCACGTCCGATGGCCGCGAGCAGTGATCCGAGTTTCACGCGTCCAGATGGACGAACCGCAGCTTCAAGGATGTGACGAATTTCGGCTTCGGTGCTACGGCCGTGGTGAGCTGCTCTTGCGCGTAACGCTCGATGCGTTTCATCAGAGATGTTTCGAATGGTGACCGCTGCCATGGACGTTATCCTATCTATCGTCTCGCCGCGATATCAATATAAGCAAAATGACATCACTCTTCAAGTCGTGCTGCGGGGAGGAACGGGGACCTCCTTTTATGGTCTTGATGACATCTGAACCTTCGCCCCGTTGAGAACGGTCAACGAAACCTATTATTTTCAATCTGAATTGCGTCAACGATCTATGGCTTTCCGGGCGCGCATCACACCCGTGTTTTCGCAAATTTCATCTATCTCAGAGCTTAGCAAGATGGCCGACGTTCCCGAGGCGTTGCGATCCTTTTCAGGCGCGAGGCGTTTTTGTTTTGCCGTTCTCGGCAACCAGCCTGCCTCCCTTGAAAACCTTGCGATTCCCGGGAAACCCGACCACGGCCTCGGCAATATGCTCGGCGGCAATCGCCACGAAATCCGCTTTCGCACCGACCTCGATGCCATAGCCCTCAAGTCTGAGTGCCTTTGCCCCCGCGGCCGTGACGATGTCGAATGCCATTTGAAGTTCTGTATCGGTGAAGAATCCCGAGCGATAACCGATGATTTCAGCCCGGCGCAGCATATCGCCATCGCCATAGGGCCACCAGGAATCGCGAATGTTATCGCTGCCGCTGAAGACATTGACGCCTTCGTCGCGCAGCAGCGCGACAGGCGGAAAACTATGATGACCTGGCGCATTGGTCATGATCGAGATGCCGTTGCCGGCGATTTTTGCTGCAATTCTGCGGGCCGCATCCGGGGCCAGATCGCCGAGACCATAGGCATGGCTGATAGACACATGCCCCTGCATGCCAAGCGCGTGCGTGCGCGCGCAGATTTCCTCGATGGTGAATGCCCCCATGCTGCCGCCTTCGTGAAGATGGATATCGACGTCGACGCCGCATCTTTCGGCGATATCGAAGACGACGTCGAGATGGGCGCTGACGTCACGGTCGAAACTGGCCGGATCCAGCCCGCCGATCAGGTCGGCGCCGAGACCGATCGCTTCGTCCAGCAGTTCGGCTGTGCCGGGGCTTTTCAGGATGCCGCTCTGGGGAAACGCGACAAGCTGGATATCGATGATATCCTTGTATTTCTCCCTCACGGCGAGGATCGTTTCCAGAGATTTCAGGCCGACCGAACCATCCACCATAACGTGGCTGCGCATCTGCAGGGTACCGTGCGAGACGCATAGTTCGAGCTGTTTGACGGCGCGCTCCATCATCGGCTCGGCTTTGGCCATGTTGCCGGCCTGAAAGGCGACCCGCTCATGCACGTCGAAACCATCGGTGCAGGGACGATGCGGCACCCATTTTCCGCCGTAGAAACTCGTATCCAGATGGATATGTCCTTCAACGAAACCGGGAACGACAAGGTCGCCGGCGATATCGATGACGGAGCCGGATGCCGGCACCGACGAAACGGGCACGATGGCAGTTATCCGGCCGTTCTCGACATGGATGTCGCGCAAAAGCCCGTCAGCAAGTTTGGCATTCGTGAAAATAGTCGACGTCATGATCGGAAATGTCCTCAAAGTCTTTTCTGTCAGTCGGGTTCAGATGGCGGCCGGGTGATGGCAGGCAACGGTGCCGCCGCCCTTGCGAGCCAGAACCTGCGGAGCGGTTTGCCGGCACAGTCCGGTGGCTACAGGACAGCGCGGATGAAAGGCGCAGCCCGCCGGCGGATCGAGCGGGCTGGGCGGTTCCCCGCCCATCAGTTCGCGGTCGCGATTGGGGGCTGCGACATCCGGGATCGTCTGAAGCAGCAGCCGCGTATAGGGATGTTGCGGATCGGCAAACAGCGCTTCTGTATCGGCCTCCTCGACGATCCGGCCGAGATACATGACCGCGATGCGATCGGCCATGTGCCGTACGACGGCAAGGTTATGGCTGATGAAAAGGTAGGTCAGCCCAAGCTCATCCTGCAGCCTGCGCATGAGGTTGAGGATCTGCGCCTGCACCGAAACGTCGAGCGCCGAGGTGGGTTCGTCGCAGACGAGAAATTCCGGCTCGCTGGCCAGTGCCCGGGCAATCGAGATGCGCTGTCGCTGGCCGCCGGAAAATGCATGCGGATAACGGCTGGCATCATCCGGCGACAGGCCGACGGTGCGCAGCAGTTCGGCAACACGCGCCTCGATCGCTTCGGTTCCGCTGCGCAGGCCGAATTCACGGATCGGTTCAGCGATAATGTCGCCGACCCGCCAGCGCGGATTGAGACTGGCATATGGATCCTGAAAGATCATCTGCGCTTCCATCGGCTTGCCGCGGCCCCTGCCCTTGTCGGCCGGCGCAAACAGGATGGCGCCTTCGCTCGGTGCGTAAAGCCCGGTGACAAGCCGCGCCACGGTGGACTTGCCGCAACCGGATTCACCGACCAGCGCCAGGCATTTGCCCTTTTCGACCACGAAGGTGATGTCTTGTACGGCATGCAGATAACGTTTCGGCTTGCGGTCGATCACCCGGCTCAGCCAGGGTGCCGAGACATCGAAGACGCGGGAGAGCTGATCGATTTCCAGGACGTTTCTGGCGCTTCTCATTGCACACCTCCATCATGAACCAGGCACGCGACGCTGCCCTTTCCTTGCGCAACCATGATCGGGCGAACCTCACGGCATCGGCTGCCTGCCTCGATACAGCGCGGATTGAAGGCGCAGCCGGTCGGGATGGCGTTAAGGCGCGGCATCGCGCCATCGATCTGGGCAAGCCGTTCGACACGCGCGCCAAGCGCCGGTATCGATCCCATCAGGCCGCGCGTATAGGGATGTTTTGGCCGGCTCAGCACGTCTTCAACGGGGCCGATCTCGATGACGCGGCCGGCATACATGACGGCGACGCGGTCTGCGGTTTCGGCAATCACACCATGTCATGCGTGACCAGCATGACGCCCGTGCCGTTTTCGCGGCAAAGGCGGCGCAACAGTGAGGTGATCTGCGCCTGGATCGAGACGTCCAGCGCCGTCGTCGGTTCGTCGGCGATGATCAGTTGCGGATTGCCGGCAAGGGCGAGCGCGATAACGACACGCTGACGCATGCCACCGGAAAACTGATGCGGATAATGGTCTATCCGCTCGTCGGCACCTGGAATTCCAACCTGTTTCAGCAATGCGACGGCCTGCGCCCGTGCCTCGACCTTGCTTCCACCCGCATGCAGCCGGATCGTTTCGGTGAGCTGTTGGCCGATGGAAAACAGCGGATTGAGCGAGGTCAGCGGATCCTGGAAAATGGCCCCAACCATACGACCTCGGATCGAGGCCATCTCGGTTTCACCCAGATTGTCGGTGCGTTTGCCGCCGATGCGGATTTCGCCGCCAGCCACCCGGCCGGGCGGTTCCAACAGGCCGAGAACCGCCATGCCCGTCATCGATTTGCCGGCACCCGATTCACCGACCACGCCGAGAATTTCGCCACGACGGATCGTCAGCGACACATCCGAAAGCGCGGTGAGAACACCCTTTCGCGTGGGAAACTCCACCGACAGTCCCTTGACCTCAAGCGCAAGCTGATCGGAGGCGGGAGGCATGCTGGCAATGCTCATGGCAAAACCTCGTTTTTGGTAGGATGGGCCGGATAACTGGAAGGAAAGATCGTCTCGACCGGTGGATGGTCATGCGTGCGTTCGGGATACCGGGCCACCAGGCCGTCGAACTGCGATTGCGCGCGTGCGCGCGCTGCCTTGAGATCGATGCCCGCCACCTCGCCGTCGCGCATCGAAAGACGGCCATCGACGATGGTGGCGCGCGTGACACGGCCGGTTGCGCCGTAGACCAGCGTCTGGACGGGATCGATGCGCGGCGCGATCATCCGGTCGGCCATGTCGAACACGGCGATATCCGCCTTCGAACCGATGGCAAGTCGTCCGAGATCCGGCCGTTTCAGGGCATCGGCGCCGGCGATCGTCGCGGCATCGTAAAATTCGGCCGCCGATGCCGCATCACCGCGACCTTCGGCAATACGGTTGGCCATCAGGCCGATGGCCATGTTGAGCACCATGTCCGGCGGCGCGGTATCGGTCCCCATGCCGATGCGGATACCCATCGCCTTCAGTCGAGAAAAGGATCTGAGTGCGGATCCATGCCGCGTCGAAACCAGCGGACAATGCGCAACGGTCACGCCGTTTGCGGCATAACGGGCAAGATCATCGTCGGTGGCGACCGTTGCATGCGGCGCAATCAGCCGCGAGGAAAGCAGGCCGAGACGATCCAGCCAGCCATTCCGGCGCGGTCATACCATGCAGGCGGCGCACCGTCTGCAATTCCATCTCGCCTTGTGCCATGTGCAGGCGCACCGGCAGATCCATTGCATCCGCATGGGCAAATGTCCGGCGCAGCAAGGTTTCGGTGCAGGTCTCCACACGATCCGGCGCGAGCATGCCAGAAATCAGGCCGCCGGCAGTGCCGTGAATACGTCCGGTGAAAGCCGCTGCTGCCTCGAGTTCCGCCAGCCCGCGCGCCTCGTCGAAAACCGGCTGCATGGTGCCGCCTGCATCGAGGATCACGCCACCCGAGCGATAGGCAGGGCCGAGCCAGGCGCGCAGGCCGAGGTCTTCGGCTGCCACGGCCGCGGCTTCGAATTCGGCGACCGTTTCGCCCCAGGCGCGATAAAACAGCGAAGCGATCGGAAGCGCCGAGGTAATGCCATTCAGCAGCAGTTGCGCGAAAGCATAGCGTTTCTGGAAAGCCAGTTCTTCCGGCGTGTACATTTCGCGGGCTTGCGCCGCGTAGTCGGCCGGCCAGACCCGCCCCTTTTTCCAGCCCGGCTGATTGTCCATGCCAAGCACGGTCGTATCCAGATCGGACAGGGCGTCGAGATCGACAAAACCGGGGCCGACCAGCGCCTCGCCCATCTGGTACCGCGCCGCAAGTTCACCCTCGAACCGGTGACCGATCCAGATGACGCGGTCGTCTTCGATCACCACCTCGCCATGTTCGATCAGCCGCCGTCCCTCCGGCAGATCGGCCACGATGAAACGTGACGCGAGCGCCCAGCGACCGGGTGGCCGTTTGCCGAGCGGCAGGGCGGACCAGTTCTCGTCCATCCTCATGGCCGTTTCCGCAGGCTTTTGCCTTCACGGGCAACGACATTGCCGGCGGTCACCACCAGCTTTCGCGGCTGATGGGTGACCAGCGCCTCGCCCACCGTCTCGCCCTCGACGATCACAACGTCACCACGTCCGCCGATGGTGAGGCTGTGGTCCTTGCGGTCGATCGCCATCGCGCCACCCGTCGTGCAGACGTCGAGCGCCATCAGCAATTCGTCGTCGCGGCGCAGGTTGTTTTTCATGCCGAGCAACATGGCGCGCTCCAGCATGTCGCCATTTCCGTAAGGTCCCCAGGTATCGCGGAAACCATCGACGCCGGCGCCGAAACGTACACCGGCCGAATGCAGCCGCTTCAGGGACGGCACGTCGCGGGACGGCGGCGCGGTGGTGAGGATCGGCACGTCGAGTTCGGCGCAGCTGTCGATCAGCCCTTGCGAGATATTCCAGTCGGGCAGTGCCAGGCAGAAGGCGTGGCTGACCGCGACCTTGCCCTGCATGCCCGTGGCGCGGATACGCTCAAAAATCATCTCCATCGAAAACGCGCCGAGCTCGCCGAGTTCATGGAGATGGATATCGATGCCCTTGCCGTATTTGTCGGCGAGCGCGAAAATCGTGTCTAGATGCGCCTTGGGATCGCGGTCCATGCCGCAGGGGTCGAGCCCGCCGACAAGATCGGCGCCCATGGCCATTGCCTGATCGAGCAGGTCCGCCGTTCCCAGCCGGCGCATCAGACCGGATTGCGGAAAGGCGACGATCTCGATCTCGACCACGCCGGCCAGCTGCCGGCGGGTTTCCATCACGCCTTCCAGCGCCACGAGACCCTGATCGGTGTCGATATCCACATGGGTGCGGATCAGGGTCGTGCCGTAACCGACCGATTGCAGCGACTGGCGCATCGACTGGACATGGGCGTCGAGCCCGAAATCCTTCTTCACCCTGCGCTCGTTGTCGATCTTGTCGATCAGGCGCGGACCGACCTCGTTGACATACCACGGGTAACCGAGCAGCGACTTGTCGAGATGGGTATGGGCATCGACCAGGCCCGGAATGGCAATACGGCCACCGGCGTCTTCGCTCAAAACACCTTCGGCAACAAGGTCCGGCCCGATCGCCGCCACGCGGCCGTCACGGATAAGGATGTCGGCCAGATCGCCGCTCATGGGTCGGGTGTTTCTGATCAGAAGGTCGCTCATGGAAAACCTCATTGCAGTTTGGGATTGAGGGCGTCGCGCAGCCAGTCGCCCAGAACGTTGATGGAGACGACCAGCAGACAGAGCTGCAGGCCGGGGAACAGCACGATCCACCACTGGCCGGAAAATAGAAACTGGTTGCCGATGCGGATCAGCGTGCCGAGCGAAGGCTGTTCCGGCGGCATGCCGACACCAAGGAAGGAAAGTGTCGCCTCGATCAGGATGCCGAGGCCGAAATTCAGCGTCGCCGTCACCAGAAGCGGCGTGGTGGTGTTGGGCAGGATATGCTTGACGAGAATGCGCCATGTCGGCACCCGGATGAGTTTCGCGGCCTGCACATATTCCTTGTTGCGCTCGACCATGGTCAGTGCCCGGACGGTGCGGGCATATTGCACCCAGGCCGACAGCGAGATGGCCAGCACGATGACACCGGAGGCCCCGACTTCCCGAAGCGAGGGCGGCAGCGCCTGCCGCGCCAATGCGGAGACCAGAATGGCGATCAGCATGGTCGGCATCGACAAAAGCACGTCGCCGGCCCGCATCAGCAGGCCATCGGCCCATTTGCCGTAATAACCCGCCACCAGTCCGAGCGCCGAGCCGACGACGAGCGACACGGCCACCGACGCCGCGCCGATCACCAGCGATGCGCGCGAACCGTAAAGGATGGCCGAGAGCAGGTCGCGCCCTTGCGTATCGGTTCCGAGCAGAAACGGCCATTGGCCATCCTCCATCCAGATCGGCGGGATCTCGGCATTCAGAAGGTCGAGCGAGGCAAGATCGTAGGGGTTCTGGACGGTGATGAAAGGCGCAAAGAATGCCGAGGCGATGAGAAGCAGCAGCAGGATCGCAGCGATTACGGCGGAGGGATGATGTTTGAAACTCCACCACAGGTCGGAACTGCGCATGCGGGAAAGCCTCGAGGGTGTGGTGCGGACGGTCCGGTTGGTGGTCTGTTCGACAATCGTCATGATGGCCTCCCGTCACGCGGCGCGCAGGCGCGGGTCAATCACCGCATAGGCGATGTCGACGAACGTGTTCAGCGTTACGAAGATGAAGGATACGATGCAGAGATAGGCTGCCATCACCGGGATATCGACGAAAGTGACCGCCTGCATGAACAGCATGCCCATGCCCGGCCATTGGAAGACCGTTTCGGTGACCAGCGCGAAGGCGATCAGGTTACCGACCTGCATGGCCGTCAGGGTGACGACCGGCATGAGACAGTTTTTCAGCGCATGGCGGAACCACAGCGCCCGTCTGCCGATGCCGCGGGCGCGAGCGAACTTGATGAAATCGGCCCGCAGGATTTCCAGCATTTCGGCGCGCACCAGCCGCATTACCAGCGTGATCTGGAACAGCGACAGCGACAGGGCCGGCAACACGATCGCGGCACGTCCCGACGATGTCAAAAGGCCTGTCGACCACCAGCCGAGCCGCACCACTTCACCGCGGCCATAACCCGGCAGCCAGCCGAGGCTGACGGAAAAGGCAAGGATCAGGATGATGCCGACAAAAAAACTCGGCAGCGACACGCCGACGATGGAGGAAAACTGCAGACCCTCCGCCCACCAGCGTCCACGACCGATGGCGGTGAAGACGCCAAGCGGAATGCCGATCGCCAGCGACAGGATGGTGGCGATGATGACCAGCTCGAATGTCGCCGGAAAGCGTTCGCCGATCAGGGTGATGACATTCTGCTGGTTGCGCCAGGACAGGCCGAATTCGCCCTGTGCGGCATTGCCGACAAAACGCATATATTGAACGAGAAAACCGTCGTTCAGGCCGAGGCGGCCGCGCAGTTCATCGCGCTCCACCTGGGTGGCGCTTTCATTCACCATCATCTCGACGGGATCGCCAAGGAAACGAAAGATCAGGAAGGCGAAAAAGGCGACGGTCAGCATCACGAGGATGGCGTTGCCGATACGTTTGACGAGAAAGGCGAGCATGGGCGCTCCTTGGCCAGGATATCCGGGTCGATCCGTTCAACAGGAAGCAATCCCCCCACCGCGTTTGGACCGCAGCAAGGGGCGCGGGGTCACATCTTCACCAGCCACAGGCGGGGAAGGTTGTCGGAAAACAGCGGAAAGTCCTGAACCTTCGCACTTGTCGCCCAGGCAAGCGGCTGCTGGTGCAACGGGATCATCAGGGCGTGATCCTTGGCGATCTTCAGCGACTGCGCTTCCATCGCCAGACGTTTTGTCTGATCAAGCTCGACGGCCGAGGCTTCCGTCACCGTGTCGAACTCCTTGTCGGACCAGCCGCCCCAGTTGAAGATACCAAACGAGCCCTCCTTGGTATGCAACACCTGCGAGGTGAGGCTGTAGGTATCGAGCATCGGCAGCGTTGCCCAGCCGAGCGTATAGACATCGACCTTGCCCGACGAGCGTTTTGGCGTCTGCACCGCGCGTGTGCCCTGATCGAGCTTGGGCTTCAGCCCGACACGCGACCACATGGAGGCGACCGCCTGGCAGATCTGCTCCTCGTTGACGAGGCTGTCGGCACAGTTGAACTCGAATTCGAACCCTTCTGCGCCGGCTTCCTTCAGAAGCGCCTTGGCCTTGTCGGGGTCGGCCTTGACCGGGGTATCGAGGGCCGCATCGTAACCGGGGATCTGCGGCGCGACGAGCGCACCGGCATTGCGCGACTTGCCGCGCATGACCTTCTTGTTGATGAGGTCGAGATCGATGGCAAGCTGCATCGCCTGGCGCACGCGCAGATCCTTCATCGGATTTGCCGCACCCGACAGAAGCTGGTCTCGCTGGGAAAAGCCGATCATCACGGTGCGCAGGTCTGTGCCTTCCAGCACCTTGACCTCGGGCGAAGCCGCAAGCCGCGGCAGATCCTGCACCGGCGCCTGATCGGTAAAGTCGATATCTCCGGCCAGAAGTGCTGCAACGCGAGTTGCCGGCGAGGCGATCGGCGTAAGCTCGATCCGGTCGATATTGTGCTGGGGCTTGTCCCACCATCCATCAAACTTGACAAAAACGGTCTTCGCATCCGGCTGGCGGCTTTCCACCTTGAACGGGCCGGTGCCGTTTTCATTGTAGGTGGCATACCCTTCCGTGCCAGAACCGACATCGGTCGGGGCTTCGGCATTGTTGTCCTTCAGCCAGCCGGCGTCGAAAATGTAGATCGTCGTCAGATCGTTTGCCAACAGGGGATAGTTGGCGGAGACATCGATCTCGATCGTGTGCGCATCTATGATCCGCGAACCCTTGTAGGCCGGGATATTGCCGCGCAGCGGCGATTTCGGATTGGATGCGCGCAGCAGCGAGGCCTGCACGTCATCGGCGGTGAAATCCGCGCCATTGTGGAATTTCACACCTTCGCGCAGCTTGAAGCGCCAGGTCGTCGGCGAGACGATTTCCCAGGATGTGGCCAGCGCCGGCTCGATCTTGAGATTGCGGTCGTAACGGACCAGCCCCTCATAGGCATGGTTGAGAACACCGAGCGCAAAACTGTCGCCGTAGGAATAGGGATCGAGCGAGCTGATATCGCGTGATGCGCCCCATTTCAGGGTTGCGGCGTTTGCCGGCATCGCCACGGCGAACAGGGCAATACCCGCGACCAGGATTTTCGATAATTGCATTGATAAATTCCCCTCGGATTGCATGCAATATCCACAAGGCGGCGCCTGAAGCTGGATCACATGACGTTGTTACCGGCTCCCGCAGGCGGCTTTTCGCCCTTTCTCTGTCGGGTTAAGAAGAGGCTAGATCAGACCGGATACAAGATCAATACAAAATTGCATGCAATTTATTCGACTGGATGTCGTACACTTTTTGTGCAATATGCGTAGAAAATGCATGCAGGAGAAAGGTCGACAGCGATGTCCACGAATCTCAGCAGAAGCGATGCGATCTATGCGTCGCTTCGCCGAGCCATACTTGAACAGGCGTTGAAGCCGGGCACGAAACTGCCGGAGGATTCCATCGGCGATACGTTTGGCGTCAGCCGTACGAGTGCGCGCAATGCGCTCTTACGGCTTGCCTCCGACGGGCTTGTCGAGATCAAGCCGAACCGTGGCGCCGCCGTCACCATGCCGACGCTGGAAGAGGCCGAGGAAGTGTTCGCCTTGCGGCGCTGCCTCGAACGCGAAGTGATCGAACGGCTATGCAAACGCATGCCGCGCGATGGCATCGACGCACTGATCAGCCATGTCAGGGAGGAAGAAAGAGCGCTTCAGGCTTCCTCGCCCCGCTCGATCAGGCTTGCCGGCGAATTCCACATTCTGCTTGCCGAACTCACCGGATCGAAACTGCTCATCGACTTCATCAGCCAGGTCGTCTCGCGCTCCTCGCTGATCCTTGCCCGTTTCGGCCGCCCGCATTCCGCCGAATGCGGCATCGACGAACACGTGCAACTGATCGAGGCATTGAAGGAACAGGCGCCGGAAACCGCAAGCCGGATCATGGACCATCACCTGCATGCCGTCGAAGACCGCGCCAAGACCGATGACAAGGACGACGGTCCCGATATCGCCGAAATTCTCAACCGCTACATGACGGCGTCCGAATAACATGGACCAGACGGCAAATTCAGCGGCACGGTCGCGGCAGGGCATGGTGACGAGCCCGCACAAGCGCGCCAGCGAGGCCGGCGCCAAGGTATTGCGCCGCGGCGGCACGGCAATCGAGGCGGTGATTGCGGCTGGCGCCGCGCTGACCGTCGTTTACCCGCATTTTTGCGGGCTCGGCGGCGATGCGATCTGGATCGTCGCCGACCGGCAGGGACGGCAGAAGGCGATCATGGGCATCGGCCAGGCCGCAGCCGAACTGCCGGTGCTGGAAACGATCCCGGCACGCGGGCCGCTTTCGGCGCTGACGACCGCGGCCGTGATCGACAGCTGGGGCGAGGCACTGCGGTTTTCCGCAGACAACTGGCAGGGCAAGGAAACCCTCGGAGCGCTGCTTGCCGATGCGATCGAACTGGCGGCCGGCGGTTTTCCGGTCAGCCAGTCGCAACGGCACTGGCATGCCTTCCGCAACGGAGAAATCGAAAACTGGCCGGGTGTCGCCAGCGCTTTCGTGACAGAAGGAGAGCAGCGTCAGCCACAGCTTGCCACTGTTCTGGAAGCGATCGCGCTGCACGGGCACCGCGAATTTTATGAGGGTGACACCGGGCACCGGATTGCAGTCGCCCTTGAGAAAGCCGGCAGCCCGATCCGTGCGGGCGACCTGATAAAAACGGCAGCCACGCTCGCCGATCCGGTATCCATCGATTATCGCGGCATAACACTTCTGGCACCGCCACCCCCTTCCCAGGGTATTTCGACGCTTGCCATCATGGGCATCCTCTCCCGTTTTCCGATGCAGGACGTGGATCCGACATCCCCGGATTTCTACCATTTCTGCGTCGAGGCGGTGAAACAGGCCTTTATCGACCGGGGCCAGATCGCCGATCCGGATTTTGTCGCGCAGCAATGTGGCGAATGGATCGCGGCCAAAACCCTCTCACACAAGGCGGCTGCCATCGATCCCAAAGCCGCCCTGCCATGGCCGCACCGTTTCCAGACCGGCGATACGGTCTATCTTGCCGCCGTCGATGGCGAGGGCCGGTCCGCGAGCGTTTTGCAGAGCACCTATTACGACTGGGGCAGCGGCGTCCTTTTACCCGATACCGGCATCATCTGGCAGAACCGCGGGGCCGCGTTCAGCACCGATCCCGAAAGCCCCAATGTGCTTGCGCCCGGCAAACGCCCCTTCTACACGCTCAATCCGGGCATAGGCTTGAAGAACGGGCGTCCGCATCTCCTTTACGGAACACAAGGGGCCGACGGTCAGCCCCAGACCTTGACCGTGCTGCTCAGCCGTCTGATCGACCACGGTTTCGACCCGCTGGCTGCGCTCTCGGCACCGCGTTTTCTTCTCGGCCGCACCTTTTCCGACAGTCGCGACAACCTGAAGATCGAGCAATCGGTCGGCGATGATGTTCTTGCCACGCTCACCGCCCGCGGCCACGAGGTCATCACCATCCCGGCCTTGAGCGCGCTTTCCGGACAGGCCGGCGTCATTCGCATCGGCGAAAACGGTTGGATGGAAGGCGCCCATGATCCGCGCAGCGATGGCTGTGCGATTGCCCTATAGGAGTGAAGATGAAAGTCGACCTTCTGCTGCGTAACGTTCGCACAGCGCAAAATCCCGATCTGGTCGATATCGCCATCCAGGACGGCATTATCGCCAACATTGCGCCGGGGCTTCGTTGCGAAGCGGTGGAGGAAGAGGATCTCGACGGCGCCTTCGCCTTTCCGGGTTTCGTCGACAGCCACATCCATCTCGACAAGGCCTGCATCCTCGATCGCTGCACGATCTGCGCCGGCACGCTCGATGAAGCGGTGCGGCAAACGGCACAGGCAAAAGCCGGCTTTACCGAAGAGGATGTCTACGATCGGGCGTCGGCGCTCGTCGCCAAGGCGATCCAGCACGGCACCAACCGCATGCGGACCTTTGTCGAAATCGACCCGCGGGCCGGCATGCGCTCGTTCGAGGCGATCAAGCGGGTGCGGGGTGACTATGCATTTGCGATCGACATCCAGATCTGTGCTTTTGTGCAGGAAGGCCTGACGCAGGAACCGGAGACGGAAGCCATGCTCGACGAGGCGCTCCGTTCGGGTGCTGACCTGATCGGCGGCTGCCCCTATACCGACATCGATCCGGCCAAACATGTCCGCAGGATTTTTTCGCTCGCGCGAAAATACGACGTGGATATCGATTTCCATCTCGACTTCAGTCTCGATCCGACAAAAACGGACCTTCCGGCGGTGATCGAGGCGACGCGGCAAAATGATTATGGCGGTCGCGTCACGATCGGCCATGTTACCAATCTTTCTGCGCTGGAACCGTCGGCACTTGCGGAAATCGGCCATAAACTTGCCGATGCTGGCATCGCTTTGACCGTCCTGCCGGCGACGGACCTTTTTCTGACGGGGCGGCAATATACGTCAAACATCCCGCGCGGCATCACGCCGGCGCACCGTCTCGCAGCCCTTGGCGTCAGAACGGCCATTGCCACCAACAACGTATTGAACCCGTTCACCCCGTTCGGTGACGCGTCGCTGTCGAGGATGGCCAATCTCTATGCCAATGTCATGCAGCTTTCCCGTGATGCAGACATCGAGCTGGTGTTTGACATGGTTGGGGCGAAGGCTGCAGCAATCATGGGGGTAAAGCATAAGCTGGCAATCGGCGGACCGGCGGACATTGTGATCCTAGACACAACCGACTTGTACGGGGCCATCAGGTCGTCGGTGCTTGCACTTGCAGGTTGGAAAAACGGGATAAAGACGTTTCTCCGACCCAGGGCGCAACTGCTCGGCGGACCCACCATTACCCGTCAATGATCAAACCGCCGGCAGGGCTGCCGTTCTGCAAAAATCTGCACAACACGCAACGGCAATAGAGTCTGCCACCGGTCTTTCGGTGATGCATTGAAGGAAGCCATTTTCGGCTAACCTTCGCCCAGCCGGAGAAGAGCGTTGCCATCCAGACGGTAAAACAGCTTTTCGGGCCGGCGTGTGCCGCCCAGCTCATCGTAGAATTGCAGGAGACGCTTATCGTCCGCATCGGCAGTCCAGTCGATGCGCTTTAGATTTCTTTGTCGGGCGATGATCGCAAGCTCTCGCATCAATGCCTTACCGAGACCGGCGCCGCGACAATTCCGGGTCACGTAAAGCTCCTTCAGAAAGATCCCAGCATGCAAGCCGGGCCCGGGATAATTCGCGCTGAAGGCACATAATGCAATGACGTGACCAGTTTTTTATGATGAACTGACTGGCCTCGAGCGAGCCGAAAATGAATTATGCCTGCTGTCACAGGCTTGTCCCAAAAAGAACTGGCATCATCTTACTATCTTAAAGTCTGTAAACAGTCTGGAGCTATAACGCGCTTCCAAAGGCCACACGTTACTCAGCCGCTATCTGCATGTCCGTACGTTGCGTTACCTGCATCAGGTATGAGCAGATGTCTCCACCGCATGCCTTGACCAACATGTTGGGACTATAGCCCGCCGCTTGCGCCTCGGCTCGCAAAGCTCCCGCCAGCATGCTGAACTCGCTGGCATCCTCGACATATCCCAGCACCATTTTTCGCGCTGCCAGCTTATCCTCGAGCCAGTCCTCGATCACCTTCATTCTTCTCGTCTCCTGCAATGCGCGCCGATAATGCAGGATCAATGAAAAGGTTGCGGCAATCGTCAAACATTTTAGCGCGTCGCAAGGTCTCCGGCGGTTTGCAAGCAATGCCCTAAGGGAACTGATTCACGCCAGATCGTGTTAGGTCAGACCAGAATATAAAGGTCATGGTGATGAGATGCAGAATGCATCAGACTTTGTTGCCGCGCTCGTGAAGGCTGCCAACCGTATTGATCGGTTGCCAGAGGCTACACGGGCCTGCCTCCTCGATATTTCCTATGAAACGATCCGAGATATGCGCGAATGCGTCGGTCTTGCCTCCTATGGCCAGGGTCAGGATGTCGCAATCGACATGATGACAATGGCACGGGCGGTCCCGGCCTTCACCGACGTAGAGATTGCATCAGCGCTTCTGCAGGCTGCCGCGGAAATCAGATCCTTAAAGATAGCCGCCTGCGAACATCAGTCTGCACAGGTATCGGAAACACGCCGCGTTGGGCATGCGGGTGTTCGCGTGCGAATGACCCAACGGCCACCGACGCACCCGATGTGAACGGCCTCGCCATCGATCAACTCCGCAAAGCCAATCTTGCGGAACGATTCCGTGGGCCATTCGGTTCTATGAAACGACAGTGTAAGGAGTAGGCCGAGATGAGTGCACCGCGTGCGAACTGGAAAGGACATATTACCTTCGGTGAGGTTTCCTGCCCTGTGGCACTTTACACAGCGGCCTCCTCTTCGGAACGGATCAGCTTCAACATCCTCAACCGCAGGACGGGCAATCGCGTGCGCCGGGAATTTGTCGACAGCGAGACTGGCGATGCAGTCGAACATGACGACCAGGTAAAGGGATATGAGACCGGCAATGGCCGATATGTCGTCCTTGAGCCCGAGGAAATCGCAGCCGCCATTCCCGACAGCGACAAGACACTTGCCATTGAAGCGTTCATCGCATGCGACGAGATCGATGATGTCTACTTCGACAAACCCTATTATCTCGCACCTCAGACATCCGGCGAGGAGGCGTTTGCCCTGTTGCGTGACGGCATGAAGGAAGCCAAGGTTGCGGCGATTGCGAGTACCGTGCTGTTTCGTCGTCTGCGAACGGTTCTGATTCGCCCCCATGGTGATGGATTGATCGGCACGACGCTGAACTTTGATTACGAGGTCCGCTCAGCCGACGAGGCGTTCGATGATATGCCGGAGATAAAAATCGACAAGGAATTGCTCGATCTTGCGTCGCATATTATCGCCACGAAAAAGGGCGGCTACGATCCATCCAAATTCGATGATCGATACGAGGAAGCCTTGGCCGAAATGGTCAAGGCCAAGATCGAGGGCAAGCCGTTCAAGAAGCCGAAGGCCGTCAAGGCGTCGAAACCGAGCGACCTGCTGCAGGCCTTGAGGGACAGCGCTGGCGCTTCCAAGAAATCCACCAGCAAGCCAAAGTCTGCGAACGCCAACAGCGCACGCAAAAAGGCGCCCAAATCATCCGAAAACACGTCACGTCAGAAAGCAGGATAGGCAGGAGATCGTTACATGGCACTGCGCCCCTATTGGAAAGGCTATCTGAAGCTTTCGCTGGTCACCTGTTCGGTCGAAATGACGCCTGCGACGTCTGATAGCGACAAGGTCAAGTTCCACACCCTCAATCGCGATACCGGCAACCGGGTGCTCAGCCAGTACGTGGATTCGGGCACGGGCAAGCCGGTTCGCGACAAGGACGAGGTGAAAGGATATCAGCGCAGCGAGGACGATTACGTCATGCTGGAAGACGACGACCTCGACAATGTGGCGCTGGAGAGCACAAAGACCATCGACATCTCGACATTTGCGCCACGCGACGAGATCGACTGGATCTGGCTGGACAAGCCCTATTACCTGACACCGAACGACAAGGTGAGCGACGAGGCCTTCGCGGTCATTCGCGCCGCAATGGACAAGCAGAAAATGGTCGGCATCTCCCGACTGGTGCTGGGCCGCCGAGAACGGGCGGTGATGCTGGAACCACGCGGCAAGGGTATCGTGCTCTGGACCCTCAGATATGGCGACGAGGTCAGAGACGAGGCCGATTATTTCAAAGGGTTAGGCAAGGAAAAGCCGGAAAAGGCAATGCTGCCGCTGATCCGCAAGCTCATCGAGAAGCAGACCCGGCCATGGGACGCCAAAATGGTCTCCGACCCCGTACAAGAAAATCTCCTCGACATCATCAATTCGAAAAAGAAACATCGCCGCGCGCCTGCGCCGAAAAAGGCGAGCACATCCGAGACCGACAAGCCGAGCAATGTCATCAACATCATGGATGCCCTGCGCAAATCGGTCGAGGCTGACAACCGCAGCTCGAAGAATAAATAGCGACGGAAGGGTGCGATCGTTCAGATCATCCTGTCGAGCCGCTTGATCGCCTCGGCGAGCGAGCGTTCGGATTGGCAATAATCCCTCCACGCATCGCTCTTTTCGATCAGGGCGGGCACCGTGCGGATCGTGAAACGCGTCGGATCGAGATCGGTTTTCACCTGAGCCCAGGTCAGAGGCATGGATACCGTGGCGCCGGGCCTGGCCCGCGGTGACAAGGGCGCCACCGCCGTCGCCATCCGGTCATTGCGCAGATAGTCGAGAAAGATGCGGCCGTTCCGCAGCTTCTTCGCCATCTTCGTCAGGTAAAGTTCCGGTTGCTCTTGCGCCATCTGTTCGCACACACGGCGGGCAAAATTCTTTGCATCATCCCAGTTCGGCGACGTTCCTTTTGTCGCTTGCAGCGGCGTCACGACATGCAGTCCCTTTCCGCCTGTCGTCTTGCAGAAGCTGAGAAGTCCAAGCGCGTCGAGGCGGTCACGCAAGGCCCGGGCCGTTTCGACCACGGTCGAAAAAGCGACATCCGGGCCGGGATCGAGATCGAACACCAGCCGGCCGGGAATTTCCGGCTCATTCGGCTGGCAGTTCCAGGGATGCAGCTCGAGAGCCGCCACCTGCGCCAGGGCCGCCAGCCCTTCGACACGATCGACCTGCAAATAGGGTTTCCTGTCGCCCGAGACCTTCACCAGCTCCAGAAGGTTCGATGTTCCCGACATGGCATGACGTTGGAAAAACTGTTCTCCACCAATTCCATCCGGCGCGCGGATCACGGAACAGGGGCGACCGCGAACATGGTCGATCAGCCAGCCGCCGACGGCCTCATAATACTCAGCCAGGTCCTGTTTGGTGACTGGATTCTGGTTGTCCGGCCAAAGCGCCTTGGCGGGATGAGAGATCAGAACGCCCATCACCTCTGCCCGAGCCGAACGTGATGAGGCTTTCGAAAGTGCCGCATTGCGTTCAGGCGGCTTCGTGATTTCAGCCTGCGTTGGCGAAGCCGGTTCTTCGGTGGTGACCTCGTCAGCCAGCTTGTCTTCCCTCAGGCCCTTGAATGCCGCCTGACGCACAAGTCCGTTGGCACCCCATCCGGCGAATTCGATTTCGGCAACTTTTTCCGGCTTGACCCAATGGACGCCGGCTTCCTTTTTCGGTGCGCCGACGCCTGTGAAGGGAGAACGGGAGACGACCAGAGGCTTCAGGGTATCCAACAGCAGCCTGGAACGACCGGCGCCAAACCCCGTGCCGACACGACCGACATAGACAAAATGCTTGTCTCGATAGACACCCACCAGCAGCGACCGGAACTGGCTGCCATTGGTGGCGTAACCACCGACGACCACTTCATGCCCTGCCCGGCATTTGGATTTAATCCAGCTATCGCTCCGGCCGGATTGATAAGGTGCATCCAGCTTTTTCGAGACGATGCCTTCGAGGGACAGTTTGCAGGCCGACCGCAGAACCGCATCGCCACTGGTTTCGAAATGATCGACATAACGGATGCGAGGCCCCGCCTTGCCATCGGCCAAAACGCTTTCAAGGCGCTTCTTGCGCTTGTTCAACGGCTGTTCGCGCAAATCTTGATCGGCATCGAACAAAAGGTCAAAGGCGAAATAGACCAGATTTTTTGTGTTGCCTTCGGACAGCGCGACCTGCAGGGCCGCAAAATCGGGCGCACCATGATCGTCTAGGGCACAGATCTCACCATCGATGATTGCGTCCGGCAAATCGGCAGCATCAGTGGCGATCTGGCGGAAACGATCCGTCCAGTCCAGACCCTTGCGGGTTTTCAAGATGACTTGGCCCGCTTCCACGCGCATCTGGATGCGGTAGCCATCGAACTTGATTTCATGCAGCCATGCTGACCCCGGCGGTGGTCTGTCCTGTGTCTTGCAGAGTTGCGGCGCAATGAATTCCGACATCGTCACTTCGGAGGTCCGATTGTTTTTCGAAGAGCTTCGTTCATCGCGGGTCCTGCGGTTTTCTGCTGCAAGCCCCTCGCTGCTGTCCCAGACAGCATCCGCTTCAATCACCGGCTCACTTAACATGAACGGTCGCGGCTTCCTTCCCCTGCCGTCCGCAATCGTCGCCATATCCCGACCGGACGCGACCGAGTTCTTCTCGCGGGTGAGGATTGCGCCGCCATTGCGACTGACCGCGTGATCATCGCGATGTTTGATCAGAAGCCAGTTGGTGCGCTTGCCTCCGTCACGGTCGTTCTTCATGCGCACCAGAACAAAGCTGCCGTGCAGCCGAGCGCCATGAAGCACGAATTTCAGATCGCCCTTGTCGATAGCCTGCTCCGGGGAGAGATCACCGTCTGGTTCCCAGGTGCCGCGGTCCCACAGCATGACGGTACCACCACCGTATTCGCCTTTAGGGATTGTGCCTTCGAAATCGCCGTAATCAAGCGGATGATCCTCCACCTCGACCGCCAGGCGCTTGTCGTCGGGATCGAGCGACGGGCCGCGCGTCACGGCCCATGATTTGAACACACCATCCAGTTCAAGCCGCAGATCGTAATGCAGGCGTGTCGCATCGTGCTTCTGAATGACGAAACGCAGGCGGTTCGACGGTTTTACCTGTACGACCCCGCCCGGCTCAGTGGTGCGCTTGAAATCACGCTTTTGCTTGTAGGTTCGAAGCTTGTCGTCGGCCATAGGAATACGCTCACCTCACCGTCAATCGACGCCCTTGCCGCCGGTCGCACCAAAGACTTCGCCGTTCAGGTAGCTGCCTTCCTGGGATGCGAGCAGAACGTAGATGGGCGCCAGTTCGACCGGTTGACCCGGCCTGCCGAAATCGCTGTCCTTGCCGAAGTTTTTGACCTTCTCGTCCGGTTGGCCGCCGCTCGGCTGCAGCACGGTCCAGAATGGGCCCGGTGCGACCACATTGGCGCGCACGCCCTTCTCGATAAGCTGCTTGGCCAGCGCTTTCGTGTAGGCAACGATGCCTGCCTTCGTCGTGGCATAATCGAGCAGGATGGGAGATGGCTGATAAGCCTGGATCGAGGCCGTGGTGATCACGGCGGCACCAGCCGGCAGGTGCGGCACCGCAGCCTGCGCAATCCAGTGCAAAGCATAGAGATTGGTTTTCATTGTGGCGTCGAAATCGTCCGTCGACAGTTGCGACACATCATCGCGATACTGCTGACGGGCAGCATTGATGACCAGAATATCGAGGCCACCCAGTTCATCGACAGCCCTCGAAACCATTTCGCGGCACCAGGCCTCCTGCTTGATGTCGCCCGGCAGGGCAACACCTTTGCGGCCTTCCGCCGCGATCAGGGCCATCACTTCGCGCGCATCTTCGCCCTCTTCGGCGAGATAGGAGATGGCGACGTCGGCGCCTTCGCGCGCGAATGCAATCGCCGCGGCACGACCGATGCCGGAATCTCCACCTGTTATCAGAGCCTTGCGGCCGACAAGCCGTCCTGATCCCTTGTAGGATTGTTCGCCATGATCAGGCCTTGGCAACATGTGCCGGGCAAGACCGGGCATGGCCTGTTCCTGAGTTTTGAATGGCGGAGCGGGGTATTGCGTTCTGGGGTCCTGCATATTCAAACGATCGGTCATCGAAAATCCTTTCGGTCCATTTTTCGAAAACTCGCCGGATGCCCCTGAGTTCCGGCCGGTCGGTACAATCAACCTCATCGAAATCGCAGATGATCGTGAAAAACATTCGGAACAAAACCGGAGGCCGCCGGTTGGTTTTGCAGAACAAATCGAAAAGGAGGATGCCCCAATGGATCATACCAATCACGTTCGCCTCAGCACTGCTGAACTCATTCCCGGCACGCTGGAAGGCGCGACCATCTATGGTGCGGATGACCACAAGGTCGGCAAGGTCGACCATATCCACGGCGCCGGCGCAGGCAGCGCCGCGATCATTGATGTCGGCGGCTTTCTCGGCATCGGTGCAAAGCCGGTGGCAGTGCCGCTGACCGATCTTGAATTCATGCGCGATGAAGACGGTGACGTCCATGCCGTGACGAGCTGGACGAAAGATCAGTTGAAGCAGATGCCTGAGCACAAACACTGATCAGTCATCAAGCAGTCAGCAGAATGGCCCGGTCGCGATCCCGCTCCGGGCCATTTCTGTTTTGGAGTCCAATTGTCCTCCGGACCAAACCATGACTTAGGGATCACGATCACTTTCAATCGGCGAAGACTTGAAATTTGCCATCACGCGCAACGTTGCAAACGTCACGATCGACAGCACGATTGCCGTGTCATAGGCCCCAAGGCCAACGGCAGCACCGACTGCGCCAGTCGCCCACAGGCTCGCAGCCGTCGCCGTCCCACGCGTGCTGGCCTTGCCGACCAAAATGGCACCACCTCCGATGAAGCCGACCCCGTTGATCAGTCCCTCGACCACCCGCGCCGTCGCTTCAGCATTACCCGCAGTAACAGTCTCCGCAGCCTGGATAAAACCACAGGCCGCGATGGCAACGAGGGGAAACGTCCGCAAACCGGCGCTGCGTTCATTTTTCTCTCTGTCCCAGCCGATCGGCAAAGCGAGCACATAGGCGAACAAGAGGGCAGCCAGATGTGGGATAATATTGAGCTGCAATCCTAGCGCGTTCAGCCACTCACTCATGCGCGTTCCTCCTTGTAGGTAACGACGCGGTAGATGTAGATGGCAACCAGAACGACGAGCACACCAGTGGAAACCGGATCGACATAATCGGCGACAGTGCTGTAGGCCTGCCCCAACACATAACCGGCGACTGCCAGCGCTGCGGTCCATACAAGCGTACCGACAAAGGATAGCGCCAGAAACTGGGCAATGGGCATGTTCGCGACACCGGCCGGCACAGATATCAGTGTCCTGACTGTCGGGATCAGCCTACCAACAAGCACCGAGACCGCGCCATGGCGCTTGAAGCGATCGGCCGCAGCATCCACATCGGACGCCGTCATGGTCAGCCAGCGGCCGTGGCGCGACGCAAATTTCCGCACCCCTTCGTGACCGAGCCTGCGCCCCAGAAAATACCAGGGAAGAATACCGAGCATCGACCCTATGGTTCCGGCCGCGATGACGACAAAAATATTCATGTCACCGCGCGTCGCCAGATATCCGGCAAGCGGCATGATCAGTTCTGATGGAATGGGCGGGAAGACATTCTCGAGAAACATGAGAAGCGCGATCCCCACGGGGCCGAGTTTCTCCATCATCATATGCACCAGGTTTTCCATTCTCGACCTCGACTATGGCTGCGTTGCCAAACGTTCGAAAAGTCAAAAAGTTACATTGATGCCGACGCTTACCGTACGGAGAACCGAAGGCAGGAACGATCCCGACGGCATGGAGTTTGAATAGTCCCGCCCATTGGAGCTTGTTACATGTCATCTGCCGCCTCCCCTATCCGCTACACGCCTGAAATCGAAACCTTTCAGTCCGACGAGACGGAAACACAGGCAGGCCTCAATGAGGCCTTTGACACCATTCTTGAACGGACCGCAGAGGATTACGGGCATGCTGTGCGTTCTGTGCACGCAAAAGCCCATGGCATAATCAAGGGCGTGATGCGTGTGCATGAGGGGCTTGCCCCGGAACTGGCGCAAGGGTTGTTCGCGTCTGCTGGCGAACATCCGGTCTACATGCGCATCTCGACGAACGCAGGAGACATTCTGCCCGATGCCGTGTCGCTGCCGCGTGGCCTTGCCATGAAGGTCGTCGATGTGTTTGGCGATCGTTTGCCGGGCGCAGAAGGCACCACGCAGGACTTTGTCATGGTCAATGGCCCGGTCTTCCAGGCGAAGACGGCGGCGCAATTCCTCAAAAATCTCAAACTGCTGGCCAAGACCACCGACCGGATGGAGGGAACCAAGGTGGTGATGTCAAGTGTGCTGCAGACCGTCAATGCCGCGCTTGAAAGCGTCGGGGCGGCAAGTCCTGCGGTTCAGTCACTGGGTG
This sequence comes from Neorhizobium sp. BT27B, assembly GCF_050455485.1. Lineage (NCBI taxonomy): Bacteria > Pseudomonadati > Pseudomonadota > Alphaproteobacteria > Hyphomicrobiales > Rhizobiaceae > Neorhizobium > Neorhizobium sp. BT27B. The sequence goes on along the minus strand of NZ_JBCIYT010000008.1, from coordinate 225,965 downwards.
GCGCACCAAATGTCGACCCGCTGGGAGAGACCTATTTCAGCGTAACGCCATTTCGCTATGGCGACTACATCGCAAAGTTCCGTTTGAAGCCAGTTTCCCTTGATCTGACTGCCCTGACTGGCAAGATCATCGATACCAGCGTGCGTGAAGATGCGATCCGCGAAACGGTCCAGGCGGAAATGCTGACGACCAGAGCGGTCTGGGAATTTCAGGTTCAGCTCTGTCGCGATACTGAAAAACAGCCAATCGAGGACCCGACGGTGGAATGGTCCGAGGACGACGCACCATTCGTCACCGTCGCGACCGTGACAGCAGAACCGCAGGACAGCTGGAACGACGACAAGGTTCGCGCGGTCGACGAAGAGATGCGTTTCAGCGTCTGGACGGGGCTGGCCGCGCACCAACCGCTCGGCAACATCAATCGTGCCCGCCGGTCCGCTTATCAGCATTCGGCCGACTTCAGGCAGGCGTTTAATCGTTGTCCCATGCATGAGCCGCAGGCGTAACGCCGCCACCGTTCAGTAACAGATTGGGAGAAAAACCATGGCCGATTATGTCAGCAACCCGGATGGAAAAGGCCCGGCCGGAGGCTGGGGGTCCCTCAAATCGATCGCACGCATCTACGGGGAGAGCTGGCCGACACCAGCCGTTCTGGAAACCCTGGCACGGCAAAACAAGCCCGGCGGTTTCATGTGCGTTTCCTGCGCCTGGCCGAAGCCGAAAAACTACCATCCGTTCGAATTTTGCGAAAACGGTGCGAAGGCGACAATGTGGGAACTCACCAATGCGCGCTGCACACCGGACTTCTGGAACAACCATACCGTCAGCGAACTCAGGAACTGGAAAGATCACGATCTGGAAATGACGGGTCGCCTGACCCATCCCATGCGGTTCGACCATGCGACGGATCGTTATTTGGAAGTCACCTGGGACGAGGCGTTTGACAGGATCGGGAGGACTTTGAAACGCCTGCATCACGATAGCGTGGTGTTTTATTCATCCGGTCACGCAGGTCTTGAGGCCTCCTATCTCTATGCGCTGCTTGCGCGTGTCTACGGCACCAACAACCTGCCGCAAAGCTCGAACATGTGCCATGAAACCACATCGGTCGGGCTCAACAAGGTGATCGGCTCGCCGGTGGGAACCATCGTCTGGGAGGATCTGGAAAAGACCGACGCGTTTTTCTTCTTTGGACAGAATCCCGGCACCAACAGCCCGCGCTTCCTGCATCCGCTTCAGGACGCCAAAAAACGCGGTGCAAAGATCGTCACTTTCAATCCGGTCATCGAGCAGGGGCTCGTGTCGTTCGTCAGTCCGCAAAATCCGTTCGATATGGTCACGGGGCATGAGACAAAGATCTCCGACCAGTATCTGCAGGTAAAGGCCGGCGGCGATGTCGCCGCAATTCTTGGCCTCTGCAAGGTGGTGGTCGAGGCGGACGATGCAGCAATTGCCTCCGGCTCGAAGCGTGTCCTCGACGTCGAGTTCATCACTGAACACACGACAGGCCTGGAACCGTTCATTACCTTTGTACGCGGCGCCAACTGGTCCGATATCGAACGGGAAAGCGGGTTATCCGAAGCCGATCTGCGCGAAGCCGGTGAAACCTATATCGCTGCGGAACGTGTCATCGGCGTTTACGGCATGGGTTTGACCCAGCATGCCCAAGGCACGCTGAACGTGGCGATGCTGGTGAACCTGCTGCTGCTGCGCGGCAATATCGGCCGCGAGGGGGCCGGATGCTGTCCCGTGCGCGGGCATTCCAACGTTCAGGGTCAGCGCACTGTCGGCATTGCCGAAAAAACCAAACTCATTCCGATGGAGAAGCTGAAGGCCCTGTTCGATTTCGATCCGCCAATGGAGGACGGAACACCGATTGTTGATGCCGTCAAAGGTCTGATGGCAGGAAAAATCAAGGCTTTCATATCGCTGGGTGGCAATCTTGTGCGGGCGGTTCCGGACCAGAAGGATATGGAAACAGCATGGGCGAACCAGGACCTGACGGTGATGGTCTCGACAAAGCTCAACCGTAGCCACCTGTTTCCCGGCAAGGAGGCGTGGATCCTGCCTTGCCTGACCCGTACAGAGCAGGACATCCAGGCGACGGGCAATCAGTCGGTGACCACGGAAGACAGCTTTTCCCATATTTCCGGGTCGATTGGCAAACGCACACCGGCCTCGAAACACCTGAAAAGCGAGCTTGCCATCGTGGCGGGCATTGCCAAGGCAACACTTGCGTCAAACCCAAAATTGAAATGGGATGATTGGACCGGCGACTATAGCCTCGTGCGAGACCTGATCGAGGCGACCTATCCCAAGGATTTCAGGGATTACAACGCGCGCATGTTCGAACCCGGTGGGTTTTATCGCGGAAACGATGCCCATGACCGCATCTGGAATACGGAAGAGAAAAAGGCCGTGTTCACAACTCCCCACAGACTGAACGCCATATCCTTCGAGGATGCGCCGGGTCGTTTCCGTCTGATCACCATGCGCTCAAATGATCAGTTCAACACGACCATCTACGGATATTCCGATCGCTTTCGGGGCATCGAAGGCACGCGCGATGTCGTGTTGATGTGCGAAGACGACATCGCTGCAGCGGGATTTTCAGAAGGACAGTCCGTCACGCTCGTCAGCGATTTTTCCGATGGAAAACATCGCCAGCTGTCCGGCTTGACTGTTGTATCGCACAAACTGCCGCGCGGCACGATCGGCGCCTATTATCCGGAATGCAACGTGCTGAACGCCATCGACCACCATGACGAACTTTCCAAAACGCCGGCAGCCAAGGCGATCCCCGTCAGGATCGTGGCGGATGTATCAGCCGTCAGCGCATAAACCAGCAAAGGAGGATATCCGCATGGGAAACCCCAAAGACGACGCCAAGGGCCAGTTCGCTCCCTCGCAGGCAGACCGCAAAGCGGACGGTGTCCACAGTGCAAAGCCAACCGTGATCACTGGATCGGAAGATGCAACCGTTCATAACGAGCCGCCTCCGCCGAAGCAGGAAAACCGGAAGGCGGCCGGAAAGGTGACTGACTGGGGCTTGCCATAGCCCCAAATCCGACCTGTTTCGACGCGTCCTGGCGCCGCTGAGACAACCTTCCGGTCTCTGGCGCGTTGTCATGCAAATCCCAGATTTGCGGAGCATCAAATTGCCGACAAAACCTCGTTTCGAATGGCTTGCCAAAGCCGGATACACCGCGCGTGGCGTCGTGTTTTTGCTGATTGCGGGCCTCGCCCTGTTTTCCGGTGTGGCCGGCGGCAAACCGGAGACCAAGTCGGCGATTTCAACGCTTCTCGACCAACCCTTTGGCCGCATCTGGGTGGGTCTGATCGGTCTAGGGCTGTTTGGTTTTGTGGCTTGGCGCCTTGCTCAGGCTCTTGCCGACAGTGATGGTCATGGCACGGATGCGAAGGGCGTCCTCATCCGCGCCGCTCTCCTGGGAAGTGCTGTGACATATGTTGGTGTGGCCGGCTATGCACTCGGCCATGCGGTGAACATGGGCGGCGGCAGCGAGGGCTCAGGTGAGCGTGGCCTTGCGGAATGGATCATGACGCAGCCATTTGGATCCTATCTGGCAATCACTGTCGGACTTGGCTTTGTTGTCGGCGGTGTCGTGACTTTGTCCAAGGGCGTCATGCGCAAGTTCGAAAAATACGTCCGCATTCCCGATCGAAAAGGCATTCTGACGACAATCTGCATCTACGGCCTCGTTTCGCGCGGCGTGGTGTTTGCCGTCACCGGCCTCCTGTTTGCCTATGCGGGTATTCGGGTCGATCCGAATGAGGCAGGCAACATGTCCGACGCGCTCGACTGGTTGAGCGAGCTTCCGTTCGGTTCCGTGATCTATGTCGTGATCGCCGTCGGGCTGGCAGCATTCGGTGTCTATAATCTCATCGAGGCACGATACAGAACCGTACGCGGACCGACAAAACATGACGTCGAGCGCGCGATACCATTCCGAAATTAGGTGAGACGGGTCCTATCTCCGGCTGAAATAGGCCGATAGCGCATCGATATCATCCTGCGCCAACCCCTTAGCCGCATCGACCATCAGGTGCCCATAGGATGATCCACCTCGGGTCCCGGCCTGAAACAGCGCCAGTTGCTGACGCAGATAGGCGGAATTCTGGCCGGACAGCTTTGGATAAACCGGATTGGCGCCGGCCTTGTCGTGGCAACTGAGGCAGGCCGGCACCTTGTCCGAAACCCGCCCGACCTCGGCCAGCATTTTACCCTTTTCGATCAGCGCGGGATCCTGAGCCGCGGCTTCTCGAGCGGCCGGCGTTTGCCCTGCGTAATAGGCAGCAAGTTCGGGCAGGCTCTCCGCAGGCAATGTGCCGACTGCCACCTGCATGATGCCGCTTGGCCGCCCTTCGGCAGTGTAGGCTTTCAGGGCATTGAGAAGATAGGTTTCCGACTGGCCGGCAAGCCTTGGAATATAGCTCCCGTCATTCAGCTTGCTCTCGGCGTGGCAGCTTTCGCAGGTGATCGGAAGAGGCGATACCTCGCCTGCATGGCCCATTCCGTGAAGGCCCGACGCCTTGATATAGTCCTCGGCATTTATTTCCGGCAGCTTTTTGAGGAAAGCGACCATAGACCAGATCTCGTCGTCACGTGACTGTGTCGGCCAAGCCGGCATGCCGGTGAAACGCACGCCATGCTTCACGATTTCGAAAAGTTCGCCATCCGACCATTGCGGCACGACCGCCTTCAGGTCCGGCGGCGGCGGCAGCATGGCAAGGACCGAATCCGGGCGTGGCTGGGCCGGCGAACCGTGACAGATGGCACAGCCGGTCTCGAAATGACCGGCGGCTGCCGGTATCAGGGCGGGGTCGGTGAGCGGTGGCGCCTTGTCGGTCGCGACAGAACGCACGGAAACGGAATTGCGCATCACCCAATGCAGAAACCAGTCGGTGATCGCCCAGTGCCCAGTGGACGCGCGCACGCTCATCAGCCCGGACCAGCCGAAGGCGAGACCAAGAAGCGGCGCGATGATGGCGAGCACGATCAGGTGCTTCCAGCGGATGGTCATTCGCCTCTCCTTCCAGAAACTGCGGTAACGCCGGTATTAAGCGTTGTTGCCAGTAACGAGACGCCACCGGCAAGATATACCGCCGCCCCCACCAGCAGCATGATGACACCACCGGCCTGTTGATCGACGACCGGGCTGAGCGGAATGCCGAAACACGTCACCTCAGCGGGCCCGTAGAGTGCGCGCGGCGACAAGGCGAGCAGCGCACCGAGAAGTGTCATATGCATGGAGGTGAACAACAGGCCGACCGCACCTGCCAGACGCCGCGCATCTCTTCCCGCCCCAAGGCCTCCGAGACAAGACAGCCAGAGGATCAGACCCGCGAGAAGGAACGTGATCTGCTCCAACCCCGCCACCGGACCTGAATTTTCCGACAGCTCTCGTAATACGGGGATATGCCATGCCCAGACTGCAACAAGTTCGATAATAGAGGCCATAATCGGCGAGAACCAGGGCCACCTTGCCGGAAAATCGAAACGCGAACCCGACAGGCCGACGGCAAGCAAGGGCGCGGCACAGGCGACGACGCCCATATGGACGATCATGTGGATGGTGAAGGAAGACCGGTCTGCGAAGGGAAGCACTACGCCCCACAAGATCAGGAGCAGGATAAGACCCGCGAAAGATGTCGCACGCTTCATCGCTGGCACTCCGCGATGAAGATCAGCGGTATCGCCGCGTAGACGACAGCGATGAGGCTGAGGCCGGAGAGAAGCAGCGTTGCGTAGCCCTGAAACAGGGTACGGCCCTTTCTGGTCGGCTCGTCATGTGGCGGGTCATGCACGCCAAAACCCCACTGCCGCCATGCGAGGTAAGCCGACAGCACGATGACCGCGAGTGCCACGATCGTGAAGCCGCCGAGTGCCAGCCGTACCGTGTCGAAGCTGAAATCGAGTGTGGCGGCCTTGGCGCAATAAATGGCGACGGCCGCATAGCAGCCGACGAAATGGATTGCCCAGACGGTTGGAGCGGTGAATAGGGTCCAGAGGCTCTCCACCTCGCGTGGGATAAAGCTCTTCATGTGCTCACCATCGGGAAAAGGCCGAGGACTGCGAAGGTGACGACAGCGGTAAAAGCCATGAAATGCCAGTAAAGCGTGACGTTGCGGATATCCTGATCATACTCAGCCGTCATGCGACCGGCAAAACTGCGGGCAAGACTGTAGGCCTGCATGACGATGCCCACCGCGCCATGAACGACCGTCCAGAGGGCGATCACCCAGACCGTGGCGGGATAGACGTTTGAGGTCGGATCCATGCCATGGACATATGGCCCTGCAAGCCCTGCGAGGCAGGCGGCGATGGTGACGAGTATACCGGCGCCAAGCGCGATGCGGCAGCCAGCCGGCCCCTTCTCGTTAAGTGCCCGCGCCGCAATGGTCAAAAGCCATGCGGTGACGAACAGAACAAGGGCGACCATCGGCCAGAACGCACCCGGCCCGGTGGCACCGGCTGTAAAATCGTCATGCACCGTCCAGTAGAAGAAATAACCGAAGATCAGGCTGGCAAAGGCGGTGCCATCGCCGACCATGGTGATGAACATCGCCCACCAGCCCACCGAGGCCGGACCGGACACATAGACCGGCAGCGTCTTTCCAAGGCCAACATCGACCTCTTCCGTCTCCGGGATCTGCGCGGTGCCCGTCCACAGCCACCAGAGGATGGCGATGAATGTGATGACGGCGCAGAGGATCGTCGGGATCCACCAGTGATAGGTGAGCGCAATAAACACACCACCGAGCGCCAGCGCTGAAATCATCGGCACGTAGGAGACGCCGCCGACACGCAGGCACTGGATCGGTTCGGCATCGAGAACGGAGGTCACCAGCGTCTCGCGTTTGCCGGACTTAGCATCCGGCAGGTAATAGCGACCGGCCTCGATATCGGCCTGCAGGTTTTCCTGTTCCCAGAGTGGATAACGACTGGTGATGATCGGCACCGAGCGCATGCCCCAATCCTCGGACGGATCATTGGTCCATTCCAGCGTGCCGGCATTCCAGGGGTTGAGATTGCGCGTCTCCGGTTCGGGTTTCGGGCGGAAAATATCGATGACGAACGTCAAAACCCCGGCAGCAAAGATGAACGCGCCGATCGTAGACAGGAGATTGAACAGATCCCAGCCAAAGTGCTCCGGGTAGGTAAAAACCCGCCGCGGCATGCCGCGAAGCCCGGAAAAATGCATCGGGAAGAAAGCAACATTGAAGCCGACAAACATCAGCCAGAAGGCCACCTTACCCCATGCATCCGAGAGTTTCTTTCCTGTTACGAAGGGGAAATAATAATAGATACCGGCGACGATCGGGAAAAACATGCCACCGATCAGCACATAATGCAGGTGGGCGACGATGAAATAGGTGTCATGCGCCTGCCAGTCGAAAGGTGCCAGCGCCACCATGACGCCGGTCAAACCTCCAATGATGAAGATTGCCAACCCCCCGGCACCGAACAGCATCGGCAATGAAAAAATCACCCTACCAGCCAGCATTGTGGCGATGAACACAAAAATCTGCACCCCCGTCGGGATTGCCACCGCTTCCGATGCAGCGGAGAAAAAGGCGAGCGAAATTTGCGGCAGGCCGGTGGTGAACATGTGATGCACCCACAGGCCAAAACTGAGAAATCCCGTTCCGACGGCCGCCAGCACGATCCACGAATAACCGACGATGGGCCGTTGCGAAAAGGTCGGCACGATCATCGCCATCAGCGCGATGGCGGGCAGGAAGATGATGTAGACTTCCGGGTGGCCAAAGATCCAGAAAAGGTGTTGCCAGAGCAATGGGTCACCGCCACGCGTGACGTCGAAGAACGGCCAGTCAAACATCCGCTCCATCTCGAACAGGATGTCGCCGGCGATCAGCGGCGGGAAGGCGAACAGGATCATCCCCGCGACGATCAGGAGATACCAGGCGAACATCGGCATCATGTTGATGCGCATTCCGGGAGCGCGGCACTTCATGATACCGACGATGATTTCGACAGCCGCCGCGATCGACGCCACTTCGATGAAAGACAGGCCGAGCAGCCATATATCCGCACCGATGCCGGCATATTCCTTGTCCGTTGCCAAAGGCGGATACATGAACCAGCCGGCATTGGGTGCGGCGTTGAAAAAGATCGAGCCGCAGACAAAGATGCCGCCGAGCAGAAAGCTCCAGAAGCCGAAGGCCGACAGTCGCGGAAACGGCAGTTCTCGTGCGCCCAGCATGGAGGGCAGCAGGAAGATTGCCACGGCCTCGAAGATCGGCACGGCAAACAGGAACATCATCACCGTGCCATGCAGGGTAAAGGCCTGATTGTAGAGTTCGGCAGAGACGAGATCATTGTTGGGTGTGGCGAGCTGGGCGCGCATGAGAAGCGCCAGCGCCCCTGCAAACAACATGAAGGCAAAGGCTGTGACGCCGTACCAGAGGCCGATCTCGCTATTGTTGACCGAGGTCCAGTAACGCCAGCCGCCCGGTGTCTTCCACACCTTGCGCAACCGCTCTTCCTGCGCTGCCCGCTCTTCGGGCGAAAAATTGCCGAGCTCCACCATCACCTGAGCTCCTTCAGGAAGGCTGCAATTTTCTCGATGTCGTCTTCAGGCAGCATGCCGAAACGCGGCATCTTCACACCCGGCTTGATCTCGCCCGGATCGGCAATGAAGCGCGCAATATCTTCAGCGGTATGCGGCAATGTTCCGGCCGCCAGCGTGTCGCGCGCGCCAAAGGCCGTCAGGTCCGGGCCGATACGGCCATTGGCCGCCGTGCCGGAAATTGCATGGCAGGCGCCGCAGCCGTTATTGAGAAAGACGGCGAGCCCTTCGGCATCCTGCGGAGCGGAATCCCGGCGCTCGGCAAGCCACGCCTCATGCTCCTCGGGTGCGACAGCGCGCACGGTGAAAGCCATCAGTGCATGGGATTCTCCGCAGAATTCGGCACAGACACCGCGATAGGTCCCTTCCTTATCGGCCGTCAAGGTCAGCGGATTGGTGCGACCGGGAATCATGTCCATCTTGCCGCCGAGTGACGGCACCCAGAAGGAATGGATAACGTCTGCGGCCTTGAGCGAAAAATGCGCCGGTTCGCCGACCGGGATGCGCACCTCGTTGGCCGTCTCGAACATCACCCTGCCTGCTTCATCCAGATAGCGCACCCGCCACCAGAACTGTTCGCCGGTTACCTCGATGCGGCGAACCTGCTGGTCATCCGGCACCCAGGGCCGGATCGCCGGCATCAGCCACATCCCATAGGAAAGAAGCACGCACAGAATGACGGTTGGAATGACGGCTCCGCCCCAGAGGATGACGCGACCGGCACTCTCCTCGCTATGTGCATGCTTCTTGCGCGCCGCATAAATCAACGCAGCCACGAGACCTATCCAGATCACCGCGCCGCCGGCCAGCATGACGTAGAATAACTGGGCGACTTTTGCCGCTTCCGGCCCGGCAGGATCGAGCGTGGAATGGCTGCCGGAGCAGGAACTGATGAGACAGGCGGAAAGGACGAGTGCGAGCGGACAGAGCGGTACCGGAAATCGTTTGTTTCGGGTTGGCCGACAGCGGTCGGTCAATCGCTCATCCATCATCTATGTCAGCACCCCTGCCGGTGCGCGAATGTCGGTTTCGCACATGTTCATTCGGTGCTTAACTCTCAGTTGAACAAACAGTTCCCTGCGCATTGCCGGTAAAAGGTACCCCGCCCGCCGCAATCAGCTCTTCCGGTGTGTCGACATCAGCAAACGCTGCCTCACCGATTTCGACATCGACAATGGCGGCGGCGTTATCCTTCAGAAGTGCGCGCGCTCCGACGTCGCCGGCAAGGCCTTTCAGACGTTCAAACCAAGAAGAGGGGAAAATCACCGGATTGCCCGGTCTGCCATTCGCCGTGGCACGTATGACACGTTCGCCCTGATGCTCGCGAAAGGCCGCTATAAGCCGATCCAGTCGTACGGTTTCTATCGCCGGCATGTCAGCAAGCGCGATCAACACGCCATCCGGTTTATCCGGCTCAGCGGCCATCACCCCAACACGAATAGAGGATGCTAGGCCGGAGGCGGATCCGAGATTTTCGACCACACGCATATCCAGATCTGCGATGGTTTCCCGCAACACACTGTGTTGCTCACCGATGACGACCACGACGGACTGGCTATCGCTTCCGATGGCAGACAGGACCGATTTCCTGAGAAACGGTACACCATCAAAGCGTGCCAGAAGCTTGTGCCCCTGCTCTTTCATACGGCTCGACTGGCCAGCCGCGAGCATGACAATGCTGACAGATGGAGATCTGCTGCTTTCGAGCTTCCCGGCCGTCTGCGGAATCTCATCCATAGGTAGCTAACCGACTTGCGGCAATATCCGCGACCACCGATAGTGCCAGCGTCGTGGCGTCTCGTGTCGGCCCAAACATGCCGATCGGCGCCTTGATCCGATCAATGTCCTGCCGAGAAAATCCTCGCCTCTGCATCCGCTCCGAGCGCTGCCGGTGCGTACGGGTACTTCCCAAAGCCCCGACATAGAAGGCCGATGATGCCGTGGCGACGTCCAGAACACGCTCCTCGGCATCGAGATCATGGTGCAACAGCACGACGGCCGTGAATGCATCCATCATGCTGGCGAGGTCACCTTCAAAGCCATTCGGCAAGACCACATCCCAGCGAGACGTCGTGGCGAGCCGGGCAACCGCCTCGGCTTCCATACTCATTCCGGAAATGACGACGCGCGTCACCGGGCAGTAAAGCGTAACAAATTCGGCACCTTGCCAACAGGTGCGTAGAAGGCATTCCGAAAGTTCGAGTGATTGGCTTTCGGGCGAATATCGCAGCGCCGCCGGCGCTCTGTCGGCCACCCGGTCGAGAACGTCGCGCAGTGGTCCGGCATCCCGCAGCACATGGATCGCAACCGTTATTCCACCACCACAAGGCAGCACTATATCGAAGAAGGGCGAGCCGTCACCATAGGTGACACTGCGATCATTGGCTTCGGCAATCGCGACCAGCGCTTCCGACGCCACGGCTGTCTCCACACAGCCGCCCGACACATAGCCACAGAAACGACCATCGGCGGCGATGGCGACATGTGAGCCAAGCGCCCTCGCCGCGCCTCCGCGAATGTCCACCAGCGTCGCCAGCGCAACACCACCCGTTTCAAAAGCGTCGAGAGCAAACTGGAGGATGTCGACAGGTTGGTCGCCAACATCCACCCGAAAAGGTGTCGGTCTGCTCTCGCTGTCGTCGGCGAATTGTGATGGAGGTTCTGCCGCCATGGCGTCTTCAAGCAACATCCGGTAGTCCTCCGATCAGCTTATCGAGCGTGATCGGATAATCCCGCACCCGCACACCCGTGGCATTGTAGATCGCGTTGGCAATCGCGGCGGCCACGCCACACAGACCAAGTTCGCCCACACCCTTTGCCTTCATCGGCGAGGAATAGGGATCGGTCTCATCCAGGAAAATGACCTCCTGATGCGGGATATCGGCGTGGACCGGAATTTCGTAACCGGCGAGATCATGATTGACGAAAAAGCCACGACGGGTATCGACCGAGAGCTCTTCCAACAGCGCACCGCCCACCCCCATCGTCATTGCCCCGATCATCTGGCTGCGCGCCGTGATCGGGTTAAGGATACGACCAGCCGCACAGACAGCCAGCATGCGGAAGATACGGGTTTCGCCTGTCACGACATCGACGCCGACCTCGACAAAATGCCCGCCAAAGGTCGATTGCTGATGGGTCTCGGTCAGATCGCCCCAGGTCATCGTGTCCTCGCCGACCAGACCGTCCACGCCTGCGGCTTCCGCCAGTGGCACAGTCCTGTTGCCGGAACGGACGTTGCCGTCTTCGAAAATCACGTCGGCGGAATTGAAGCCGAGTTTTCGGGCAACCGCTTCCCGCAGCTTGATGCAGGCGGCGTAAACACCGGACGTCGAGGAGTTGGCACCGAACTGTCCGCCGGAGCCGGCGGAGACGGGGAAACGCGAATCCCCGAGCTGCACGGCCACTCTGTCGACATCAACGCCCATCATTTCGGCGGCAGTCTGGGCAATGATCGTATAGCTGCCCGTGCCGATATCGGTCATGTCGGTTTCGACGGTGACGATCCCGTCGCTGCCAAGCCGCACACGCGCACCGGATGGCAGGACGAGATTGTTGCGGAACGCTGCTGCCACACCAAGGCCGATCATCCAGTTTCCTTCGCGACGCGTGGCCGGCGCCTTGCGGGAATCCCACCCGAAACGTTCAGCACCCAGCTTGAGACAACCGATCAGATCGCGGTGGGAAAATGGCCGCTCGGGATTTTCCGGATCAACCTGCGTATCGTTGATGATGCGGAATTCGATTGGGTCGATCCCGAGTTTCTCCGCCATCTCGTCGATGGCGATTTCGAGCGCCATCAGGCCGGGCGCTTCGCCCGGCGCACGCATGGCATTGCCTTCCGGCAGATCAAGCGCGGCAAGCCGCATCGCGGTCATACGGTTTTCCCCGGCATAAAGAAGCCGGGTCTGCATGACGGCGGTTTCCAGTGATCCGTCCGGCAGATTGCCCGACCAGCTTTCGTGGCCGATGGCGGTGATCTTTCCATCCCGCTGCGCGCCGATACGGATGCGCTGCAGCGTCGCCGGGCGATGCGTCGTATTGTTTGCAATGAACGGACGCGGCAGCGCGACCTTGACGGGACGCCCGCAGGCCTTGGCTCCGAAGGCAGCCAGAACCGCATCGACACGCAAAAACAGCTTTCCACCGAACCCTCCACCGATGAAGGGCGACATCAGATGCACCTTGTCCTTCTCGATGCCGAGCGTCTGTGCGAAATCGCCGCGCCACCAGTCGATCATCTGGCTCGATGTCCACAAGGTCACCTCGTCACCATTCCAGGCAGCGATCGACGCGTGCGGTTCCATCATCGCATGCGACTGATCCGGGGTCGCATATCGCGCATCGAGTGTCACCGGTGCGGTGCGGAAAGCGGCATCGAAATCACCGACAGCACTGTCCGGTTCTTGCGATTCATCCGGTTTCACAGCCTTTTCTGCCGCGACCTCCAGATCGAAAAAGCCTTTTTCTTCCGCGTAATCGACCTTGATCAGAGACGCAGCGGAACGGGCCTGCTCGAACGTTTCGGCAACAACGACGGCGACCGCCTGATGATAATGCTGGATCTGTGATCCGCCAAAAAGGTTTGCAGTATTGAACTGCCCCTTCTTCAGATCCCCGACGTCAAGTGTTGTCACGACCGCCAGAACGCCAGGAGCAGCCTTGGCGGCCGAAGTATCCATCGAGGTGATGCGGCCCTTGGCGATGGCGGAGCCGACGGGGTAACCGTATGCATATGCGATATCGGCGTCATGCCACTCATAGGCATATTTGGCGCGGCCGGTCGTCTTCAGCTGTCCGTCGATGCGGTGGATCGGTTTGCCCACGACCTTCATCCGGTCGATCGGATTGGTCGTTGCCGGTGTGTCGAACTGCATGGCCTTACCCCTTTGCTTCTGCGATCACGGCACCGAGCGTGCGCTCGACCAGATCGATCTTGAACCGGTTATCGTCGGTGGGACGTGCTCCATCGAGCAGAATGCCGGATGTTGCTCTTGCACCTTTCGTCAGTTCAGCATCTGCCTCCTCAACGCGCCATGGCCTTGGCGCCACGCCACCCACGGCGACACGCCCTCTCCCATCAGCCTGTATTACGGCCGCAATGGAAACCAGCGCGAACGCATAGGATGCCCGGTCGCGCACCTTTCGATATATGTGCTTGCCGCCAACTGGTTTCGGCAACACGACGGCCGTGATGAACTCACCGTCTTCAAGTACCGTCTCGACATGCGGCGTGTCACCCGGCAGGCGGTGAAAATTGGCAATCGGTATCGATCGCGTCGAACCGTCGCTTTTCACCGTTTCGACCTCGGCATCGAGCGCCCGCATGGCGACCGCCATGTCGCTCGGATGCGTGGCGATACAGGCATCGCTCGTGCCGATCACCCCAAGCTGGCGTGTCACACCGCCAATGGCCGAACAACCCGACCCTGCCTGCCTTTTGTTGCAGGGCTGGTTCGGGTCGTAGAAATAAGGACATCGCGTCCGTTGCAGCAGATTTCCGGCGGTGGTTGCCTTGTTGCGAAGCTGGCCGGAAGCGCCGGCCACCAGCGCGCGCGACAGAAGCCCGTAATCCCGCCGGACGGTTTCATTTGCGGCCAGATCGGTATTGCGCACCAGCGCGCCGATCCGCAGCCCGCCCTCAGGTGTCGCCTCGATCCTGTCGAGCCCGATGCCGTTGACATCGATGAGATGCTGCGGCGTCTCGATCTCCAGCTTCATCAAATCGAGAAGATTGGTGCCGCCGGCGATAAATTTGGCGCCGGAATTTTTGGCGGCGGCCTGCGCTGCTGCCTCTGCTGTCGAGGCGCGTTCATAGGTGAAGGATTTCATGGGCGTGCCTCCGCAACCTCGACAATGGCGTCGAGGATGTTGGAGTACGCCCCGCATCGACAGAGATTTCCGCTCATCCGTTCGCGAATTTCTGCGTCCGAAATTTCCGCCTGCTGCATCAAATCGGTTGTGGCGTGGCTGGGGATATTGGTTTTGATCTCTTCCAGCGCCGCCACGGCGGAACAGATCTGGCCGGGCGTACAATAACCGCACTGAAACCCGTCATGTTTGACAAATGCCGCCTGCATCGGGTGAAGATCGCCCGGCGCGCCCAGTCCTTCGATCGTCGTCACATTGTCGCCTTCATGCATGACGGCAAGCGTCAGACAGGCATTGATGCGTCTGCCATCGATGAGAACGGTACAGGCACCGCACTGTCCGTGGTCGCAGCCCTTCTTGGTCCCAGTCAGATGAAGATGTTCGCGCAGCGCATCGAGAAGCGTCGTGCGGTTATCGACGTTCAACTGCTGCTTCTCGCCATTCACCGTAAATGACACCTGGGTTTTGTAATTTGTACTGGTTCTGTAATCCATGTCGTTCCCCATCGATTGCGCCGCTATGGGACTGGCGACGGTTCCGCTCGCCGCAATCGTCGCGGCTGACGAGATAAGCAGGTCTCGGCGTGAAAGTTCCATTTGAACCGGGTTAGTCATGTTCACCTCTGTATCAGAGCGCCGACCGCGCAGCATCGCGCGCGTCTCGCATCAACCAATACGGTTCAAGCTAGGGCCTCGTTCCGAAACGATTAGGCACGGATGTCGGCAAGGCCCTATGCGTCTCATTCATAAATGACGCTTCAGCTCTGGCCGCCGCTGATATCGCGTGAAGAACATCAAGGGATGAGGAACGATCCCTCGCCCTGTTCCGTTGAACCATCTCAACCGACAAACGAGGAGAAGATCATGGCGATCAATAAAAGCGGTTCTGCACACTGGGTTGGCGGCATCAAGGACGGCAAGGGCGAAATCTCGACCGAGAGCGGCGCGCTGAAGGCACAGCCTTACGGTTTCAATACCCGTTTTGAAGGCGTGCCGGGCAGCAACCCGGAAGAGTTGATCGGCGCAGCACACGCTGCCTGCTTTACCATGGCCCTGTCGAAAATTCTCGGTGAAGCCGGGTTTACGGCGACCGCACTCGATACCAAGGCGACGGTGACGCTCGACAAGGTCGGAGACGGCTTCGGTATTACAGCGATCAAGCTTGATCTCACAGGCACTGTTCCTGGCACAGATGAGGCGAACTTCAAGGAACTGGCGGAAAAAGCGAAGGCCGGATGTCCTGTTTCAAAGGCATTGGCGGCCGTGCCGATCAGCCTCACTGTTTCGTTTTCTTGACGAAAGAGGCGATCGGGCCTCGGGTCTGGTCGCCTTTGACAATAGGCACGGCTCCAGCCGGCACCCTCATTTGCTCAGGCACCGTAGCCACCAGGAGCTATGATCCCCGAAAAGCTCAATCAGCGAAGATTCTGAAAATCGACCAGTATCCGGTGAATCTTGATAGGCTCCGGCAACTCGATCAGCAATTTCGCATCACGCGGCAGATGATGCACCGACTGGATCCCCCTTCGCAAAGCGGATCATTGGATCGATGTCGGCCCAATAGGAAATGATCGTGAACAACGTCTTGTATTCATGGGGACGCTCTGACCGGGTTGGACCCGTCAGATATGAGCAATCGCCGGCGTTTATGATCGGCAGCGCGTGCGCTACGCAGTCAACCGGTCGACGATACCCGCTTGACTTGAGGTTTAGGCACATCTCAGCTCCACTTTTCCATCGGCGACGTCGGTAAGCCAGCCTTTCAAATGCAGCTGGTTTTGGGTTTGCCGGCGCGGCTGTTAACGACGGCCCCCAACGTTTCTTTTTTAGATACCGGCGGCGTCAGCGAGATCTCATCGACATCTTGAGTGTAAAGCTGGTCCGCGTTGGCGGCTTTGTCCATTCATTCTGATCGCAGAGATGTGCGATCATCACCGTGAATAGCCGCCGTGCTTCCTTTAGTTTTCTGGCATCAGCAATGGGCCTGTCGATAACGCCTTCGAGTACGGAAACGACATCTTTCGAGGCTCGGCGAACGTGCTGTTCTTTAGCCTCAGTCGAGATTTCCAGTGCGAGCGCATACATGCGCATGAAGCTGCACGCATCGCCTGCAACCTTGAGCCAACCATCATGTTTGTTCATGGTTACCGAAATAGATCAGCCGAGACAGATGTCACGCCTGGAGCGATTTTGTAGTCAAGCTCGCATTAACCTATTAGAAGTCATGAATATTACAAGTTGCCGGTTCGCGCCATTCTGCTCGGCACCCCGTGATGAACAGTGTTTCCGGTCCCGTGCACCAACCTTTATCATTTTGCCGGCTGCATCGTGCGTGAGAAATACAACCACCGCTGCCGGACTTGCCCGTGGCCGCATCGAGAACATGGCTTTCGCTGCTGTTATCCGCAGCCGCCAACGACATTGCAACTCACGACATCGCCACCGCCTGTTGGCGAACGAACCGGTTAAATATGGAAAAACCGAGCGTCATTCGTAACAAAGAGAGCCCCCGTGCGTTGTCAGCCACACGGGAGAAATATGCATGACAGACGCCGCCGGATCGAAACACGCAGCCGAATGTTCCCCGGAGACCGGACCGGGGCAACGGGCTCTTGCACTTCGAGACCCACTTCTACACGAAACGCGCGCCCTTTGGAGCATCGAGCGAGGCTCATCACCTGTTATTGCCACAGCCATTCACGAAGGGCATTGCGTCCGCACCGATCTGGCAGATCAGTATGCGCTGACCTCTGACGAAAGACTGCGAGAAGAGGATCCATATACCGCCTATATGATCCGCGACGTGGACAACCGCATCGTCTTTCATCGTTCCCGGTTCGAAGTGGATCTCAACCGTGACCGCAAGGGTGCGATCTACCTGTCCCCCGAACAGGCGTGGGGGCTGAAGGTCTGGTCAGGGATTCTGCCACCTGCAATCCTGGACGCATCGTTGCGAATCCACGATGCGTACTATGAGACGCTTCACACGACGCTCCGGAGCCTTGAGCAAGAGTTTGGCCGCTTCGTCCTCCTGGACATACACAGCTACAATCATCGTCGTGATGGTCCAGACGCGGCACCGACGCAACAGGCGTCCGCTCCTGACGTCAATATCGGCACCTTCTCCATGGATCAGGAGCGCTGGCGGCCAATCGTCGATGCACTGATCGCTCATCTTAGCTCGTTTCAGGTCAACGGCCGTCCGCTTGATGTGAGAGAAAATGTAGCGTTCCAGGGCAAGGGTGAACAGACGCGGTTCGTACACGAGCATTTCAAGAAAACTGGTTGTGCCATTGCGGTCGAGTTCAAGAAATTTTTCATGGATGAGTGGACAGGCAAACCCGATGTCGAAACTCTCGACCGACTTCGTAACGCAATCGCGACTGCTGTCCCCATTCTCGAAAAAACGCTGGAAGCGCGGTCATGAGCGGTGCTCCGGTCGCAAACGCCTATGCCGATAACGGATGGCTGGACGAGATCATTTCCTGCCTTGAAGAGGCCAAATCGGTCCGGCGAGACCTGCCGGGGGGCGGTCGACTTCATATCGACCGACCGCTACCATTCATCTGCGTCCACATTGCCGAGGACGGCGCTGAGCCGGTTGCGCGTGACATCGCCCAGGCAAACGCATCCTATCTGATTGCGCCCCATGCTGCCGCGGCTCTTGTGGTGATTGATGCCGTTGCCGGCGCCATGCGCGAACGCTTTGGTTCATTTGTGGTTTTCGATATCGGCGAGCTGACGCAGGATCGCTTCCTGACCAAAGACGCGCCCTTCCTGCCACCGTTCGAAATCGCAATCTGGTCGAGCGATGATATGGTGCAGGCCGCAGAATGCTTTTCCGCAGCGATCAGCCACAGTGAGGCCCGGTTTCGGACACCGAAGGTTGAACGCGTGAGAACGCCTCCATCCCGTGACGACGTAGCACTGGGCCGCGTATTACATCTCTCCACGATGGCCGTCCGGTTTGCACCCGTTTACCGACAAGTTGGCACGCAGGACATTTTCCCGGAGCTGCGCGAACAGCTTGTCGCAATGCTTTTTGATGCCGGCCTGAGGGCGATGGCATCCTTCGTGGAATCGGAAAAAATTCTCCAACCCAAGACCCACAGGGCGTTAGGCCGGAAAGCCTTTGTCGATGCCGTCACGCGCGTCGATCGAAGCATCGACGAGGTCGCCTCGGCATTTGATTTCCTGCTTGCCGTCACGCCGATCAACGCAGAAGCTGCGTACGAGACATTCAAGGCGAGTGGTGAGCGCCCCGCCTTTCTCTATCGCCCGCTGACACTCCAGATCGAAGCCGCGAAACGGAAGCTTTATTCGATTTCCTTCGATCATCTCGAAGACCCCGTTCTTTACCAGCTCTATCGCGAGAAGCAGCAGGAACTCGACCTGCAACTGTCCCTTCTGGCCTCCCGCCAGAAGCCGCGGTTCATCGAATTTGGGCGGGCGCTCTACGGGCCGGTAGAGCCATCGCTTCTCAACGAAGCCAGGATCATCCTTGCGCATCTCGCCGATATCGAAGTTGATGGCGGCGATGACGGAAGCAAGGATGGCGCGATCGCCGATAGTGGTTACGTCGAATCCAGAGCGCTGGAGATGGTCTCTGCCTATCAAGAGCAACTCAACGACTTCGATGTTTCCGTCGAACTGCGCGATGACCTGCCCTCAGGCCTGATGGTTTCGGGAAACAGGCTCCTGATCTCGCGTGCAACCCTGATGGACAAGCGACGAGTCGATCCTTTGCTGTCGCATGAGGTTGGCGTTCACCTGCTCACCTATTTTAACGGATCCGCGCAGGGCCTGCGGCTTTTTCGCACCGGACTTGCTGGTTACGAGGGCATGCAAGAGGGACTGGCGGTCTTCGCAGAATACTTATCGGGAGGCATGACACCTGCTCGCTTGAGACTGATCGCCGCGCGTGTCGTCGGGTGCGCTTCCATGCTGGACGGCGCGACATTTTCGCAGACCTATTCGACAATGAAGGACAAGTACGGATTTTCATCACCCGCCGCCTTCAACCTCGTGCTGAGGCTTTATCGGGGCGGTGGCCTTGCCAAGGACGCGATCTACCTCCGCGGGCTGCTCGCCTTGCTCGACCACCTAAGGGCCGGCGGCGCGCTGGAACCCTTCTGGATGGGCAAGATCGCCGCATCGCACTTCACCGTCATGCAAGAACTGGCCGAACGCGGGCTGCTGCGACTGCCAGCGGTTCGCCCGCTTTTTCTCGAAACAGAACACGGACGCTCCCGGCTGGCTGTGGCCAAGGCGGGTATGCGCCCAATCGACATGATACAGGAACTGGAGACGTGATGCGCATCGCTTTTTTCGTGAATTCGATTACCGATGAGGCCGGATTCTTCACCACGACTGCGCTGGCATTGTCTGCCCTCGCCCGTGGTCATGAGGTCTGCTACCTAACCCCCGGCGATTTTATCCTGCGCCCGGATGACAGCCTGATGGTTCGAGCCACGGCGGTCAAAGGTGCGAAGGCTAAAAATGCAGATGCGTTCATTGCCGCGCTCCAAAGCGATCAGGCAAAGGTCGAGACGATCCCGGTGGAAGAGATCGACGTGTTATTCCTGCGCAACGATCCCTCGCAGGATGCCGATGAGCGCCCTTGGGCAGCCCATGCCGGCATCCTGTTCGGCCGGCTCGCAGCCGATCGGGGTGTCCTGACCGTCAATGATCCCGATGGTCTCGCCCGCGCGCAAAACAAACTTTATTTTCAGGATTTCCCGGAAAAGGTCCGGCCGAAAACCCTGATCTCCAAAAGCATCGAGGAGATCAGGGCATTCATCGACGAGCAGAAACAGGGCGCCATTCTGAAACCTCTTCAGGGTTCTGGGGGTAAGAACGTCTTCAAGATCGCTTCAAGCAAGGAAGCCAATCTGAACCAGATTTTCGAGGCCGTCAGCGGCGAGGGATATCTGATTGCTCAGGGCTACCTTCCGGATGCGACGGCAGGTGACATAAGGCTGTTTCTGATGAACGGGCGCCCTCTGCAACGAGACGGCGCCTACGCTGCCCTGCGTCGCGTTCCGGCAAAGGGTGAGGTTCGTTCAAACATGCACGTAGCGGGCACCGCAGCTCCGGCCGAAATCACTCCCAAAATTCTCGAGGTTGCGGAAACGGTCCGCCCCAAGCTGATTGGCGACGGCATGTTCCTGGTCGGGCTGGACATTGTTGGCGACAAGATCCTCGAGATCAACGTGTTCACTCCGGGCGGACTGCCGGATATTGCCGAACTGCACGGCGTGGATCTTTCCGTCGACGTCATCATCGCGCTCGAACAGAAAGTCGAGATGCGCAGGAACTACGCTGGAAAGATCGACAACAGGGCGCTGGCGACGTTGTGAATGAGGTCTGCCGCGACCAATAACGAGAGTTCGTCGCGGCAAACAATCCTCCCCTGATGCTATAACCTTATCGCTTGCCTCTCTTTCAAGACTGCAAAGCCAAAACTGCAAAGCGGCCGCGTCTCACGCTCCGTTTTCGACACCAACATCGCCCAGTCGCGGTGGTTCGCAGCGTACCAATCAGACATGAAGGAGATGGTGAACGCAGCGATTTTTCTGATTTCTCGCTGCGGGCAGCGAAATGCCAGGCGGGCACCTTTACTTGTCCGCGGCGACCAAACACCAAGAAAACCGCCACGACCGCCGCCGATGGTATTTCCTCAAAGGATAAGGGCCGCGACGATCTCTCGCCCGGCCCTTTCGCATGTCTCAGCCCGCCCCAGTCCATCCGTGGTAGCCGGCAAAGACAAGGTTGATGATCTTACTTCTTCATCTTGTCGTAATCGAACTTCGGTGCGGCCGACAGATCTTCCTTGTTCGTGTCGACATAGGCCTTCCAAGTGCCGTTATCGTCGGCGATTGCCAGAGAGGCCGGATCGATCACAACGTAGCTGCTGCCCAACCCGAGGAAGCCACCGACGCTGGCGATGATGCCAATGACCGACTTGCCATTGCCGACAACAACGTCAGAAATCTCGCCGATCTCTTCGTTGGCCTTGTTATAGATGTTGATACCGACGAGCTTTGACGTCACAAGATCGGTATCTTTGATCTCGACATACTTGAGCGGCATGGCGGCTGCCTTGCCCATCGTAATACCCGGGCCGACAATCGTCGCGTCGGCGCCAGATGCTGCCGAGGCCGCAGGCTGCTGCGCGTATGCAGAGGCACCCATGACGGCGAAAGTCAGTGCTGCGGCGATAATCGTTTTCATGCGTGTTTCCTCGTATGCCATTGTAATCACGAATTTTCGTGGCGGTTGAAAACGAACGCGTCCCACTTTGGTTCCTTGAAAAAATGCAAAGAGAATTGACTGGGTCGCCTGTTCGCAACGCCAATTTTTCAGCAGGCCAGAAGCACCTCGCCGCGGTGTTCGTCGCACGTCTCAGCAACAACAGCTTCAAAAATTTCGCGTGCCTCGTCAGGGGAGGCACGACCGTTCACGGCATCGTTCATCATCGAGCATGCCAGCCGATAGTGAAGGTCGGCGCGTTCCGACAAGGTGGTTTTGAGAAATACCAGTGCTTCAAGAGGACCAAAAAACAGGAGCCCATTCGCGCTGACGGGCTTATCCCATAAAATTGCAGACATTCGGATTACGTTTCCTTGAGGATGATGGCCGTCTAGAACGAACAGGCAGGAAATGCGTTCCAGAAAAAAGCCTCGCCGAAGCGGTGTTTGACGAACATGGTTTACCAAGTCTGACGGCCTTCCGATCGTCGATGCCCTTTGGCGATCTGATCCTTCTGGTAATCGTGAAGGTGCCCGATTTTTCCGTCTGGCTGGTCGCGTTTGCCATCAATGTCCTCAAGGCCGTCATCAGTGAGCTTGCTCCACTGTTCCCTTGACTTTGAACTCGGCCAGCCCGTGACCTGCTTCCAGTTGCGTTCGACGCGGTCCACAAAACATCAGGCTTTGGATTTATTCCGCCACCTTTTACCGCCCCGATGTCGATCGCAATGGCGCATGAACCGGTCAATCCGACCCTTCTCCGCTCCGAACTTCTCCATGACATTGACGGCTTGCGGCATACTCAGCGCGTGTCTTTCCTGCAGCTTTTCGAGCGTGTACCGGGCGATAGGACGCGTGAGGTTCATCGGTTTGTCTTTTATCTGAAGCGCCAATGCGACAGCTTCTCAGAAGTTCCTGAAACTGCTTCCCGTGTGCGCGCAGTCAATTTTAAAAGGGAACCTGTGCTGCCTCATCCCGATTACGATCGGGCAAACAGCGGGAGAGCAGCAACCATGTCGGCAAGCCGTATTCGTGTCATAGATCTCGAGACAGCCGGAAATAGACCAGAGAACGTCTGCGAGATCGGCTGGCAGGACGTCATCCGCATCGACGACGGTGGATGGGTGGTCGGCGACGAGCGAGGGGCACGTTTCGTCAATCCCGGTCGTGCGATATCTGCCGAAACGATGGCGATCCATCACATCCGCGACGAAGATGTCCGCAACGCCCCCTATTGGAAACAGGTGGCGCCCACCATCTTGAAGCCGGAAGGCGGCGTTCAGGCGCTGGCCGCACACCGAGCCGCGTTTGAGCAGAGATACTGCAATCCGCGGCTGGCCGGTGGGGCTTCCTGGATATGCACCTGGAAATGTGCGCTGCGGGTCTGGCCCGATCTGCCCCGTTTCTCCAACCAGATGCTTCGCTATCAGCGCAAGCCGGAAGGGCTGATCCACGATATCGGCCTTCCCGCTCACCGCGCCATGCCGGACGCCTATGTTACCGCCCATCACCTGCGGGACATGTTGAACGCTGCATCCATTGAAGAGCTTCTGAATTGGAGCAATGAACCCGGCCTTCTTCCGCGCGTTCCGTCGGGGCCGGATCAAGGCAAGAGCTGGGCTCAGCTCAGTCTGGCCGCCCTTCAGGAATTTCGTGGCGACAGAGATATCGATATTCGCTTCAGCGCCCAAGGTGAGTTGTCGAAACGCGGTTATGTCAAGGAGAACGGGACCAATGAACCCGCGCAGGACTCGTTGCTGTGATGACGAAAGCTGCTGACAGATACCCTGACACGCCCGACAGCACATATTTTGTCGTGCGCGGCCGCCTTTGGCGCAAAAGCAATCCCGCTCTGGACGAACAAACCAGACAGCGACTGGTAAAAGACTTGACGTCTGCAATGCGGGATGTGCGAGCCGCGAAGGGGAACCATGCCGCGCAGACAGACGCGCGCCGACGAGTGGATGACGCCAAGTTAGCGCTCGGCGAGCGTTGCCCTGTCTGGTGAAACGACGGCGAGCCTGACTTCAACCGACATCTCGTCAAAAACTCACCTTACGCCATGTGGTTTGCGTTGCTTCCCAAATAGGGCAGTCTGCGCTCATCTTCTGACCGAGGATTGCAATTGAAGACACGTCAACCGCTCATTCTCACGGCCCGGATCGCAAAGAAGGACCTTGAACCTTTCGAACGCCTGCGGAAAACGCATTTTCCACCAGACCGAAATTTCCTCCATGCTCATCTGACGATGTTTCATCGGTTGCCGGGTGAATACCGCGCGCGGATTGAAGAGCAGCTTCATCTCAACGCCCAAGCCACAGAGGTGATCGCCGCCGATGTCAGCGGTTTGAGGCATCTCGGTGCGGGTGTAGCCTTTTCCATTACAAGCCCGGCCCTGCTCGAAATTCGTGCAGAATTGAAGGCCGGATTTCTCTCTTGGCTCGGCCCTCAGGACATGCAGCCATGGCGGCCGCATATAACGGTTCAAAACAAGTCCTCTAAGGCAGAGGCAGACGAACTGTACCGGACTTTGGACCAAAAACACCAACCTCACCTGATCAACATCACCGGACTTGATCTGTGGGAGTATCTTGGCGGGCCATGGCGACATACGGCCAATTCGCCATTCAGCACCTCGGCCTGATGGTCACCGGCATCGGAGTTCTCAAAAGTACGTTGCGGGTGTTCGTTACGTGAATAGCGGCTGGTGCCGAGTATTCTGCAACTCTCCGCACCAGAGATTTTCAAGGTCTCGGCTTTACCCAACTGCGGCGGGCGGATTGCCGATCGCGCCCAATGCCGAATTTATATAACGCACCACGATCTCGTTCGCGCGCAGTCTGGCAAGTTCAAGCGCTGCAAGACAATGCTTTCTCAAAGGATTACTGGTAGCAAAGGCTCTTGCATCGGGGATCGGGTTGCCGCCATTGTTGACGCAGATCTCGATATGTCCGTTTGCCGCTCCAGCCGATATGCGGACCGGCTGCGTCACGACGCCGTGCGTGAATGCGTTCGCACGACTGAGCCAGCCGGAGACGATCGACTTGAACCGTCACCGGCAGCGTGACGCCGACTGAGACCTTGCGGTCGGGATGGGCCAGCTTCAGCTCTTCCACGACATTGTTCAATGTCGTCATAAGATCGTCTTCTGCGAGCTCAAGAGCGATGCGACCTCCCATGCGCGCCCAAGCGAGATCCATGACGTTGTCGACGAGGCCGGCCATCCGGGAGATACTGGACTTCATTAATTTCAGAACGAGTGGGCTGCGGGCTGTCCACCCTTCCTTCAGCAGGCGCGAGGTGCCGGCATCGACGGCGGCGATCGGATAGCGCAGATCATGGCCGAGCACGGAGATGATCTGCTCGCGCAGCTCCGACAGGTCCTTCTCCTTGTCCAGGAAGTCCCGCGTTGCCGGCAATTGAGCATCGGCGTAAAGATGATGGGCGATGAGTTCGGCGAAGAGCTTGAACGAACCGATCGTCTGCGGATTATTCACCCTGGCTGGTTGAGGATCAATCGCGCAGAGTGTCCCGAAGAACTCGCCGTTGGGAAGAATGATCGGAATGGAGATGTAGCTGGGCAGACCATAGATACGTGGCGTGTGATGGTCGCGGTAGAGTGGCTCCTCGGCCGCGTCGTCGAACACGATGGGCTGGCGATGTCCGCGGATCTCGTCGCATAGCGTACTTTGAACCGCAAGCTCGTCGCCGGCCTTAGGTCCGAACCCGACATGGTCGAGTGAATGGCAGGTGATCCAGCGATCGTCAGTCACTCGAGACACGGCAGCGAAGCCCATACCCGTCATACGAAGGACGACATCGAGAATGGTGGGGACGGCCGCAATGCCGGCGATGTGGGCGATATCCTGCGCAAAGTGGAGCCGCGAGCCGTCTGTGAGGCTCGGCAAAGCGTCGCCTCCAGCAACGTGAGACGAAACAGGTGCGGCATCCACCGCAACTATCACTTTGAATCGCTGAGCGTTCGACGAGAGTCGGCTACTCAGCCCATCACCGAACTTCTCGAAGATACGAGCACCGGCTTCCCACGCTGGTCCAAAAACTGAGGCTTTCATCGACACTGCGAAGTGGGACGTCCAAGCCTGACGAGAAGCCTAAAACACTTTTGTTGCATATGCTCACGATAGGTGAGACTGTGCACGCCTTGCCGCCCCGCTGCGGCCATCCTTGGGAACAGCGGTTCCCGATCGCGCTTTCGTATATCCCGCAGACGTGCCTGTCCCATGATGGGGAGGATGTTGTGCGCCCGGAGCTACCAATGCCGACAACCATACACTCGGAGACCTTCCTGGCGAAGGCGGCCGAACTGCTGTCCGCCATGGCCAACCACAAGCGGATGCTGATACTCAATATCCTGAGCAAGGAGGAGGTTTCAGTCGGCTCGCTTGCCGTCATGACGGAGCTCAGCCAATTGGCCCTTTCGCAACACCTCGGGAAGCTCAAGGGTGCGAGCCTGATACAGACCAGGCGGGACGCACAAACAATCTTCTACAGATGCGACTCGGTAGCGGTCATACAAGTGCTTGCGACACTTTCGTGCATCTTCGGAAAAACTCAAAAAACATCCGAAATTGTCGGCACCGCGGACCGAAAACTTCCATCGGTCATCACTTCATCGTTGCTCCCTGCATGACCTCCCATCAGTCTAGAAACCTATGAGGACGCGATGGGCTTAGTCGCAGTCGACTTCACAGTGCGTTGGAAGTCCCCGGTCTATGTCGGCGACGGCCCGCTTTTGACCAAGACAATCTCGGGTCCGGCGGACGCCCTGCGGCACATGAAAAACCTGAGCCATAGGTCCGGTCCGATATATTGGCGCGCTTTCGATTTCTGTCAGCACGCCCTCACCAACGGTGTTCATCCGGAAATCTCCCGGTCTCATTTCATAGCCGCCTGCGCGGATGCAGATGCGAGACGGCTAGAGGAAGACTGATCGACGTCGTTGAGCAGGACGTCAGGATTACCCCAAAGAGCACATGGTTTGTAACGCGAAATTGAGACCTCGCATCTTGGCAGCTTCCTGGGTTGGTCCGCTCTTGACAGGATTCGAACCTGCGGCCCGCTATGTCGGACCTGCGATAGCAACAGCCTATGAAACCTTTGGAGCCTCGAGCTCCGACAAATTGAAACACGATCCGATAGCTTTCCATAAGGTTGCTTGGGAATGCGATATCCAATCATCACGTCACGCCTTCTTACGAAAACGTCGCCTCCCACCGTGGCGTGACGCTGGTGTGACGCACTCCATTTCATTGGCAATGGACAACCCGTCTCCTGTCGGTTTGATCCCAACCGTTGCGTGACCCCTTAACGCAACGGTTGGCCTTCAATGTCTGAAAGAGTTCCAGCCAGATGCGCCTGCGATTGTTTTTCGTCACTGCCCTGCTTGTTACGTCTCTCTGGTTGGTAGGGGGCAGTTCTCTCATTGTAATCTTCTCGCTCTAATATTAGTGGCGCTCCGCGCAGCGCTCACGAGCCCGGCCCGAGAATGCGTCGATCAAGAACGTTTTTTTCCACGGGCAGAGAACCCTGGCTTCGATAACATTCGGCTTGGCTGCAATATGTGAAGCGCCAACTATTTTTGCCATCGTGGGTCGAAAGGACATGATAGCCTTCGACCACCTCGTCGAGAATTTCGATTTCGTAACCCCATATCCATCCGCCATAACGCGTCCCTTGGCTGCAACGCAGGACAATTTCGAAAAAATAGCCGCCTTCGGCCTCGCGCATGCGAAAAATAAGGTCAAGATTATCCTCATCCGCCTCATCGGGATTTCGTGCAGTCAAATGGACGGGGGTCACTCGCGCAGAGGTCAAGGCACCAATGGGGTAATATGGCCTACCTTTAAAAGACATGAACTCCGTGACGACATATCCGACATCATCGGCGCGCTGATACGGCTCCATCATTGACGAGAACGCCAAATACGGGCGTGTGAAAGAAAGAGGCGATTTCATCTCATCAGTCATCATCATTGCATGTCACTAATGCACCCCTGACAGGCGCAGCTCGGAAGATTTTCGCAAAGGTTGCGTCACAGCAGTGTCAAACGGGAGTTATGATCACTTTCATTTTTGCACGGTTCGTAGTTAGATGCTGTTGGTGGGTGACAAAGTGACAGCTTCAGATAATCCTAAAGGCTTGCGTTTCTTCGGCGTGCCGCATTTTGCGGATCACGAAACGTTTTTCCCGTTGAAGGGATATGTGCTGATCGCCGCGCTCCTCCTTGCGCCCGGGAAAAGTCTGGGACGCCAGGTCGCTGCCTGTCTTTTGTGGGAGAATGCCGACCAGAAGCGCGCGCTTGCCAACCTGCGCCAGCTGTTGTTGCGACTCCAGCAATTTTCAGGTGAGGCCGCGCTCGTTATTGCATCCGGTGCCAGCCTTTCCGCCGGCCCATTGGCCTTCCGTTCCGATCTCGCCCGTTTTCTCGAGGCTATCCCGGAAAGAAATGTAGAGACCCGCCTGCAAGCAGTCCTTGAGTTTCGTGGCGATTTGCTCATGGGCTGCGAAGGCGAGGAGCAACTGCATCTTTGGTTGTTATCCGAACGCGCCCGCCTCAAGGACGTGTTCTTTTCATCGATGGCAAGTTTACTCGATGACATGACCCGGTTTGGTGGTCAGAGATACGGCGAGATCTCTGTGGTGGCGGATTGCGCTTTTGCCGTAGACCCTGAGCGCGAGGAAACATATCGGGTCGTCATGTTGGCCTATTCCCGACAGGGTGATTTGCCCGGCTTCGAGCGCATCTCAGAAAAATTAACCCGGATGCTGCGCCATGAAGCCCGATCGCCCGAGCCGGCAACGCTGGCGTTGAAACGCCGTATCCATGCTGATTTTGCCGAATATGCCCCTGATCCGGTCGCAAAAGCGCGTGTCGAAAAAGCGCGGGTTGCTTTCGCCATGCCGTGTGGTTCCGACAGGGCACCCGCACCGGACCTTGTCCAGTCGTTCGTCGAGGACGTCGCCTACAGTCTCGTACGCTACCGTACTTTCACTGTTCTGGCGCCACAGAGCACCTACGCCGTCACATCATCAGGTGGAAAGAAGCCATTGTCCACGCTGCGGCCGGACTATGTGGTCAGGACGACCATATTCGGTGACATGCGGGCATCCGTCTCGCTCATTTCCGAACAGTCTGACGAGATCGTATGGTCGCTGGAACTTTCGCTTGATCAGTTCGACATGCCGGCCGCGTTCCGGATGCTATCCCGGCAAGTGGCGGCAGGCCTTGCCGAAAATCTGGAGCAAAGGCAACTGGCATCGTCCAGAAAGGATGATCCATCTGCCTATTTCCATCTACTGTCTGGCCAGCAACTCCTGCGGGGGAAATGTGACCTGCCGATCTTGCGACGAGCCCGCTCGGAGTTTCGCAAGGCGATGGAACTCGATCATGGCATGGCCGTTGCCAGAGGGCGGATTGCCCAGACGCTGCAACTTGAGTGGCTAATGCTTGGGGGCACCGATCCCCACCTGCTTTACCGGGCAAAGGCCGAGGCCGAAGCATCCGTTGCGATCGATCCAGCCTCCGGCATCGGACATTGGATGGGGGCGGTCATCGCGCTCCATCAACGTGACTTCGATGCCTCGGCAGAGCAGTTTCTCGAAGCAGAAGCACTGGCTCCGAATTCTGCAGACCTGCTTTTACAGCATGCGGATGCACTGGCGCATTTTGGCCAAAACGATCCCGCGTGGGAGCGCTTCAAACGCGCACTCGATCTCAATCCGTTTGCACCGGATATCTACTGGTGGGCAGGCGCGAGCATCGCACTGAAACGCGAGGACTACACGACTGCCTTGGAGCTGTGCAGCCGAATGGAAAATGACGAACCTGCGCTTCGCGTTCTGACAGTCAGCCATGCCTTGAACGGCGATCTCGTGACCGCGCGGCAATATGGAAGACGTCTGAAGGAAAATCATCCCGGGATGACAGCCCGTCAGATCAGTCTGTTATCTCCGGATCGCAATCCGGAGGTAAATGAGAAGTTGTTACATGCTTATCAACTGGCCGGTATCAAATAGAGAGGCAACATGTCTAAATCCCAATTCTACGTTATCGGAAAAAGAGGCAATGGCGTTTTGTTTATCAGAACGTCGCCACTTCGCGTCGCGTCAGTTTCCCACGAGGTCATCACCGAATATGAAGCCAGTCATCCGGGCATCGACGGTTATGCTCGCGTTGCCGCCGCAGCCAAAGGAATGCTGATCGGTCAGGATGGTAAACCCGAAACCAATCTCGATCAGGTACAGGCTCAGGGTATCGAGACCATAATTGCTGCAGGCGCTGTGGTGTCGGATGCGGACTTCGCGTTGGTCGGTGATGTTGTCGACGAAGGCTGGGACTTCATCCGCGTCGTGCAACTGCCTATCGAAAGCGCTCTCAAAGCTGTAGGACCATCGGGGGGGTCCTGCCGGCCAGCTTTTTGAAGCAATTCTATCCGACACACCAAACGTCGCTCCATGAAAAATGAAGGCCATGTACTCGCCGAGGTCAACCGGCCAGCACATGGCCAAACCCAAGTCCCGCACACGATGATCGACAATCCGCTTCTCTTGAAAGCTTTCGGCATCACGCGTGTTGGCGACATCACTGACCTCGATGTCATCGGCATGCCAGTCTGGTTCGCAACTCGACCCAATTCCCGTGGCCTTTCCGTATCGCAGGGCAAGGGAATGACGGCCGAGCGAGCAAAGCTCTCGGCTGTCATGGAAGCGATCGAAGGCGCCGTGGCGGAAGACACGCAACGGCATGTGAGTGATTACGGGTCTCTTTTCGAGATGCGTGCCCGTGGCTACGACGTGCTTCCGCTTGAGGCCATATCGCGCGTGATACTTGAAAAGTTCGACCCGGCGCGAGAGCGTGCCTGGGTAAAGGGACATTCTGCCCGTGACGATACAGTGGTGGTGGCGCCGTTCGAACTCGTTGGGCTTGATTTTCGATTTGATTTCCCTTGGGATCGGGACGCGTTCGTAATGAGCTCACAAGGATTGGCTGCCGGTTTCGACTTTGATCAGGCAGTGCTTCACGCGATGCTCGAACTGATCGAAAACGAAGCCTGTACGATCGTGGAAGCGTTTTCGACCCGTATGACAGCGACGCGCACTGTGTTCTTTCCAAAAGGGCAGTCTGCGGATCTCGACAGGTTGGTTGATCGACTTGATGCACTTGGACTGACGCCGACATTTTTCAACCTTACCGGAAGCACAGGCGTCCCTGTCATTCTGGCAAGCCTGCCTCGCTCGCTCATGACAGACAATGGTCCAGGCAAACGGTCGGCGGCGGGCATAGCATGTCGCTTGAGCGGCGCCGAAGCTGCCTGCAGTGCGCTTCAAGAGGCCATACAGGCGCGCCTGACCCATATTA
Source organism: Neorhizobium sp. BT27B (assembly GCF_050455485.1). Classification (NCBI taxonomy): domain Bacteria; kingdom Pseudomonadati; phylum Pseudomonadota; class Alphaproteobacteria; order Hyphomicrobiales; family Rhizobiaceae; genus Neorhizobium; species Neorhizobium sp. BT27B. The sequence goes on along the minus strand of NZ_JBCIYT010000008.1, from coordinate 194,853 downwards.
GCGGCGCCCGCGACGATCTTTTCAATGAACGCTACGAGGCAGACCAAGATGTTCGCGGCAACAGGTGGGGCGGCGGCTCCGCCATTCAATGGCAGCACTCGCTCGTACTTCCAGATGACGTTAGCAAAGTCCCTGTATGGCGAAGGCTCGCTGATCACTTGTTTTCCTGTGGCGTCAACAATCTCTACCTCTTCCGCCTTGAAACGAGCTATCCCGACATTGTCGTCGTCAGGGTGCTTGGCAGCGGCATGGCGACGGCAACTGCATCGCAGACGGCGTTGAGCCGCGCGGCGCTTGCCAGCTTTCTTGGGACATGAATTTTGAGCACGATCGTTTTCGCCGGGCCATCGATCCATCAGACGGAACTCGCGGCTTATGCCAATATTACCTTTTGCCCCCCGGCTGCATCGGGAGACATTCTAGCTGCAATTAATGTCGGTGCTCGAACAATCGGTCTCATCGATGGCGTGTTCGGTGATTGCGCCGCAGTGTGGCACAAGGAATTGCTTTTTGCGTTGTCCAAGGGTGTCGCCGTCTATGGCGCTGCGAGCATGGGAGCACTTCGGGCAGCCGAATGCGATTGCTTCGGCATGAAGGGTGTCGGTCAGATCTATGAACAATATCGTGACGGATCACGAATTTCCGACGCCGACGTCGCCGTCCTCCATGGCCCACCCGATATGGATTTCCGGCCTGTGACAATCGCACTTGTCGATGCCGAGGAAACCATCCGGGCATTGCAATCTCGTATCGGGGACGAGCAGGCCCATAGTCTGCTCAACGCCGCACGCCGGACTCACTTTTCACGGCGTACGTGGCGCTCGATCGTTACAGCAGCACAGCTTGGCCAGGAGCTGACCTCACTTTTGTCGCACAATGCAATTTCGGTGAAGCGACTGGACGCCCAAATGCTGCTTGATGCCGTCAACAATCACCGACACGATGCGGGTGCAAGGCCCGCCTGGAGATTTCAGAATACGCTTTTCTTTCAGGAAATGATCGCACGTAACGCTGAGCAAGCGGCACGATTCGCTGCCCCCCCCATACGATGAGCCTGGTCCCCGATTGCGGAGGTCTCGTCGAGCAGCTGGCAATAGCCATTCCGGCAGCCTTGCTGCGATCGCCGGCCGCAACCGATCCGTGTCAGCCGCTCATACCGATTGGCAAACTGATAGAAGCATTTCCCACGGACGTTCGAATTGTCGTGATGGTCGACGATGCGTGCGCGACGGAAGCACAGGCGTGGCTCGACCGACTGGACCTGAATGCCCAGATCCAACTGAGCCCGCTCAACCCGTCGGCCAATGCCATAACCAGCCCATGGATCCAGGATGGCTTCCATGTTAAAGCGCCGGACCCGACAGTAGGCCGCAATCAACGGTATCTTGCTGTCTCGGGCGATGGACCGGCGCGCCATCTGGCGCGATTAACCGCCGCAGAGGTTGTGGCAATGGGTTTTCATCTTGATGGTGGAAATCAACTTGTCGGCTCGGATTTTCGGCTCATAGGTTACTCTGAGATTGAAAGGATCGATGCTGTTCGAAGGCTGGACCACCGCCCGGTATCGTTATTTGGATATCGTGTCGACGACCTAGGCGCCACCGCACAGCCAGCTGGCAGGATCGCGTTGTCTCGTTCAGCAGCTACCTGCCCGTCGCCCATGCACCAGTTTGGATATCATATAGATCAGTTCGTAACGCTCACCGGTCTTTACAAAAACGGGAGACCTTTGCTAGTCGTAGGCCAGCCTGTACCAAGCGATACACCGTCGCCCATTGTCTCGACTGCGAGCAGATGCCTCGATGCATCGGCAATCTTCCTCGAAGAGCAAGGCTTTGCGATTTTGCGCAATCCAGTCGCCTTTGCGATCACGCCTGACACGAACAAAAGGCAACCCCGGCTCTACAACAATGCCATTGTCGAAAATGACATTCGAGTCGGACAGGAGCGGCCGATCGTCTGGCTTCCGCAATTTTCGGATTTCGACGCATTGGGCGATATCGATGAGGCGAATGTCAACCTTTGGGAAAGCCTCGGATTTAGGATCGAACGGGTGTTTGGGTGGACGCACCTTGCGAGCCGTTGCGGAGCCCTGCGATGTATTTCGAAGGTGCTGCTCCGCAAGCCATCCCGGGAGCTGGACACGAAAAATACCCACATTGCTTAACCGCGCCCCCTACCATAATATTGAGCACCATGGGGCGTAACGCTTGGGGGCAGGCATGCAGGCAAAAAGTCTCAATACAATTGATGTTCATGTCGGATCCCAGATCCGTCTACGCAGGAAGTCGATGCACCTCACCCAGGCAGGTCTCGCGTCTCAGATTGGCATCACATTCCAACAGCTGCAGAAGTACGAAAAAGGCGTAAATCGGGTCGGCGCTTCGCGACTGGTTGCAATTGCGACGGCTCTCGATGTGAACGTTGCCTCGTTTTTCGAGGGCTATACCGATCCGACATCCGCTGCACTGGTTGACACCGAACATCTGGCTTTGCGCCAGTTCATAATTTCTTCCGACGGATTTGCCCTCAATCAGGCGTTTTTCAGAATCGCCAGCCTTCCAACACGTCAGCGTATTCTCGCATTGGTGAAGTGCCTCGCCGATCCCACCATCGAAAATCCTTCGGATGATGATCTTCTAGTCTCTGACCAAGACTGATTTTCATTTGACGGTGCTGTGACGCGCATTGTGGTTAGTTTGATCGCAGTTGACACCGACACGTTACAGGAGCGAACTATGATCAATAAACTCGCAGTCTCGGAAGAAGGCGCCGACGACATGCTGGCATTGGGCCGCATCGTATCGTACGCGCGTCAACAAGCGGATGTGATGGGTCTCAAGTTTTCCACATACTGTCTCGATATCGCCTTGCGCTCGATCGTTCAGGAGCTTGCGATTGCCGGCGTGTGCCCGGCCGCAAATGAAAATCTCGTCTCTGCCAGGGAGCAGATCTGACGTTTTCAAATCATCCTGCAATGCCAAACAGCTGCACTCGGCACTTGGTGCCAAACGGCAAGGTACTGCCTTGTCACCACAAACGATGATGCCAAAGATGAACGAGGACAACGTCTTTTGCGACACTAAATCAACTCACCTCTCCGATTGGCTGTGCCCCTTTCCCGTTGGGCATTTGGGGAACATCATTGGAATTCGTTCGCATCACACGGCTAGGCATTACCGTATCTCTATCGTTCGCTCTCGCGAACTGCACAACGACACCGGCACAATTGGCAGCCAATCCAAAGCAGGTGCCAAAGGTCAATTTATGCAGAACATACCTACAATCGCCTGACCCGATGTTTCAGCAGCAATTGCTGACAGAATTGGCTCAAAGGGGAGTTTCACCTTTCGAGTGCCATGAGATGGTGCAGAAGCAGGACCAAGCTGCTGCCGCCCTTGTGGCGGTGGCGCTGGTTGGTACGGCAGTTGCCGCCTGCGCCAATGGCTGCGCATCTAGCAACACGTATTATCGACCACCGCCGACCTATACCGGAAACTGCTTAAATCCTTGGGACCTGGATGCCCATGGATATCCTTGTGGCAATCGCGCCGCATCCGTTCGACCTGGCGGATATGGTGGAGGGTATTCTCTGGCTACGCCCGCCGCATTTCCGGCAGCTCCAGCGATCAGCCGGCCAGCCCCGTCGATCTCGACTTACCGGACCTACATCAGAGGTCCGCGAGGTGGCTGCTATTACATTAATGGCAATGGCAATAAGACCTATGTCGATAGAAGCATGTGCTAACCAAACCCACCATTATACCTGGAAGGAATGGGGATCGACGCTCTACGAAATTGACAGGATAAGTCGAAATACGCTCATTGTATCCATGGACGCGGGGGCGTCTAATTTAGACAGGGGCAAAACATTTATGCAGAAGAAATTTGTCATGCTGGCGCTCGCGCTGGCCGTTACCGGCTGCGCCAAGAGGCCAGATGCAATCGTGCCAGTCGATATCCCAATGCAGGCATATACCAATGGTTCGTGCGATACATTGGCTCAGGAGATGATCAAGGAGCGTGAAGCGCTAGCAGCCGTTTCGAAACAGCAAAACGACGCTGCGACCGGTGATGCCTTTGGTGTTTTCCTGACCGGCGTCCCCATGTCCAGCACTTTTGGCGGCGACAAAGAGGGCCATGTTGCTGTATCGAAGGGCAAGATCAACGCGATTGAAGCCGCAATGCGTAGCAAGGGTTGTCACGTGCCGCCTGCGCCGACGAAGAAAAAGTAGAAACGCTAAAAGCCCTTTGGACCTGAATCGTCAAATATCCACGGATTCCTGGGGTTCAAGGTGCTTGGATCACGTCGATGAAAGACTTCATTACCTGGGCGGTGCTGCTGGTATGTGCCGGACTGACGATTGCCAGCATTACACTCCACGTGGTGGAGTTTCAAATGAAACGCGAAAGCCCCTCGTCCTACTAGGCGCGAGGGGCAACGCGTCATTTTATCCATTGACCTGAGACCCATCTTCCCTCCAGTTTTTGTGGATCAGAGCACAAGCCCCGACTAGCCCCAAAAAGTGGGCAATCGGAGAAACAGGCGCGGCACCTGCTTGAGCTGCCGCGCTGTATTTGCAGAGTTTCGATGATCACATCGGCGGGACGACACCGTTGGTGCCGACCACGACGCGGCCGCTCGAAATCGACCCGTCGGCGGCCTTTTCCGATGGTATGAAGACGGTGGCACCCGGTTTGATGTCGGAAACGGTGGCGGCAGCGAACGTGACGACCGGCGTGCCTTCAGGGATGGCGATCTTCTTTTCCTTACCCTTGTAAGTGACCGTGACCGTATGGCCCTCGACGGATTTGACCGCATCAGCCACGGTTGCATTTGTCATCGAACTATTGGGTTTGAGGTCCCAGGCGTAACTACCCTCGCCAGTGCCTTTCATCGCTGCCGGGAAGATCAGCACCTCCAGCGCACCATCACCACCACTCTCCGTTGGCAGCGATGCGATGCCGACGAAATCGCCCGGTTTGATGTCGTCGATCGATGCCTTGGCGACGCTTGATACCTGCCAGCCATCCTTCAGCATGATCTTGGCATCGGTGCCTTCACGCGTCTTGACGGCCAGCGTCGTGCCGTCGAGACTTTCGACTGTTCCGCGGACGCGCAGCGTATCGGCGGCCTGCGCGGTCAACCCGGCCGACATCGCCAGCATTGTACCTGCGATGATCGAGGTCCCCGTTGTAAGAATGATCTTGGAAATGGATCGCATATCGTTTTCCTTTAGAGAGCCCTATTGTCTCAAACCACCGGTGGACGCGGGTTAAATCCGCCGGTTTCAGGAGCAGCCGGAATGATCTGCCCCAGGAACTGGATTGTCGCATTCAGATGCCGGCGTACCATTCGTAGCCGCGGTCTTCCCAGAAGCCGCCATTACCGCCGTAGATGCCGGACAGATCGGCTACCGCCTCGATGCGCATCAGATATTTTGCCTGCTTGTATCCAAGCTGCCGCTCGACCCGCAGCCGCAAAGGCGCGCCGTGTGGCACTTCCAGATCGTGTCCGTTCATCGAGTGGGCGAGGATTGTCTGAGGGTGAAATGCATCGACCAGATCAATGCTCTCGTAATACCAGCCGCTGCCGTCGAGGCTCTTTTCGTATTCGTCGGCGCAGTGAAAGACGATGTAGCGCGCCTCAGGCTTGAGGCCAACCATCTGCAGCACGGCGCCGAGCGGCACGCCGCTCCACTGGCCGACTGCGCTCCAGCCTTCGACACAGTCATGCCGGGTGATCTGGGTGCGCGCTGGCATCGCCTTCAACGCCGCCAGCGACAGCTTTGTCGGCCGCTCGACGAGACCGCCTATGTCCAGCTGCCACTGTGAAAACTTCTGGGCAAGCAGCGCCTGATATTGCGCGCCATCCGGCATGCTGGTGCCGTTGGCCCGGAATGTCGGCGAGATGTCTGCGAGAGTGAATTCGCGCGCCAGCGTATTGTCACCGATCAGCAGGCGCTGCGAGCGCATGGTCAACCCCTCCGCCATCCGCAGGGCTTGCTGCACGCTGGGGTTCTCAACGAGTGCATCGCAGCCACTGAGGCCGAGGGCGGAAGCCGTCAAGGTCGAGCCGATCAGGAACCGGCGGCGGGTGATCAGACGGCTCATTGTTTTGGCTCCATGGGAGTCTCGACCCGGATGGCGTAACGACCGGTGATCATCGAACGCATGTTGTTGAAAAAGCCGGAGGCCAGAACCATGGCGACGTGAACGACAACGAACAAAATCAGGGCGGTCGCGGTAATGAAGTGCAATGTGCGCGCCGACTGCCGCCCGCCGAAGAGGTCCAGAAGCCAGGGCGCGGCGGCATTGAACCCGGGAGACATGGTGAGGCCTGTGGCAATCATCAGCGGCAGCAGGATGAATATTACCAACAGATAAGTCAGTTTCTGCAGGGCATTGTAGTGGCGCGCCGCTTCGCCTTTGGGAAACCGCAACCGCGCGTGCTCGGCAATTTCGTGCCCGAGATGGGCAGGCATCAACTCATGTCTGGTGGGCAAAAGATCCCGACGGAAGTGACGCGCAAAAATTCCGTAGGCGAGATAGATCAGGCCGTTGATGACAAAAGGCCAGGCGAAGAAGAAATGCCAGCGGCGGCCGGCGGCAAGGTCCTGATAACTCGGCAATGTCGCCCAGGCAGGAAATCCACGTGCGGTCGGTTCACCATCGACATTTGAAACGCCGAGCACGCCGGTCGTATTGAAGGTCATGCTTCCGATCCGCGTGACGCCTTTGACCGCATCGCCATCCTCGACCGCTTCCATCGCGATGATGGAAGGATCGTTGTCGGCGCCGTACTGCCCCCAGTAGAGGCTCGGATGGGCATTGAATATCTGCAGACCACTGATGAGCAGCACCGTTATGCACAGCACATTCAACCAGTGCGACAAACGCACGGGGAGGTTATGGCGGCGGATAAGCATGCGCCTTGTGGCCGCGGGCTTTGAAGAGGCGTCCATGGATTTCTTCTCACGGAAATGGGATCACACTGTCTACGAGGCCACCCCTGCAACAGTTGCGGGTTGCAGGGGCGAAAGCCGATTAGTTCATCGCGTCGCAGGCTTTCATCATGTCGGACTTTTTCATGCTGTCCTTCTCCATGCCGGCCTTGTGCATACAGTCGGCCTTCATGCCATCCTTGCTCATCGTGCCGGACTTCATTGTGTCCGACTTCATCGTATCGGTCTTCTTCATGGCGTCGTTGCTGGTCTGGGCCTGCGCGATGCCGTTTGCCAGTGAGACGCCGAGAAGGGCGGCAAGGCAGGTGGTGGTGAAAAGACGCGTTCTCATGATGATTCTCCCAATAGATGTGCTCGTCGCATGTTGCGCCGAAGGTTCACGGAAAGCTCATTCGATGGGCGGACTGATCGGTTACAACCATCACGGCGATGTGATTGATTGAACGGCAGGAGCGGTTTCTCGCTTTTCTTTCGTCCGCCGTGTAACCGTTTTCCGGTCAGGCCGTATGAAGCGGAAACGACATGAAGCAGTTGACCGAACCCGAGTTGAGAACCCTGATGCTCTTGTCCCTTAACGGGGACGAGGTGGCATATCGCTGCCTGCTCGATATGCTGCGGCATCTTCTGATCAGTTATTATGCGCGACGGCTTGGCGGCTCTGCGGCATCGCATGTGGAGGATCTGGTGCAGGATACGTTGCTCGCCCTGCATCAGCGCCGGATCACCTATGATCGTGAACGGCCATTCACGGCGTGGTTCTTCACGATTGCCCGCCACAAGCTGGTCGATCATCACCGGCGCTCGGGTGGCCGTGTTCACATCGGACTGGAGACAGTTGGCGATGTGGTGGACGGCTATCGTGAAGACGCCATCTCCGCCAACATGGATGTCCATCGTCTGCTGGCCAGCCTGCCGGCATGGCAAGGCGACATGATCCGGCAGGTTCGGCTGGAAGGGCACTCCGTAGCCGAGACGGCGGCTAGTACGCAAAGAAGTGAGGCGATGGTGAAGATCGGCGTGCACCGTGGCATCAAGGCACTGGCCGCGAGATTGAGAGGCGAACGTGGCGAAGACGGATGATATGATCAATGAACTGGTGAAGGACCTGCGACCGGTGCGCAAGACCGCATTGCACAGGTTGCTGGTCCTGGCGCTTCTGCCCGGTCTCGCGCTGTCGGCGGCGTTCATTCTGCTGGGCCACGGTTTTCGCCCCGATATTTCCGCCGCCCTGTGGCAGTTCGCCTTCTGGGCGAAATCCGCCTATCCCCTGCTGCTTTCCATCGTCGGTTTGGCGGCACTGATAAGCGTGGCACGTCCCGGCGGCCGCCCTCTGGGCGCTGCAATACCCGCACTGATCATCTATGCGTTGCTGGTCATGCTGGGCATTCTGCAGTTGAATGCATCAACCTCACCGGTAGAGCAGCATCGGCTGATCATGGGAATTTCCTACTGGTTCTGCCCGATGATCATTCTGGCGGCCGGCGCTCCGCTGATGGCGGCGACGTTCTGGTTTCTCCGCCGCGCCGCGCCGACCCACGCGCATCTTGCCGGCTTTATCGCCGGCATGACGGCCGGCTCCATCGGTGCCTGGGTCTACAGCTGGGGCTGCATCGAAAATGGCCTGACCTTCGTGGCACTTTGGTACACGCTCGGCATCCTGCTCTGTGGCCTTGTCGGCACGCTGCTCGGCCGGTATCTCCTGCGTTGGTAGGTGTCGGGACCAGAACAGCCTGGCGATTATCCGATTGTCAGGTAGCCTGTTTCAACACCGTGCGCGATAGCGCCCGTTCAAGAGCCTCAATACAGATCGGATCATGCGCCTGACCGGCTCCCTCCCACAAACGATTGCGCAAATAGCATGCCTGCCTTGACGCGCGCTCAGAAGCGCGCTTTCAGTTGGTGCATACCATGACAGGAGAAAAGATGCCGATCGAGCAGGCGCAGCGGCCAACCGAAGGCAATAACGGTCCTCCGACGATGGCAGACGTGGGACGGCTTGCCGGCGTGTCGGCGATGACGGTCTCGCGTGCGCTCAAGGGCAATGCCTATATCGCCAAGGAAACGCTCGAGCGGATTATGGTCGCAGTCGACCAGCTTGGTTATGTTCTCGACCAGTCGGCGGGCAGCCTTTCCTCACGCCGCAGCGGCTTCATCGCCGCCATTGTTCCGTCCATCGACAATTCAAATTTCGCAGATACCGCCCGCGGCATGACCGACACGCTGGCCAGGACCAACATGCAGCTTCTTCTTGGATATACGAACTATTCGATCGAACGGGAGGAAGAACTGATTGAATCCATGCTGCGGCGACGTCCCGAAGGGATTATCCTCACGGGTGGCAAGCATACGCCGAAGGCCAGGACCATGCTTGCCAATGCCGGCATACCCGTTATCGAAACATGGGACATGCCCGAAGATCCCGTGCAAGCGGTCGTCGGCTTTTCCAATGCTGCGGCCATGGAAGCGCTTGTGTGCGGCCTTATCGACAAGGGATATTCGAAATTCGGTTTCATCGGAGGCTCGGAGCAGGCCGATACACGTGGCCATCAACGTCGCCTCGGTTTCGAGCGGGCGCTGACCAGCCACGGTTTGGAGGCCATCAGAAAGGTCGAGATCGATGCTGTGCCGTTTCGCATGTTGCATGGCGGTGAGGCGATCCGACAGTTGCTGACCCACTTTCCCGATACGGAAATAGCCGTCTGCGTTTCCGACCTTCCTGCTTTTGGCGCTATTATGGAATGCCGGAGAATGGGGCTTGCCGTGCCGCAGGATATCGCCATTGCAGGTTTCGGCGATTACGAGATTGCATCCGTTTCTGAACCTGGCATCACCACCGTCCATGTCGACAGTTACGGGATCGGCGCGCAGGCTGCTGAGCAGATGATCGCCATGCTCGAAAACCGCAGCGATACGGCGACCATAAGGACCGGTTATCACGTGCTGCTGCGCGACAGCACGTGACCGGTTTCATTTGTTTCAGAAGCTGAGCTGCACCTTCATGGAGCGACCGCGGTCACCGGCAGCCTCGAACGCCTTCACCGCATCGGCAACCGGATAGATTTCTGACAGAAGCGGTGAAAAATCGACCCGTTTCTGGTTGATGAGATCGACGGCCTGACCGAATTCCTCGTGAAAACGGAACGTGCCTTTCACCTCGATTTCCTTGGCGACAATGGTGTTCTGCGGCAGCGAGATATCACCACCCAGACCAAGCTGGACGAGGATGCCACGCGGCTTCAGCACTTCCAGACCCGAGCGAACGGCACGTTCATTGCCGGACGCCTCGAAATGAACGTCGAAATAACCCTTGTTGGCCGTATAGGCGTTCAGCGCTTCCAGTTCGGATGCGACATTGATGGTGCGATCAGCGCCGATCACCCTTGCCTTCTCCAGCACCGCATCCATCACGTCTGTTGCGACCACTTCGCGTGCGCCATGCAGACGGGCGGCAATGATAGACAGGACGCCGATCGGGCCGCAGCCGGTGACCAGAACACGCTTGCCCTGCAATGAACCGGCGCGGGAAACCGCGTGCAATGTCACGGCAAATGGCTCGGCGAAAGCAGCCTCGTTGATGGAAATGCCTTCACCCACCTTGTGGCACTGCCAGGCTTCGGCAACCAGACGCTGGCAAAACGCACCCTGAATATGCGGCATCGGCATGGCGCTGCCGTAAAAGCGCATGTTGAGGCAGTGGTTTTGCTGGCCCTTGAGGCAATAATCGCATGCGTTGCAGGGACGGCTTGGCGAAACAGCAACGCGATCGCCGACAGCGAGATGGGAGACGCCGCTTCCAAGCGCCACCACACGACCGGCGACCTCATGGCCGAGGATCATCGGCTCGCGCACGCGCACGGTGCCAAAACCACCATGGTGGTAATAATGCAGGTCCGACCCGCAGATGCCACCGGCCTCGATGGAGATATCCACCTGCCCCGGACCGGCCGTTTCGACTTCGCGTTCCTCGACCCTCAGGTCTTTTGCCGAATGAATGACGACAGCTTTCATGGCACGACCTCAAATGACCGGAGTGGGAAGCGGCTGACCGGCGAAATGGGCAGCCAGATTATCCCGCACAAGCTTGCCCATCGCCTTGCGGGTCTCGATCGTGCCCGACGCATGATGCGGCTGCAGCAGCACGTTTTCGAGTGCCAGAAAACGCGGATCGAGTTTCGGCTCGCCTTCGAACACGTCGAGAGCGGCAGAGCCGAGCGCGCCGCTCTCAAGCGCGTCCAGAAGTGCCGCTTCGTCGATATTGGAGGCGCGCGAAATGTTGATCAGCATGCCTTCCGGGCCAAGTGCCTCGATCACGTTCTTCGAGACGATATGGCGGGTCGCGGCGGAAGCTGCCAGCGTGACGAACAGGAAATCGGCATGCTGCGCAAGCGCCACAGGATCGGCGATATAGGTCATGCCATCGGCATAGTTTTTTTCGGAAACGTCGCTATAGGCGATATCCATATCGAAGCCACGCAGGCGCTTGGCGACTTCAAAACCGATACGACCAAGCCCGAGCACGCCTGCCTTGCGGCCCCAGACCTTGCGCTTCAAGGGATAAAGACCCTTGGCGGCCCAGCTTCCGTCCTTGACCCACTGTTCCGCGCCGATCATGCCGCGCGACTGGCAGAGCATCATGGCGACGCCGAGATCGGCGACATCGTTGGTCAAGACATCAGGCGTATTGGTAACTCGGATACCACGGGTGCGGCAGGCATCCAGATTGACCGCATCGTAACCGACGCCATAGACCGAAATGACTTGCAGGTTCGGCAGCTTGGCGATCAGTTCGGCCGAGGCACCAAGCTCACCGCGCGTGGCGATGGCCGTCACCTGCTTTGCCTCGCCTTCGATGAAGGCATCGCGGTCACTGGCTTCATAGAGTTTCTTTACGTCGTAGCTCTTTTCAAGCTCCACCATGTCCCATTCCGGATAAGGGCCGATGACGAGGATCTGCGGTTTCATTTCTCTCTCCCGAGCTGTGTTTTCGATTGCTTATGTTATCGATAACATTTATGTCAATGACAAACGACCTTATGGACCGGGAGGAATTTCTGATGTCATTTCCGCTGTTCGATCTGACGGGTAAAACCGCGCTGATCACCGGATCGAGCCAGGGCATTGGCCTAGCGCTGGCGCGCGGGCTTGCCGAACATGGAGCAACCATCGTTCTCAACGGCCGCGATGAGACCAAACTCAATGCAGCACGAGATCAACTGACCGCCGACGGCTTCACAGCACACGCCGTCGCCTTCGATGCGACTGACCATACAACCGTCGCGGCAGGCATCGACAGGATCGAAGCCGAGATCGGCTCGATCGATATCCTCATCAACAATGCCGGCATGCAGCATCGCTCGCCGCTAGAGGATTTTCCGATCGACAAATGGCAGCAGCTTCTGACCACCAATATTTCCAGCGTGTTTTATGTCGGCCAGGCAGTTGCCCGCCACATGATCGCCCGTGGCCACGGCAAGATCATCAACATTGCCTCGGTGCAGAGCGAACTGGCCCGTCCGGGAATTGCGCCCTACACGGCCACCAAGGGCGCCGTCAAAAATCTCACAAAGGGCATGTCCACCGATTGGGCCAAGCATGGCCTTCAGGTCAACGCGATCGCTCCCGGTTATTTCAAGACACCGCTCAATCAGGCGCTGGTCGACAATCCGGAATTTTCCGCATGGCTGGAAAAGCGCACGCCGGCAGCCCGCTGGGGCAATGTCGATGAACTGGTCGGCGCTGCGGTCTTCCTGTCCGGCAAGGGCTCCTCTTTCGTAAACGGACACACGCTTTATGTCGACGGCGGCATCACCATCAGCCTTTGAGGCAAACGCGATCCGGCGCCCCATCGTGGTGATGGGCGTTGCCGGCTGCGGCAAGAGTTCCGTCGGCATGCGTCTCGCCGAGGTGCTTGGTCTGCCCTATCAAGAGGGTGATGACCTTCACCCTCAGGCCAACATTGCCAAGATGTCGGAGGGTACGCCGCTGAACGACGAGGATCGCTGGCCGTGGCTCGATCGCATCGGCGAAATTTTGGCCGATCATGCGACAAGCGGCATCGTACTGACCTGCTCGTCTCTGAAAAAAACCTATCGCGATCGATTGCGGGCGGCAGCGGGTGGAAATCTCGCCTTCATGTTTCTGGATGGCAGCAAAGCCCTGTTGACCCAGCGCATGGGCAATCGGGAAGGCCATTTCATGCCAACCAGCCTTCTGGAAAGCCAGCTGGCGACGCTGGAACGCCCGGATGTGGAAGATGGCGTCGTGGTGGTCAATATCGACAACACGCCGGAGATGATTGCCGATCTGGCAATTCTTGGCCTGAACCGGCTCGCGACCACGTAACGCAGAAAGGGCGACCATGAGGCCGCCCTTTTCATTTTGCAGTCAGGATAGACGATAACGGGAAGCGATCGAAACCGACGCTTCCCGCCTGCGTTTTCAGATGTCGACGGTGAGGCCCTTGGCCTTCAAAACCTCTTCGAGCTTGCTGACTTCGATCACCGAGGCGCCCGCCTTGTAGGCTTCGATGAAACCGGCCTCTGCGTCTTCGCGAGCCTGCGAAAGCTTTGCAGCTTCAGCGACTTCATTACGGCGCACGACCACCAGACCATCGGCATCGCCGACGATCACATCGCCCGGATTGATGATTTCCCCACCGACGATGATGCTGTCATTGGTGGTGCCAAGCGTTTCCTTTACGGTCCCCTTGATGCAGGTGCTGAGCGAGAACACCGGAAAGCCGAGATCGCGAAGCTGCAGCGTGTCACGCACGCCGGTATCGGTGACCAGCCCGCCGATACCCTTGGCAAGGCAGGCATTGGCCAGCACGTCGCCGAACGAACCGGCTTCTTCGTATTCGCCGGCAGAGACGACAATGATATCGCCCGGCTTGGCGTAATTAATCGCCAGCTGCAGCATGATGTTGTCACGCGGCGAGGATTTGACCGTGAATGCCGGGCCGCAGAGCTTCATGCGGTAATCGACCGGTTTCAGGCGCGACGAAAGCGCGCCGCGGCGGCCTTGCGCCTCGTGAATGGTGGCAGGCGAAAATTTCGAAATCGCTGCCAGATCCTCCTTGGAGGGACGTTCGGAAATGTCTTTGATATGTGCCATTGGGCCCTCCTCGAGGCCATAGATAAACCGCACGGCGGCAAGACTGCCGCCGCCGGCAATTCTTCGATTGTGGTTGAATTGAAACCGGAAGGCGCTTTGCGCCGTCAGATTACGGGATCGGATCGAACTTCAGTTCGGACAGCGGAACGACCTTGTCGGTGCGGGTCATCTTGTATTCGGTACCCTGGCCGAGCCACTTGTCCCAGATCTTGTTGATCTCGCCATCGGCATCCAGCTTGCGCAGGATTTCGTTGACCTTGGCGGTCAGCGCCGGCTGGTCCTTCTGCATGCCGATACCGATCGGCTGATACAGCATCGGCTCCTCGATCATGCGCATTTCCTTGCCACGGTTCTTCGATTCGTTGACGAATTTCGTCGTCGTCATCGTGTTGGCGACCATGCCGCGCGCCTTGCCCTGCTGGACCGCGAGATAGGCGGAGGCGGTATCCTGGAAGGTCAGCGGCTCGGACTTGTTGAGCTTGATCGACATTTCAGACGTCGACCCCTTGGCCGAGGCGATACGCTGGCCGACGTAATCCGCCTTGGCCTTGCCTTCGTCGGCGGCCGGAACGATCAGCATTTCCTTGGCGAGATAATAGGGATCGCTGAACTGGATCTGCTCGGCGCGGCTCTGTGTATAGGCAAGGTTGGCAACGGTGATATCAACGCGGCCGAGCTTGACTTCCGGCACGCGGGCTTCAACCGAAACCGGCTTCACTTCCGCCGTAACGCCCAGTTCCTTGGCGATGGCATTGCAGAGATCGACGTCGAAGCCGGCCATTTCACGGGTCTTCGGGTCCGGTGCTGCGAACGGCGGCACATCGGCAAAGGTTGCGCAGCGCAGCTTCTTGGCCGACAGGATGTCGGCAAGCTGGTCTGCTTTTGCAGGCGACACGGCAGCGGTGCTGGCGACGAGCGCTGCGAGAGTTGCGAATTTCCAGTTCATTTGCTGTTCTCCATTGTTATTTTATGTGGAAGGCAGTCAGTGCCGCAGATCAGCGAGGAAACGCTGAGCGCGCGGATGTCGTGGATTCTTGAAAAACTCTTCGGGAGGTGCGGTTTCGAGGATCTCGCCCGCATCGATAAACCAGATCCGGTCCGCGACATCGCGGGCAAAGCCCATTTCGTGGGTGACGCAGAGCATGGTCATGCCTTCGGCTGCCAGGCTTTTCATCACGCTCAGCACCTCGCCGACCATTTCCGGATCGAGCGCGCTGGTCGGCTCATCGAACAGCATGACCGGCGGCTCCATGGCGAGCGCACGTGCGATGGCGACGCGCTGCTGCTGACCACCGGAAAGCTGGCCGGGATAGGAATTCGCCTTGTCGGCCAGACCGACGCGGTCCAGCAGTTTGAGCGCCTTGTCATGCGCCACGTCCGGAGCCACGCCCTTTACCCGGATCGGCGACATCGACACGTTTTCGACGACTGAGAGATGCGGGAACAGGTTGAAGCTCTGAAACACGAAACCGATGCGGCTGCGCAGCTTGTTGAGGTCGCTGCCGCGCATCGGGGCGTGGATATTCTGCCCCTCGAAGCTGATGCCGCCGCTGTTGATCTCTTCCAGACGGTTGACGGTACGGATCAGCGTCGACTTGCCAGAGCCGGACGGGCCGCAGATCACCACCACTTCGCCCCGCGCCACCTCGGCATTGATGTTCTTGAGAACC
This sequence comes from Neorhizobium sp. BT27B, assembly GCF_050455485.1. Classification (NCBI taxonomy): domain Bacteria; kingdom Pseudomonadati; phylum Pseudomonadota; class Alphaproteobacteria; order Hyphomicrobiales; family Rhizobiaceae; genus Neorhizobium; species Neorhizobium sp. BT27B. The sequence goes on along the minus strand of NZ_JBCIYT010000008.1, from coordinate 179,105 downwards.
TGATAATCGCCGTAGTTCTTGCAGACATCGGCAATGCGGATCGCCTGGGCGGCCTGCGGTTCGGACACTGAGGTGCTCATAGCTGCTCCGTAATGGTCTTGAGAGGTGCGGCTTCAGCCGGCAGGCGGGCATTGCGCGGCCCGGCACGGCGGCGAGCGATCCGTCGCTCGACGCTGTTGGCGACAAAGGTCAGGCTCCAGCAGAGGATGTAATAGACCACCGCGAGAATGAGGAAGACCTGGAAGGGCTGAGTGAGAAGCTGGTTGTTTACCTGGCTTGCCGCAAATGTCAGGTCGGGCACGTTGATGACGTAGCCGAGTGTCGTGTCCTTGATCGTAGAGACGAAGGTGGAAATCATGCTCGGGATCATGTTGTAGAGCGCCTGCGGCAGGATCACGAAGCGCATGGCGCTCATGTAGCCGTGGCCGAGGGCACGTGCTGCATCCATCTGCCCCTGCCCCAACGACACGATGCCGGCGCGGACGACTTCGCTCAGGAACGCGCCCTGATAGATGACCAAGGTCACCAGCATGATCAGGAAGCTCGGCACGTCGGCGCCGGTCCAGAGCGGAATGACGAAATAGCACCACAGGATGAGCATCAGGAGCGGTACGCCGCGGGTGACATAGACCAGCGCGGTCATCGGCCAGCGCAGGAACCACCATTTCGACAGGCGGGCGAGTGCCATGAGGATGCTGACCGGGAAAGCAAAGGCGATGGCAAGCGCCGACAGGATCAGTGTGTTGGCGAGACCGCCAAGCGGCCCGTTCGGGTACTGGCCGATCAGAAGCAGCAGCCAGTAGTCCTGAATGATGGTGATGAAATCCTGGATCATGCGCGTGCCCTCCGCGCCGGATCGGCTCGCATGGCGATATAGGCCCCGATCCCCATGATGATGAGCGAGAAGAACAGATAGGTCACCGTGCCGATCATGTAGATCTCGAAGGTACGGAAACTGATGTTCTCGATTTCCTTGATCGCATGGGTCAGTTCAGGCGCGCCGATGACGATGGCAAGGCTGCTGTTCTTGAACAGCGAGACGCTATGGTTGATCAGCGGCGGCAGCGCATTGCGCACACCCTGCGGCATGATCACGAAGCGCATGGCAGAGGCATAACCGTGGCCGAGCGCCTGCGCCGCTTCCATCTGGCCGGGGCTGACCGACCGCAGTCCGGAACGAAGGTCTTCGCTGAAATAGGCGGCCTGACAAAGGCCAAGGCCGACAACCGCGAAAATCGCTTCCGCATTGTTGTTGGCCAGCCAGTCCGACAGGCCCTGTGGCATCAGCGTGAAAATGCCAAAATACCAGAGCATCAACTGCACAAGTGTCGGCACGTTGCGGTGATAGGAGACATAAGCGGCAACGATCGGTTCACCGATGCGCAGTGGCGAGACGCGCAGAGCAAGGAGCAGGATGGCCAGCGTCATCGCCAGCGTCCACGAGCCGATATAGATGATAAAGGTCATCTGGATGCCGTGCAGCAGCATCGAGATATAGTCAGGATTGGTCAGGATTGCAGAGAGATCAAACCCGTTCACCGCTTGGTCCCTTCGGGACTGGCGGCAGGGGTCTGCGGCTTTGCCGTTTGCAGACCGCCCATCACCTGAAGGGTCGGCGTGATTTCCATATGCCCGATATTGACCGCAACAGGTGCGGCAATCGCGAAGGCGATCGCATCAGCGATATCGGAAGCCTGCGGCAGTTCGAAACCATCGATGAATCGCTCGCGGATCGAAGGATCATCGCCGTGGACATGGTTGAAGATGTCGGTCGCAACGCGGCCCGGGCAGATTTCCGTCACCCTCACGCGCTTGCCAAAAGTGTCGATACGCAGCTGGTTCGACAGCATGGCGACACCCGCCTTGACGGCATGATAGGTCGAGTTGCCGCCGAAATTGTAGTTGCCGGCAATCGAGGAAATGTTGATGACATGACCACGATCCCGCTCGGCCATGCCCGGAACCACCATGCGGCAGAGATGCAGGACGGCGCGCAGGTTCACATCGATCAGCAGATCGATATCGCCATCTTCCGCCTCTAGAAACTTCTTCGGCCGGTCGACACCAGCATTGTTGATGAGCACGTCGAATGCCACCCGGCCCGTCAGTGCGGCCAAGGCCTTCCGATCCGTCACGTCAATCGCATGGGCGATGCAGCCTGTACGCTCGGAAAGCGCGCGCAGCGGCTCGGCGCTACGCGCGACGGCGTGGACTTCAAGGCCCTCTCGGCACAGTCGTTCAACGACAGCGGCACCGATTCCCGACGAAGCGCCGGTTACCAGAGCAGTCTTGTAGTCGGAAAATGGCATGTCGATCCCCTTTGTTGATATGAGACTAGCGAAGCTTTTTTCACTTGCCTAAGACCGATTAGTTTTGGGCTAATAAGGAAGCGTTATGGATGTCCGCACGTGTTGCGGAAGGCTTCATTTGCGCTTTATAAATCAAGCGGCTAGGTTTTCTCTTCAATCGTGCAACAGCAGGTCGCAAACCGCTCGCGACCTCATTTGCGATGGTAACAACACAGGCAGCATCGACCATAATGGATATCCGGCGCCTCAAATCCTTCATCGTCATTGTCGATAGCGGCAGCATCACGCGCGCCGCCGATATCCTGCATCTTGCCCAGCCGGCGCTCAGCCAGCAGCTGGCAGCGCTGGAGGATCATTTCGGGCAGAAACTGCTGATTCGCAGCCAGCAGGGTGTGACGATGACGGATGCCGGTCAGGCAGTTTATCGCCACGCGCAGATCATCCTGCGGCAGATGGAGCAAGCTCAATCGGATGTTGCCACCGCCGGCCGATCACTGGCGGGACGCGTCTCTGTCGGGCTCGTGCCTTTCAGCAGCGCGGCAACTCTTTCGGTGGAGCTTCTGGCGAAAACGCGAAAACGCCATCCCGGCATCCTTTTGCATCTCACCGAAAGCGTCGGGCAGACCTACAGCCAGATGATCATGAACGGCCGCCTGGAAATGGCGCTCATTCATGGTGTCGGACCGATCAAGGGCGTGCGCTTCGAACCGCTGTTGAAGGAAGAGTTTTTTGTCGTCGCGCATCCGGATTTCGAAATCGAGGCAAGCGATGCGCCGGTTCCGGTCACGGCACTCGACGGCCTGCCGTTTCTGATGCCGCCGGCTTACAATTTCGTGCGCCGTGCGGTCGACACCGCGTTTTCGCGCAGCAAGGTCGAGCTGAAAGTGGTGGCGGAGGTGGAGATTGTGAGAACACTCAGCCGCTCCGTTGACCGGGGGCTGGGGGTCACGATCATGCCCAAGGCCATTGCCGACCGGCTGATTGCAGAATCCAGCGAAAAGCTGATTTGCCGGCTTGTGTCGCCGCGCATCGAGGAAACGCTGTCGCTCTGCGTTTCCGATCAGACACCGCTTTCGGAACCTGCGGTCGCGGTGAAGGATATTCTCGTGGAACTGACGGCCAGATTGAAAACCTGACCGTCAGGATCGGCCGAAAGGCCGGTTACTTCATGTCTCGGCAGTACTGGGCGATACGGTTGCAGCCCTCTTCCAGCATTTCCATGCTTGTGGCGTAGGAAATGCGGAAATACGGGCTCATGCCGTAAGCCGCACCCTGCACGGTCGCGACATGGTGTTCCTCGACCAGACCGATGACGAAGTCGACATCTGTTTCGATCTTGCGGCCACCCTTGGTGGTCTTGCCGATCAGTTCCGACATGTTCGGAAAAATGTAGAATGCACCGTCCGGCTTGTGGGCACGCAGGCCATCGATTTCCGCCAGACGGCCGAGCACGTAATCGCGGCGGGTTTTGTAGATGGACGAACGTTCCTTCAAGAGATCCTGCGGACCATCAAGTGCGGCAACGGCGGCCGCCTGCGTCAGGGTCGAGGTGCCGCCGCTGTTCTGGCCGTTGACATTGCTGATCGCGGCGATGAGATCCTTCGGTCCGCCGCAATAGCCCAGACGCCAGCCGGTCATGGCATAGGCCTTGGACACGCCGTTCATGGTCAGAACCCGATCATAAAGACGCGGTTCGACTTCGGCGATCGTGCAGAACTCGAAATCGTCATAGACGAGATGTTCGTAGATATCGTCGGTCAGGATCCAGACATGCGGATGGCGCAGCATGACCTCGGCGATTGCCGCCATTTCCGCGCGCGAGCAGGCAGCGCCCGTCGGGTTGTTCGGAAAATTCAGGAACAGCCATTTCGTGCGCGGCGTGATCGCTGCTTCGAGGTCTTCTGCACGCAGCTTGAAACCGGCATTTTCCGGGCATGGCACAGAGACCGGCACGCCGCCGGCAAATTTGACGATATCCGCATAGCTGACCCAGGACGGCGCCGGGATGACGACTTCATCGCCCGGATTGCAGGTGGCGAGAACTGCGTTGAAGATGACCTGTTTGCCGCCGCCCGACACGACGATCTGGTTCGGCTCATAGGTCAGGTTGTTTTCGCGTTTGAACTTGCGGATGATCGCCGCCTTCATGGCCGGCGTACCGTCCATGGTCGGGTATTTCGTGTCACCCGCAAGTGCTGCGGCGTAGGCTGCTTCGATGGCGTGTGGCGGCGTCGGAAAATCCGGCTCGCCGGAGGACAGGCTGACCACCTTGATCCCCTGGGCGGCAAGTTCGCGGGCACGCTGCGTCATGGCAGCGGAGGCGGAGATGGAGACGTTTTTCAAACGGTCGGCTGTGGCGGGCATGATCTGGTCTTCCGGTTTGTCTAATTCTGAATGGAAAAAGGGAGAGGCCGCGGCTTTAGCCGACAACCTCTGATGCAGGTGCCAGCGTGCCGCCGACAGCCTCGATTTCGCTGCGCACGATCCGTGCCAGCTCAAGCGAACCCGGCGTATCGCTGTGAACGAGAATGGATTTTGCCGGCATCGCGATGGTCACGTCGTCGATTGTGGTGACGGTGCGTTCAACGAGGAACTGGCGCACACGAGCACGCACGGCCGCCTCATCCTTCACCAAGGCACCGGGCAATCCACGGGCAACAAGACGCCCCTGGGCATCATAGGCGCGGTCGGCGACAAACAGCAGCAGTGTCTTGAGCGAGGCCCGCTTGGCAGCGGATTCGATCTCGCTGCCGGGCATGGCAAAGATGATCAGTTCGGGATCGACGGCGCGGATCGCATCCATCATCAGGTCGGCCAGCTTCGGATCACGATTGACCATATTGCCCATGGCCGCGTGAAAACTGAAATGGGCAACACGCTGGCCTTCGCTGGCGGCAATCGCCTTCAGCGCCCCCAACTGGTAAAGCATCTGCTGGCGCAGTTCATCAGCAGAATAGGGGATTTCGCGGCGTCCGAAGCCGGCACGATCCGGCAGACCGGGATGAGCACCGATGCCGACACCGTTGGCCTTGGCGAGCCGCAACATACGGGCCATGGTTTCCGGATCGCCGCCATGGAAACCGCAGGCGATATTGGCCGAGGAGACGACCTTCATCATCGCCTCGTCATCGCACAGGCTATAGGGACCAAACCCCTCGCCCATGTCGGAATTGAGATCGATCTTCATTCCATCCTCCCTCAGTTCAGCACCTGCAATGCGCCGCAAACCAGGCGCGCGGTCCGGCGGACATCATCGATGAAAGCTGCTACAGCCTTTTCGACCTCCGCCGCCTGAGCATGCGTCGCGCGGACAAAACGCAGGCGGCTGCCGATACGCGCTTGGCCAAGACGCCAAAGGTCGACCTCGATCACGCCGGCAATTTTTGGATAACCGCCGGCCGTATTGGCATCGGCCATCTGGATGATCGGCTCGCCACTCGGCGGCACCTGAACGACACCGGATACCACGCCGTGAGACCGCATTTCGACTGGCGTCGTTGGCTTGATCGCGTCACCCATCAGGCGATAACCGGTGCGGTCGCTTTGCGTGGAAATCTTCCAGGTCTGCGACCAGAAACGCTCGGCATCCTCTCCGAACAACCCATATTCCCCCGCCGGAATGGCGCGGATGACAAGCGCACCGTCTTCATGGGCAGGATAGACATCGGCAAGCGCAAAGGCGGGATCGACGACAGAGATGCCTGCGGCGGGAAGGTTAAGGGGACTGGAGACCTCCCCCGTTTGCAGAGTGTCACCCGCAATCAGAAAACGTCCCTCTCTGCCGCCAAAAGCACCGCGAAGCGAGGTGCTGCGCGAACCCATTACCAGTGCAACATCGATACCGCCGGCAATGCAGATATAGGCACGAGTGCCAACGCGCGGCTGGCCAAGCTCCAGCACCTGCCCGGCCTCGACCGAAAGCGCACACCAGGGTTGGACCGTACGCCCATCGAGCGAAGCGCCACAATCGGCCCCGGTCACGACAAAAACCGTCGCTTTCGAAAAGCGCAGCTTGAATGGATAGGTCTGGATTTCGAGCGCGGCCGCGCCAGCTTCGTTGCCAAGCAAGCTGTTGCCGATTTTCAGTGCCAGCGGGTCCATGGCGCCGCTGGTGGTGACGCCGATATTGCGAAAACCGGGTCGGCCAAGGTCCTGCACCGTGTTGAACGGCCCTGTCTGGATGATCTCTATCATAGCTCTATGCTCGCTGGCACGAAACGCACCGTATCGCCCGGCGCCATCACTGCGGGCGTGGCGGACATCGGATCGAACATCTGCAATTCGGCGAAACCGATCGAATTCCAGCCATTGGGTCCTGTCAGAACAGCGACGCCGGTCTGCATGCCGCCGATGGTGAGGCATCCCCGCGCCATATTGAGCGACGGTACTGTCTTGCGCGGCATGTAGATGCGTGGGTCAAGTCCGTGCAGGTAACCGAAACCCGGCGCACTGCCGAGAGCAAAAACCCGGTAGGTTCCTTCGTAATGGATGCGCACGACCTCGCGGTCTGACAGGCCTGACCTGTCGCAAAGTGCCGCCAGATCGGTGGCGTGTTCACCACCATAGGTGACGGCGATTTCGATCGTCCGGCCCGCCAGATCGATGCTTTCAGCATGTTCCCAGGCTTCCAGCAGGCGCACGGCCAGAGTCTCCGGGTCTTCGGGCGTTACCTTCAAGACGACGAGAAGGTTCGTCATGCCGGGAACGATCTCAAGGACATCACGCCACAGTTCCACGGCACGGGATAGAGCCCAGATCCGTCGTTGCGAAGCGAGGTCGAAGTCGCCGGTCGCCTCGAGAAGAAAGGCGCGGGAGCCGATCGGCGAAACGCGAGCGCCATTGCGGTCGAGCGCGAGTGTTTCAACAGGCTGGGACATTTGGGAGACTGCGGCGTTCATGCTTCTGGCTCGACTTCTGCAATCGGATCACCGAAACCGACGATCGTTCCGGGTTCAACGAGGTGTTGGCGCAGGCGTTTCGACGGACCGGCCGAAACGGGCAACAGGATCGGACCGACCTTCAGGAAGCCGACCGTATCGCCTGCAGCAAATGCTCCCGGCGCGCCTGTGCGGGACAGATCGGAAGGCCAGAATTCACCGACCATCGGTGCCGTCACGACGACCACTGCTCCGCCGACATCCGTCTTGCTGGAGCGCACTTGACGCGCATGACCATCGGCCGAACCTGCCACGCGGATCAGCAGGCTCTGGTCGGGCCGGGTGATTTCGATACCATTGATGCCAGCGACCTCAAGTGCGGCGCTCAGCCGTTCGATGATGGCTGGGTCGCTCAGATCCAGCTTGCTCATGCCGCCCCCCGCGTCTTCAGCCATTTTTCCAGATAATGGATATCCGTTTCCCCCTCAGCGAAGGCGGCATCGTCAAAAAGTTCGCGAAGGAGCGGCAGATTGGTGGCAATGCCTTCCAGCCTGAAGGCCGCAAGCGCCGACCGGGTGCGTTGCATCGCATCGGCCCGATCGCGACCTGTGACGATCAATTTCGCAATCAGCGAGTCGTAATAGGGCGACACCTTGTAACCGACTTCAACATGGGTATCGACACGGATGCCCTCGCCTTCCGGCAATTGCAGTGCGGTGATGACGCCCGCCGACGGCATGAAGGTCGCGGGGTCCTCGGCATTGATACGGCATTCGATAGCATGACCCGTACAGGTCACATCGCCCTGCTCCATCGACAAAAACTCGCCCTGGGCAACGCGCAATTGCTGCTGGACGATATCGATACCGCTGGTTTCCTCGGTGACCGGGTGCTCGACCTGCAGGCGGGTGTTCATCTCTATGAAATAGAAGGCGCCGTCCTCGTAAAGAAATTCGAACGTGCCAACGCCACGATAGCCGATCTGCTTGCACGCCGCGACGCAAGCGGCCCCCACAGGGCCGATCAGGGCATCGGAAATGCCGGGCGCCGGCGCCTCTTCGACCACCTTCTGATGGCGGCGCTGCATGGAGCAGTCGCGGTGACCAAGCCAGACGGCATTGCCGTGCGTATCGCACAAAACCTGTATTTCGATATGACGCGGGTGCTGGAGAAATTTCTCCATATAGAGCGCCGGCGTTCCGAAAGCCTTGCGGGCTTCTTCGCGTGTCAGCGACACCGCTTCAAGAAGTTCGGCCTCGGTCAGCACGACGCGCATGCCGCGTCCACCGCCGCCTCCGGCAGCCTTGACGATCACCGGATACCCGATCTCGGCCGCAACCGCTCGGATTGCGTCAGCTTCCGATGGAAGTTCAGCATCGGGTCCGGGCACACAGGGCACACCTGCGGCCACCATGGCGCTTTTGGCGGCGATCTTGTCGCCCATCGTGGCAATGGCGCTTGCATCCGGGCCAATGAATGTCAGACCCGCCTCCTCCACGGCTGCAGAGAAGCGGGTGTTTTCCGAAAGGAATCCATAACCCGGGTGAACGGCACCGGCACCGGTGAGACGCGCTGCCAGCAAGATAGCGTGCTGGTTAAGGTAGCTCTTCGAAGCAGCCGGAGGCCCGATGCAAACCGATTGATCGGCACTTTTGACATAGGCCGCATCCTTGTCGGCCTGAGAGCAGACCACGACAGTCTTCAATCCCATCTCACGGCAGGCGCGCACCACGCGCAACGCGATTTCACCGCGATTGGCGATCAGAACCTTGTCGAAATGCTGGTGCGGCTGCATCACACGATCTCCGCCAGCATGTCGCCGGCTTCGACTTCCACGCCATTGACATCGGTCAGTCGTGTGATCCTGCCGGCACGGGGTGCCGCGATCTTGTTGAAAACCTTCATGGCCTCGATGATGAACAGCGTCTGACCTTCAACGACCTCATCACTGACCTTGACGAAAGGCGGATCGCCTGGTGCGGGGGCGACATGCAGGACGCCGAATATCGGCGCGGCGACCGTGTTCGCTGCATTCGCCGTTTCGCTGGACAGGGCGACATTCTCGATGGCATCGGCACTCGCCGCCACCTTTTCCGGGGCGGCCGAAATCCTGTCGCGAAATATCCGGACGGTAGTATCCTTTTCCGAGACCATCAGTTCGGTGACATTGGAGCGGCCAACGAATTCGATCAGGGTCTCTATCTTTGACAGGTCCATTTCCCGGTCCACATATGGGCTGCACGGATGGCCGCCGCATGGAGCAGGCGACCATCGATCACAGGCCAATGGGTAACATAGCCGACCGGCTAATGGGGTCAGACGAAGTTTTAATGGAGTTGGTGTGAAGCAGGCATAGGGTTCCGCTGTTGAGCCATAACGAACCGTCGCCCTTACATTCACTTGGCCAAATGGACGCGATAAAAATTATTTCCAGACGGGAGGGGATTGATCGCTAATAGATACGCGCGGCGTTGATCTCGACTAGTGCCGGACGAATGTGGTCAATCCGCACGATATCGCAGCGCATCCACGAGCAATGCGAATGCAGGTGATGCAAGCCGACGACTGGGATAATAGAGGTGGTATCCCGGAAACGGGTCGCACCAATCCTCCAGAACCTGGATCAGGCGGCCGTCCCTCACGAGGGGACCGAGATGATCGTCAGGGAGGCAGGTCAGTCCTATTCCGCCGAGGGCGGCGTCAATGATCATCGGCACGTCGTTGCAAACGAACTGACCATCGACCCGGACATTGACCGGCCGCCCTTCCCGTTCGAACTCCCAGGTGTACAATCCACCAAGGGTCGGCAGGCGCAGGTTGATGCAGCGATGCTGAGTAAGATCCTGCGGGGTTTGCGGCTTCTGGTTCTTCTTGAAGTATTCCGGTGATCCGGCAACTACCATCCGTAGTTCGGGTCCGATGCGGACGGCAATCATATCCTTCTCGATACTCTCTCCCAGCCTGACTCCTGCATCATAGCGCTCACTGACGAGATCGACGAAACGCTGCTCTATCGAAATCTCCACGTTGATGCCCGGATAGTCGGCCAGGAGTTTCTTCACGGCGGGCATGAGGATTGTCTCGGCCGCATGCCTGCTCGACGTGATGCGGATGTTGCCTCCTGGACGCTGTCTCATCGCCGACAGCGCATCCATCTGATGGCTGATCTCGTTGAACGCTGGCCGCAAGGTCGACATCAGTTTTTCGCCCGCCTCTGTGGCGACGACATTGCGCGTGGTGCGGGTCAGCAGGCGCACGTCCATCCTTTCCTCGAGCCGCCGGACCGTATGGCTGAGGGAGGACTGAGACGTGCCCATCAGCGCCGCGGCTCTGGTGAAGCTGCGCTCTTCGGCAACCGTCAGGAAGGCAATCAGGTCGCCAAGTTCATCGCGCTTCATTCATGAATCCAGGATATAAGTACATGCCGGACTTACCATCTAATTGGAAGACCAATCCAGCCTTAAATCACTCCACACGACGAGGTGATCGCCAGTTGATCAGGATCTGAGTCTTGCTGACGTCGACCTGATCGCAACACGCGAATGGAGACTGGATATGAAAAAGCGCATCCTTGGAACCTCAGGCCTGGAAGTCTCGGCTCTTGGCTTCGGCTGCATGGGGCTGGACTTCGGCTACGCCAGCAAGCTCAGCAAGCAGGAAGGCGTCACGTTGATCCGCCAGGCGGTCGAGCGCGGCGTGACATTCTTCGACACGGCCGAGATCTACGGGCCCTTCACCAATGAAGAAATGGTGGGCGAGGCCCTCTCACCCGTGCGGGAACAGGTGTTGATCGCCACCAAGTTTGGCTTCAAATTCGAAGACGGGAAGCAGGCAGGATTGAACAGCCGCCCGGAAAACATCAGGAAGGTGGCGGACGACAGCCTCAGACGCCTCGGCGTCGAGGTGATCGACCTCTTCTACCAGCATCGCGTTGATCACAACGTCCCGATCGAGGATGTAGCTGGAGCGGTGAAGGATCTCATCGCAGCGGGTAAGGTCAGGCATTTCGGCCTTTCGGAACCGGGCGCGAATACGGTCCGCCGTGCGCATGCAGTGCAGCCCGTGACGACGCTCCAGAACGAGTATTCGCTCTGGACCCGCGGTGTGGAAACGAACGGGATCCTCGAAACCTGCGAGGAGCTCGGCATCGGTCTCGTTCCCTACAGTCCCCTTGGCAAGGGCTTCCTGACAGGTGCCATGTCGAAGGACACCAAGCTCGGCGAGGGTGATTTCCGCAATATCCTGCCGCGCTTCACACCCGAGGCGATGGAAAAGAACCAGGCACTGGTCAATCTTCTCAAGTCGATCGCAGCCGAAAAGGGCGGCACGCCGGCCCAGATCGCCCTCGCCTGGCTCCTCGCGCAGAAGCCATGGATCGTCCCGATCCCCGGCACGACCAAGCTGCACAGACTTGAGGAAAACCTCGCGTCTGTCGATGTCGAACTGACGGCAGCCGAACTCGCCCGCATCGAGCAGGCTGCTTCTGAAATCACGGTCGAGGGTGAGCGCTACCCCGAACACCTGCTGAAGACCACAGGCCTCTAATCCCTGAACATCAAGAGTGGGTGGCACCCTCGGTGCCGCCCATGTGATGCCGAAAATCCGGAAAGCCATTCACAAACATGACATCCCCAGTACAGGTCGGCTCCGAAGACGGCGTAGCCGGCACCTCTATGGAAACCGCTGGAGCACGCTGGCACGTACTTGCGCTTCTGAGCGCGTTCATGGGTTTCGCCTGGATCTCCACGGATTTCTACCTGCCGGTCATGCCTGATATGGCTGCCCAACTCGGCGCTGACGCGGGTTCGATCGAATACACGATATCTGGTTTTCTGATCGGCTTCAGCCTCGGGCAACTCTTGTGGGGGAGCGTCAGCGACAAGTATGGTCGCCGGATACCCGTCGCCATCGGTCTCGTCCTTTTCATCATCGGGTCCATCGGATGTGCCACATCCGGCTTCGTCCAGACGATCATCTTCTGGCGAATCCTTCAGGCGCTTGGCGCCTGCGCAGGTGTCGTCCTCGCGCGCGCGATGGTTCGTGACCTCTATCAAGGTCCGCGAGCGGCTCAGATGCTGTCGACACTGATCGCGGTCATGGCGATAGCGCCGCTTCTTGCCCCGATCTTGGGCGGACAGATTGCCGCCATCGGCGGATGGCGGTGGATTTTCTGGACACTCGTCGCGCTCGGTTCACTCTTGCTCGCCGGAATGTTCACGCTTCCCGAGACGCTGCCCGTCGAACGGCGACGCACCGATCCGCTTTCCAGCGCCTTCAAACGCTACGCTCAGCTTCTGCCCCATCGCAAGATCCTCGGCTACGCGGGCACCGGAGCGTTCTTTTATGCCGGCATGTACGCCTATATCGCCGGAACGCGATTCGCCTTCATTACCTATCATGGCGTTCCTTCGGAAAATTACGGACTGCTGTTCGGGGCCGGGATCGTCGCCACGAACCTGATCAATGCTCGCCTCGTCCATCGCTTCGGGATGAACCGGATCATGTTCGCCGGCACCACCATCGCGACCGTCTCCGGCCTCGTGCTTGCCGTCAATTCCTACAGTGATTTCGGCGGACTCTGGGGGCTGTTCATACCCATGCTGGTTTTCGTCTCGGCGACGGGCCTGATCGTTGCCAATTCAATCGTGGGCGCCATGGCGGACTATCCGGAGTAGGCTGGCTCCGTTTCCTCCCTCGTGGGCGCAGTCCAGTACGGAAGCGGCATGCCGGATCCGGTCTCGTAGGGGCTTTCGCCAACGGCACGCCATGGCCCATGGGCTGGGTCATAGCAAACATGGCGGTCGGATCGACCCTGTGCGCATGGCTGGTGACCGCGCTTCATTCAAAACATGAAATCGGAGAAGTCAAATGACCGGAACTCCTCTCAAAATTCTGAGTGTAGGTGCGACGGGCAGCATCGGGAGACTCGTGGTGCCCGAGGCCTTGTCGGCCGGGCATTCCGTCAGGGCACTGGTTCGCGACACGCGCAAGGGGCGAGCGCTCGGCGACAACGTCGAACTCGTGCTCGGTGACCTGAGCGAAAGCGAAAGCCTCAAGGCGGCCGTCGACGGTGTGGCTGCCATAATATTCACCCATGGCTCCGATGGAATGGGCAAGCTCGGTGCCGAGCATGTCGATTATGGCGGTGTTCAAAACATTCTGTCGGCGGTTGGATCGCGGCAGGTCGCGATCGCTCTCATGACCGCCATCGGCGTGACCAATCGAACGGGCAGCTACAATCAGACGACCGAGGCGCATGACTGGAAGCGCCGCGCCGAGCGCCTCGTACGCGCTAGTGGCCTCCCCTATACGATCATTCGCCCCGGATGGTTCGACTACAATGATCCTGATCAGCATCGGCTGGTTTTTCTGCAGGGCGACGAACGGCAGTCCTGTACACCCGCGGACGGTGTGATCTCACGCATGCAGATCGCCCAGGTCCTAGTTGGGAGCGTCACAGACACATCCGCCCACTGGAAGACGTTCGAGCTTGTCGCGGAACACGGTCCTGCCCAGGAAAGCCTGACTCCGCTGTTTTCAGACATCGACCGCGACAGGCCGGGCTCGCTGGATGCGGTCCGGGACGTCGACAACATGCCGCTCAGCGAAGAGCCCGCAAGGGTTATGTCGGATCTCGACGCCGTCCGGGCACGCAAGGCGTCCGCCTGAAACATCAAACACGATCAACCATCGAAACCTGACTATTGAAAGGACCAGAACCATGCTGGCAACAATGCTCCATGGCCCGGGCGACGTACGCTGCGAGGAGGTCACCGAGCCCAAAATCCTCAAGCCGACCGATGCCATCATTAAGCTGGCGGCATCCTGCATCTGCGGTTCGGACCTCTGGCCCTACCGTGGTGCGAACGAAGTGACATCGCCACTTGCCATGGGGCATGAATACTGCGGCGTGGTGGTCGAAATCGGCAGCGCTGTGAATACGGTTAGGCCCGGCCAGTTCGTCGTCGGCTCCTTCTGTCTGTCCGACAATACTTGCCCGCACTGCAGGTTCGGCTTCCAGTCCTCCTGCGAACAGGTCGAATTTATGACGGGTGCGCAGGCTCCGTTTGCTCGTGTGCCTTTGGCCGATGGCACACTGGTCCCCACGGCGGAAATGCCATCCGACGACCTGATCCCGAGCCTGCTGGCGACGTCCGACGTGCTTGGTACGGGATGGTATGCGGCGGATGCGGCAGGCGTGCAGGAAGGCTCCACCGCCGTCGTCGTCGGTGACGGTGCCGTCGGACTGATGGCGGTTCTTGCCGCCAAACGGATGGGTGCGGAGCGGATCATAGCCATGAGCCGCCACAAGAGCCGCCAAGATCTTGCACTGGAGTTCGGAGCAACGGACATCATTTCCGAACGCGGCGATGCGGGTGTCGCCCGCATCAAGGAACTGACCAACGGCGTGGGTGCCGCATCGGTGCTGGAATGTGTCGGCACGCAGGAATCCATGTCGCAGGCCATCAATTGCGCCCGTCCCGGCGGCAAGATCGGTTTCGTCGGCGTTCCGCATGGCGTGACCTTCGACGGCCAGCACCTGTTCTTCCAGCAGAAGAGCCTGCTGGGTGGCCCCGCCCCTGTGCGTCGTTTCCTCCCTTACCTGATGGATCTCGTCATCGATCGCGAGATCAACCCCGGCAAGGTATTCGACCTTAAGATCCCTCTTGCAGACGTCGCAGAAGGCTACAAGGCGATGGACGAACGCCGGGCGATCAAGACGCTTTTGCGCTTCTGACCTGCCTGCAGGTCATGCAGCCGATCTGGATTGCGTGACCTTTTGTTCGAATTCATGAACTGGGCGCATAGGGCCAATAGGAATTGCCCATCTAATCTCCTGGGATTGCTCCCCCATCTCTAAATGCGGCCCATCGTGCGACGCGCGATGCTGACTTGCACCACGAAGAGGATTTCTGGATGAAGAACATCGCCGCCAGTATCGCCATATCAACGCTCGCAGCCACTGGCGTGGAGGCTCAGGAAGAACGGCGGCGGATCGCGCCCCCGGCGGTCTATGATGTGGCCCCCGGCCTTGGGCACTTCACCGACAGTGTGCTATTCGGCGAAGTGTGGGAACGGGCGGAACTCCAGCCGCGTGACCGCAGCATCGTCACGGTCTCTGTCTTGGTGTCTACGGGCAAGTCCGCGCAGATCGGCAGTCATGTCCGCCGCGCGCTCGACAATGGTGTCAAGCCTTCCGAGATCGGAGAACTGATCACCCAGCTTGCCCTCTATTCCGGTTGGCCGAACGCGATTTCAGCAGTCCAGGAAGTCAAGAAGGTGTTCGACGAGCGCAAGATCGCTCCCGTGGCGAACAGCGAAGAGGCACGCATCGAGCTGGAGGCAGCAGCCGAAGCGGCACGAACGGCAAGGGTCAACACGACCGTGGCTCCAACCGTGCCGGCTCTCGCCGATCTCACCAACCGGGTCCTGTTCGGCGATCTGTGGCAGCGGCCGGACCTTTCAGCCCGTGACCGCAGCCTTGTCACCATGACTGCACTTGTCGCCATTGGCCAGCCGGAACAGCTTCCCTTCCACGCCAACCGAGCGATGGACAACGGGCTGACACAGTCGGAAGCTTCGGAAGCCATAACCCATGTCGCATTCTACGCCGGGTGGCCGCGCGCCATGTCCGCCGTTCCCGTTCTAAGAGCCGTCTTCGAAGCTCGCGCTGCGAATGCCCAGCCGACATCGACTGATACAAGCAAGGATACATCCTCCATGGATATCAAGATCACACGTGCGAACACGAACCCGGCAGCGGGTCCGGCGGACTATTTCACAGGCGATGTGGAGGTGGGCAGCCGTTTCAGCGCAGACGCTCCGGCGACTGTCAGCGGCGGCGTCGTTTCCTTCACGGTCGGCGCACGCACAGCCTGGCACACGCATCCGGTCGGCCAGACGCTTTATGTGATTTCTGGACAGGGTCTTGTTCAGAAGGTTGGTGGCCCCGTCGAGGCGATCCGGCCCGGAGACGTAGTCTGGATTCCGGCCAACGTGAAGCATTGGCATGGCGCTTCTCCGGATCAGGCGATGTCTCACTTCGCCATTTCAGAATCGGATGAGGGAAGTTCCGTCACCTGGATGGAGAAGGTGACCGACGAGGAATACGCGTCCAAGCCTGCGATAGACTGAGTCGGTATGGAACTGGAGGTCGATGACGAGCTGGACAACTGGGGAAGAAGACGCTTGCTGAAGGCATTGCCTCTAACCGCTGCGGGTCTTGCTCTGTCGGCTTCCGGCACTTCCGCGCAACCGGCGACCAGCCAATCCTCGAGGGCGCTGGTCGCATTCTACTCGCGCACGGGCAACACGGCGGTCGTTGCCCGCCAGATACGTCGTGCGCAAGACGCTACACTTTTCGAAATACAGACAAGAAACCCATATCCGGAAGATTACGAAGCGACGGTGGAGCAGGCACGCCGTGAGACGGCGCAGCGCTATCTGCCAGCCTTGGGAAACTTCGTTGCCGACCTCGGCCGCTACGACCTGATCTATCTCGGTATGCCGATCTGGGGCATGACCGCGCCTCCGGTCATCAGATCCTTCCTACGCGCGCATGATTTTTCCGGCAAGGTGGTGGTGCCGTTTATCACCCACGGAGGTTACGGAGTTGGCAATAGCCAAGAGGTTTTCCGTACCCATCTGCCTGCTGCTACTTTAAAACCTGCCTTTTCGATGGAAGCGGGCCAGGAAAGGCGGACCCTCGAACAGGTTTCCGGCTGGCTTGATCGTGGCTAGCGAGCTCGCCAAAGATAACAACGTGGCTTTAGTGAATGAATGGCCCGACGGGTCTGGAGCGGTTCAAAAACGTCTAGGCACTGATCGCAGTCGGGTGAAATTTCAGTGGTAGGAAACGACTTACGGCCGGAGTTCCGGCTGGCATTAAAGTCTTGAAGCGATGTGAACCTATGCTGCCTACTTTGCCATCATTCTTTTGTCAGACAGGCAGTCAGGTTAGCGAAGTGACGAAATGGTTCCGGTCAGCACTGCGATGGCCAAATATTCACCGCGCCGTCGCTTCGAGCGGACATGGTCGATCGTTGCGTTACGCGCATCTGGTAAGATAGGCAGCATCGCTGCCCCTCGGTTGCGTCGCCTTTTCCCACAACCGAAGGAAGATGTCATGGACGAGATCCCCGGCGGTTGCCCTGCAGCCGATGCGCCAGAAAATCTGGCGCTCAAGCCTGTCATGTTCGGCAGCATACAACTTGGCAATGTTCTCGTAAGCTATGGTCATGGGAAGAGGCTGGCTCGCTTGCACAAAAGACACCCTTGCTACAAAAGTCGTAGAAGCCTTTCAACCTCAATAGTTTAGATCAATTCTACTGCGCCAAGCACATCGCGCAAACCCTTCATTTCGCAGTGATGTTTTAGCAGTCGAATTCGCCCGTCTTTGCCCTGTTGCATATTTTTCGCCGGTTTGCACAGGTTCGTAGGAGAGCATGCTTTTGCCCCACCGTTGCGAAGATGCGACACGTCTTAAAGCAGATGGCCAAGACCGAATGCCAGAAGCCAAGCACCTGACACGAGCGTCACGACATCTATCATCGTCCTGAAATGATGATCACGAAGGCGCGCCACGAGGGGACGGATCAGGAACGTCCCTGCCATCAGTGCACCGCCGATGACGACGCCCCGCAGCATGTTTGTTACCGTCATGGCGCCGAATTCCCGGAAGCTCACGATCTTGGCGGCTTGGACGAGAAGCGACGCGGCCGCTTCCGTTGCGATGAAGGCGCCGCGTACAAGGCCGAAGGCCAGGAATGCCGGGACGCTCAGCGGACCCGTCGAAAGGAATATCCCGGCCAGGAAGCCGACCACGGCGCCGGTCAATGCCAGATGGCCGATCCCGGCGGTTGAAAATCTGGCCGTGGCCATGCGGCGGATCGGCACCAGCGCCATGATGAACAGGCCGAGCATCGCTTCCGGCCATCCCGCCGGCAGGTGGATGAGCGTATAGGCGCCGAGCGCTGCGGCCGGCATGCCGGGCAGCGTGTAGGCGAGCACCGCTTTCCAGACGATCGACCGCCACCAGGCCAGTGCGCGCGACAGATTGGCGAGAAAACCCGCCACCGCCATGATCGGGATCGCCTCGACCGCGCCGAACATCGGCACCAGAACCGGCAGAAGCAGAAGGCTGGCTCCGGTGCCAACCAATCCGCTCAGCGCACCTGCGGCCAGAGCGACGCTCAGAAGGACGAGCCATTGATCCAAAGGAATGTCCTTTTTCGATCCGCTTCAGCTGGGAAAAGCGTCGTTCAACTCGGTGATCGCCTCGTAGGTCAGCAGCGAGACGGGGCGATTGGCGACAAGGAAGAAGAGCTTGCCGTTTTCTCCAGTTCCTCCTAGGCGTTCACGGCTCCTGGAGAGACGTACCCACAACACTATGGGACCATGATAGGCCCGTAGCATCGCCTTATGTTCACCCGCAAGGCTGCGCACCGCCTCCGTCAGTTTCCGGTCGCGGAATGCGAACTGTATCGACGTAATCGAGCATATGGGCAAGCAGCGCCTGACCGTATCGAGGCAGCTGCTCGCGACTTCTGACGCAAAGATAGAGCTCCCTCTCTGCCCACGCATCCGCAATCGGCAAAATGCGGAGGTTCATCATACGGGAATAACGCATCGCAGCGGTTTCCGGAACAATACCTATTCCCACGCCGCTCTCGACAACACGGCACATTGCCTCGAAATTTTCGACACGCATCCGTATCGTTGCGCGCCGACCGAGTTCGGCCGCAAGCCGCCGCAGGAATTGCGACAAGGCCACATTTTCGTTGAGCGCGACGATCGGACAGTCAAGAATGCTCGTGTAGGCAAGCGGCCCTTCAAGTTGCGAACCCTCGGGAGCGATAACGGCCAGCCGATCCCGCACAAATGGCCAGACCTCAAGACCGGTCATGTCTGCCGACGCCGCCACGATGCCGATATCCGCTTCGCCATTCCTGAGTAGGTTGACCACTTCGAAACTTGGCTTGTCCTTGACGCTGACGACGATGTCGGGGTTATCGGTGAGAAACCGCCCGAGAATCTGCGGCATATGCTCGGACAGCATGTTCGTATTGGAAAGCAGCCTGATGCTGCCTCCGCGCCCCTCCGCAAACGCTTCGAGCTCCACTTCCAGCTTTCTGGCACCGTCAAGCACCAAACGTGCATGACGCGCGAGCATGTCGCCGGCAAGCGTTGGCCGGATGCCACGGCCAGTGCGCTCCACTAGTGGAAGCCCAAAGCTGACTTCCATCTTGCGCAGCCGCGCGCTGACCGCAGCTACGACGATATTGTTCTGCAAGGCCGCTGCGGTCAGGCTTCCGCCCTCGACGGCCGAGAGAAATATCCTGAGATCCGTGAGGTCGAATTTCATGGCTTTAAGCTTTCACAGTTGGTGAAGGCTGTTTTTACGACAAACTGACTACACAAGCTATCTTTCGCGGCGCTATGACACAAATCAAGTCGCGCCGTGACACATCGACACGCCTCAGGTTTAATCCTGAACCCGTTAAACAAGCTTTTTGTTCAAGAATTGCTTCAATACGAGTGGTATTTTCCCGATTTGCCAGCTCGGTTCGCGACGATGAAGATCGGCCCGGCGTGTGGGAGGCACGTCTGGAACCGTTATTGATTGTTCATGCTTGATGAAAGCACAGGGATATATGCCTAAGCCTCCTGTCTTGCCCGGTACTTATTTCGGGAGCACTTTGTTTGCGCCGATTTCCGCTTCAATCCGCCCCGCGGTTCTCTGTCTTTCGGCGCTGGTCGCAACGGCCGGCGCGAGCTTCGCGGATGAGACTGCCGATCTCGTGGCGCGCGGTCGTCATCTTGCGACGGCGGCCGACTGTGCCGCCTGTCACACCGCGCCGCATGGCGGCACACCCTTTGCCGGCGGCTACGGCATCGACACGCCGCTCGGCAAGATCTTTTCGACCAATATAACGCCCTCGAAAACCGACGGAATCGGCAATTACAGCGAAGAGGACTTTTCGCGTGCCGTGCGTGATGGCGTTGCCAAGGACGGCAACCACCTTTACCCGGCAATGCCCTACACCGCTTATGCCAAGATCACCGACGCCGACATGAAGGCCCTTTACGCCTATTTCATGCAGGGCGTAAATCCGGACGATCACAAGCCGCAGCAAACCGAGTTGCCCTTCCCGTTCTCGATCCGCACTTCGATGGCGGTGTGGAACCTGCTTTTCCTCGACAAGACACGTTTCGAGCCCAACCCCGCAAAATCCGCTGAATGGAATCGCGGCGCCTACCTGGCCGAGGCGCTGGAGCATTGCGGGACCTGTCACACTCCACGCAACGGTTTCATGGCGGAAGATACCGGCCAGCCGTTGGCAGGCGGCGCGATCGGCCCATGGTTTGCGCCCAATATCACCTCCGACAAGGTTGCCGGCATCGGTGGCTGGTCGGATGGTGATCTTATCCAATACCTCAAGACCGGCAATGTCGCCGGCAAGGCCCAAGCTGCGGGTCCGATGGCGGAAGCCGTTGAAAACAGCCTGCAATATCTGCCAGACGAAGACCTCAGGGCGATCGTCACCTATCTGAAGGACGTGCCGGCCGTAGCCTCAAGCGACCAGCAGGCGCGCGATACATATGGCGAGCCATCGACCGCAATCGAGGCGTCCCTGCGTGGCCTGCCGGGTCAGGCGCGGGATGAAAACGGCTATCACATTTTTAGTGGCAGTTGCGCCGCCTGCCACCAACCGGAGGGACAGGGCAACAATCATTATCCGTCGCTGTTCAACAACACCGCGACCGGCGGCGACCGCCCAGACAACCTGATTGCCACCATCCTTTATGGCCTGCATCGGACCACGGCCGAAAACGTCGCCTTCATGCCCGCTTTCGGACCTGATGCTGCTTACACCGACCGTCTTTCGGACAAGGATATCGCCGATGTCAGCAATTACGTGCTGGCCAATTACGGCAACCCGGCTGTCAAAGTGACCGCGACCGATGTCGCCCGGATCCGCGACGGCGGCGAGAAGCCACTGATCGTTAGGCTGGCACCGTTGGCAGCCCCCACCGCAATCGTCGGTGCCGTCATCGTTCTGGCGCTGGTCGTCTGGTTTGTGCTGCGTCGCCGTTCGCGTCCGCTTGCGGCCTGAACGACAACCATCGCCTTCCCCTTTCCGCATTGATCGCTCCCCGGAGATCCTAATGCCTATCGATACCAAATCAACGGCCGCCTTCGGCCAACCCGTCTCGCGCCGCGGGCTGCTGCGCACCACGGTCGCGATTGCCGGCCTGGCGCTTACCGCTGATCTTGCTGGCCCGCTTTCGGCAACCGCCGCTGACGATGGTGTGGTGTCCTTCACGCAATTGTCGGAATTCCTCACAGGCTACTCACTGGATCCGGTTCTCGGCGCCCGCTTCCTTGCTGCGCTGAAGAAACGCGACGGTGACCTCGATGCCAGCATGGATGCATTGTCCAAGCTGATTAGACAATCCGGCGTGCCGAACATGGATGGCTTTCTAGCGCTGACCGGCACCGAACCGGCGCTGACCAAAACAGCCACCAAGATCGTGTCCGCCTGGTATCTCGGCGTCGTCGGCGAACCGGAAGATGCCGAGCTAATCACCTATGCCGAATCGCTGATGTATCGCCCGACCAAGGGCCTCCTTACCATCCCGTCTTATGGTCCCGGCCCCAACGCCTGGGGACCGAAGCCAGGTAGCAAGATCTGACAGGAACAAAGACAATGGCTAACACATCCTATGATGCGGACCTGATCGTCATCGGCTCGGGCGTCATGGGCGGCATCATTGCCGCCAACCTCGCCAAGGCCGGTAAGAAGGTCATCGTTCTGGAGGCCGGTCCGCGCGTCAACCGCCGCGAGATCGTCGAGACCTATCGCAATGCGCCGGTGAAACTGTCGCTTGCCAATGCCAAGCTGCAGGGCGCCGGTTCTCCGTTCCCGAGCCTGCCGCATGCGCCGTCTACCTATGGAGATTACCTGCAATACGAGGGTCCGGTGAAATACAACACCTCCTACCTGCGGGTGGTTGGCGGCACCACCTGGCATTTTGGCTCGGCGCTGTGGCGGATGATCCCGAACGATTTCAAGATCCAGTCGCTCTACGGCCGCGGTCGTGACTGGCCGATCGGTTACGCCGATCTCGAGCAATATTACAACAAGGCTGAGCTCGAACTCGGCGTCACCGGCACCGATGGGCAGGACGAAAGCGGTCAGGGCGGCGGCCCAATGCCGCCACGCTCGATGCCCTTCCCGATGAAGCAGCTGAACTCCTCCTATATGTTCGACACGCTTTCGGAAAAGCTTCTCATTGGTGGCTTCAATCCGGTTCTGGAACCGCATGGGCGCGCCTCGCGCCCCTATGGCAACCGCCCGGTCTGCGCAGGCAACAACAATTGCAATCCGGTCTGTCCGATCGGTGCCAAATATGACGGGTCGATGCATATCGACGAGGCCGAACGCCATGGCGCCAAGCTGCTCGACAATTCGCCGGTCTACAAGATCGAGGCCGGTGACGACGGCAAAATCACGGCCATCTGGTACAAGAAGCCGGACAATTCCGAACATCGCCTGACGGCCAAATATTTCGTACTCGCCGCCTACGGCATCGAATCCGCAAAACTGCTGCTGATCTCGACTTCGGAACAATATCCGAACGGCATTGCCAACTCGTCCGATCAGGTCGGCCGCAACCTCATGGACCATACCGGTATCAGCATGAACATGCTGACCAAGGAGGACATGTGGCCGGGCGAAGGCCCGACGGAGCTTCTGGTCTATTTGAACCAGCGCGATGGCGAATTTCGCAAGGATTACCCGAGCTACAAGATCAAGGTGCGCAACACCGTACCGACCGCGCAGATGACCGAAGGTTTTCTGAAGAAGGGTATTCTCGGGTCCAAGCTGGATGAACAGATCCGCAAATATTCGGCCCGTTCGCTCAATTGGGCGATCGATTTCGAACCGCTGCCTTTGGCCGAAAACCGCGTCACGCCGTCGAAGACCAAGTTCGACGCGCTCGGCATCCCGGTTCCGGTTCTCTATTACTCGGTCACGGACTACTGGAACGCCGGCCGTGACCGCGGCCTGCAGGATCTCAACAAGATCGCCGAACTGCTGGATGCCGAAGTCCTGTCGACCGACGTGAAATGGCAAAACCGTCAACACGTCATGGGCACGACCCGCATGGGCGATGACCCGAAGGATTCGGTCGTCGACCGCGATTGCCGCACGCATGACCATCCCAACATGTTCATCGCCGGAACCAGTGTCATGCCGTCAGCGTCGTGCATGAACCCGACACTCACCGGAGCCGCTCTGAGTGTTCGGATCGCCGAGCAATTGATCCGGGAATTATAGACGTTAAGCCAATTTTGGCGTCATCCATACCCTAAATGAACAGCATCGGAGAGCCGGCCTCTGGTCACGGCGCTCTGATGCCGGTTGGAAAAATTTCGACTTGATCGGATCCACCCGAGCAACTGCGCAAGGACGCCAAGCTCTTGAAAGGATAACGGACCGCTATCCGTTCAAGCTGTCGGTGCGGTTGCTTGGCGTGGCCCTATCCTCGCAGACGAACGATCAGGGCCAAGATGGCGATGAGGATCAGTCGCAACTGGATTTCGGGATGTAGGCAGAAACGAAAAAGCCTGCGCGGGAGGAGTGCGCAGGCTTTTCGAAATCATTGGACAGCGGCTGGGAGGAGGAGTGCGACTATCCGTTCAGGCCACCCTTGGGAGGAGGAGTGGGCCGCCTGAAATACGAAGCTCTGTGGGAGGAGTTACATCGCTTCGTTGGAATTGTTATATACGATCCCTCACGCCGGGTTAGAGGCTGTGTCGCAGCCCACCTATACGCGGTGCGCAAATCTGGAAACTCGTCTGTCTAATTTCGAGCCGTTAGGCACGGAAACGGTCAAAGGCGGTCAGATACATGATGGGCGGATCTCCTTTCCGGATATCGGTAGATTTCGGTGCACAGATAGTGAAGCTCGTCGGCAAGATCGGGTTGATCCACTTCGACCCACCATGACTTCGGCCGTCCTTCCCCTCCATCCGACCACCGGCAAGCGACAGTTCATTCGCATCCGCTCATCGGATCGGCGCTTTCGAGATATTTCAATTCAGCCGTTACTGCATCTGAATATCGTTAAGTGTCTGATTAAACTTCGATATCTCTCGTCGCACCTAACCGATTTTTACATTTTCTGATTTCGAAACGTAATGGTGCTGCCATATGAAAGCACCTCATTCGGAACTGAACATCAGCGCTTATGTTTGCCGATCAGCTTTTCCATCATCGTCAGCTCTTCGGCTGACAGGTCTTGCAGCGGTGCCCTTACCGGACCAGCATCGAAGCCCTGTAGGCGAACACCGGCTTTAACCGCGGATACCGCATACCCTTTGGATCGATTGCGGATCGCCATGAACGGATAAAAGAACTCGTTCAGGATCGTTTCGCATTTCGCCCGCTCGCCAGCCCGCAGCGCCTTGTAGAATTCGATGGCGAGGCCCGGCACAAAGTTAAAGACGGCAGACGAATAGGTGGTGAAACCGGCGCCGAGATAGGCTTCAGCAAATAGTTCCGCCGTCGGCATGCCGCCGAGATAGGTCAGGCGATCGCCCATCTTGGCGGTGACCTGGCGCACCAGGCCGATATCGCCCGTACCGTCCTTGAAGCCAACGAGGTTTTCGCATTCGTCGCAGAGACGCGCCAGCGTATCGGGCTGGAGAACGGAATTGTCGCGGTTATAGACCATCACGCCCATGCCGGTCGCTTGGCAGACGGCCTTGATATGCCGGTAAAGACCTTCCTGCGGCGCATCGATCAGGTAATGCGGCAGAAGCAAGATGCCGTCACCGCCGACCTTTTCGACCGATTTTGCGATCGAGACGGCAATGTCGGTTCCGTAACCGCAGCCGGACACGATCGGCGTTTCGCCGGCGGCTTCCTTGGCAACGCGCACGATCTGAGGGATTTCCTCCGGCGACAGCGAGAAGAATTCACCCGTGCCGCCGGCTGCGAACAGCGTGGTGGCTTCGAAACCGGACAGCCAGTTGACGTGTTCGGCATAGCTTTTCGGGTTGAACTTTCCCTCGGCGTCGAAATGCGTCACCGGAAAGGATAGCAAGCCCGCGCCCAGCGCGTGTTTCAGGTCTTCGGTCTTCATGTTTCAAGCTCCTTGGCGTGCGGCAGTGATGATCGCCGCCGTTTCGATATTTGTGGCAGGATGGGAATCCCAACTCAGTCCTTCAGCGAAGCGACCATGGCGCCGAGCCGGTCGCAGGCACCTTCGAGTTCACGGTCGGATGCCGCGATCGACAGGCGGATGAAACCGGGCGCGCCGAAGGCGGCACCGGGCACGCTGGACAGGCCGAACTGCTGCAGCAGATGCGCGGCAAAGGCCGGGTCGTCGGCAAGCACCTGGCCTGTCTCCGTCTTGCGGCCGAGCAGCCGCTGAATACCGATGAAGGCGTAGAACGCACCGTCCGGTGGCGTAAAATCGACGCCGTCGATCTGCGCCAGACGATCGGCGACGATTTTAGCGCGGCCGGCAAAAGTCTGAGCGCCCTGCCCGACAAAAGCCTGGTCGCCAGTCAGCGCCGCAAGCGCCGCCGCCTGCGCAATCGTCGAGACCGAAGTGACGCTCTGCGACTGCATCTTGTTCAGTACGGCGATCAAAGCCTTGGGCCCGGCGGCGTAACCGACGCGCCAGCCGGTCATGGCATAGGCTTTCGAGACACCGTTGACGATCAGCGTGCGGTCGCGCAACTCCGGGCAGGCCTGCGCGAAGGAAACGAACGGAACGTCCTTGAGCAAAACGTGTTCATAGATCTCGTCGGAAATCACCAGAACGCGCGGATGACGGGCCAGCACTTGGCCAAGCGCCTGATATTCCGAATCAGAATAAATGGCGCCGGTCGGGTTGGACGGCGAGTTGAGCATCAGCCAGCGGGTTTTGGGCGTGATCGATGCTTCGAGCGTTGCCGCATCGATCTTGAAGCCAGCCTCGGGTCCGCAGGACACATAGACCGGATCACCGCCATGCAGCGAGACGATATCGCCATAGGATACCCAGCACGGTGTGGGGATAATCACCTCGTCGCCCGGCTCCAGCGTGGCGAGAAAAACGTCAAACAGGATCTGCTTGGCGCCATTGGCCACCATCACCTCGTCGATCTTGTATTCGAGCTGGTTTTCACGGCTGAACTTGGCGACGATCGCCTGCCGCAGGCTGTCCATGCCCGCCGCAGCACCATAGCGCACGCGTCCCTTGCGGATCGCCTCGGCGGCGGCTTCCGCCACATGTGCGGGCGGCTCGAAATCCGGCTCGCCCAAGGACAGGTCGATGATGTCGCGGCCTTCCGCGGCCAGCTTCTTTGCCGCCATTGCGATGGCCATGCTCGGCGACGACTTGATGCCGGCCGCGCGCGTGTTCTCGAACGTCATATCCATAGTTCCCGCTGAAAAAGTTTGTCGGAACCGGCGGGGTTTTCCCGCCGGCATCCGGTTTCGTCAGCCTTTCGGCGCGTAGTCAAAATCCAGATCACGCTGCGCCGCAGCTGGATCACGCTTGTCCGGCGCACCATAACCGCCGCCGCCGGGAAGCTGCAGGATCAGCCTGCGGCCGGACGGCACGTACTGGCGTCCCTTGGTCTGAAGACGCGTTCCGTCATCGAGCAGGACCGCACCGGCTGCACCGTTCTCACCACCTTCGCGGCCGCGCGGCGGATGGTCGACACGATCGAACATCGCGTTGAAATGCATCTCATGACCTTCGGTCGTGGAAATTTCCACCACCTGACCGAGACCGCCGCGGAACTGGCCGGCACCACCGGAACCATCACGCAGCTCCTTGCGCCAGAAGATCACCGGGCCGACATGCTCGGTGGCCTCGATCGACATGGAATGCACGCCGCTCGGGAAAGCCGTGGCGCTGAGGCCGTCGAGCGTCGAGCGGGCACCGGCGCCGCCGCTGTTGAACAGCAGCACCTCGGCCCGCTGGCCGCCATCGGCAGGCGCCTTGTCCCCTTGCAGCGGGCGCACGCTGACATGCAGGTTCCACAACGCCCCTGCTCCTTCCGCCGGCACCTTGCCGGGCAGCATCTTGTGCACGGCGCCGAGCACCGCGTCCGGCACGAGGTGGCCGAGCACATGGCGCACCGAAACCGGCGCCGGATGCTGGGCATTGAGGATGCAGTTTTTCGGTGCCGTTACGCGGAACGGCAGGAGCGAATAGTGGTTATTTGGAATATCGGGTGCGATCGCAACCTTCATGCCGTAGCATGCATAGGCCGCCGAATAGATGATCGGGCAATTGATGCCTTTCGGGCTCGGCGGCGAGGTACCGTCGAAATCGGCGAGGATGTGATCGCCTTCGACATCGAGACGCACGGCGATATCGATCGGTGACCCGTAGCCGTCGACGCGCATCGTATTGGAATAGGACCCCTTCGGCAGCGCGGCGATGCGTTCAATCGTGGCGTCATAACTGCGCTTGAAGATGAATTCGCCCAGAGTCTCCAGATCGGCGAGCTGGAATTCCTCCATCATGTCCATCAGGCGGCGATGGCCGATCTCGTTGCAGGCCGCCAGCGAATAGACGTCGCCGACCACCTGATGGCTTTCGCGCACGTTGTTGTGCAGGATGTTGACGAGATCCTTGTTGACCTTGCCGCGTTCCGCAAATTTCATGATCGGGACAAAAATGCCCTCTTCGTAAACTTCATTGGCATCCGGGCCAAAACCGCGGCCGCCGACATCAACCACATGTGCGGTGCAGGCAAAGTATCCGACCAGCGCACCGTTGCGGAAGCTTGGTGAAACCACCGTGAAGTCGTGAAGGTGACCTGTGCCCTTCCAGGGATCATTGGTGATGTAGACATCACCTTCAAAAATGTTCTCAGGTCCGATATCGCGGATAAAATGGCCCACTGCCTCGGCCATGGCGTTGACGTGACCCGGTGTGCCGGTAACCGCCTGGGCGATCATCAGACCACCGCGGTTGAAGACACCGGCGGAGAGGTCGCCCGATTCACGCACGCTGGTGGAAAATGCGGTGCGGATGAGGGTGACGGCCTGTTCTTCGACGACGGAGATCAGGCGGTTCCACATGATCTGCATGTGGACCTCGGAAAGTGCGTTGGTTTTCATGTCAAATCCTCCGTTCAAGCGCTTTGCTTGACGCGTATGAGCAGGCAGCCATCGGCCTGCATGATGACTTCGCGGCTGGCGGTGATGATGGTCGAGGTCTCGCGTTCGGTGATGACGGCGGGGCCGGGTACGAATTCGCCGCTCTTCATGTCGGCACGCGAAACGATCGATGCCGTCTGGAAGCTGCCTTCCTGCACATCGAAAATTTCGCGGGTGCCGCGCACTTTTGCCGCGTTCGTCTTCGCCGTCCGGCCGATCCGATCCGGCGGAGTAACCTTCGAGGTTGCTCTCAGCGACCAACTGACGATCTCGACATCGAGGCCATCGATGACGCGGCCAAAAAAGTGCTCGTACTGTTCGTCGAACAGTTTTCGGAAAAAGTCGCTATCGGCATCCGCATAATCGCGCACATCGATCGTCACCGGCACTTCCCAGCCCTGGCCGACATAACGCATGTATGCAATGCATTCGAGATCCGGGTTAGCTTCGGGCGAACCGGAGCGCACGAAGGAGATTGCCTCGGCGCTTAGCTCGGCAACCGTCTGGTTGATTGCGGCGGCATCGAAGCGGCTGAGGCGGCTATAGGCGCTGCGTACACTCTCAAAACCGAAGGGCGCCCGCAGAAAGCCGATGGCTGAACCGACACCGGCCCCCGGCGGGATCAAGAGATCTGCCATGCCGAGCTTTTCGCACAGCCGCGCGGCATGGATGGGAGCCGCGCCGCCAAACGCGATCATTGTGAACTCGGAAAGCTCCTTACCGTTTTCCACCGCATGCATACGGGCGGCATTGCTCATGTTCTCGTCGACCACTTCGCTGAGGCCATAAGCGGCCGTGGCGATATCCGTGTCGAGTTTCGATGCGAGGTCCGCATCCATGGCCTTGTCGGAAGCGGAGCGGTCGAGCTTCATCGCGCCACCGGCAAACTCGTCCGGATCGAGGCGACCAAGGATCAGGTCGGCATCCGTGACGGTCGGGTTGGCGCCACCGCGGCCGTAGCAGGCAGGCCCCGGCTCGGAGCCGGCGCTGTGCGGGCCAACACGGATCTGACGCATGCTGTCGATGGTGGCGATCGAGCCGCCACCGGCACCGATCTCGACCATCTCGATGACGGGAATGGAGATCGGCATGCCGCTGCCCTTCTTGAAGCGCCAGGTGCGGGCCACCTCGAAAGTCTTGGACGTCTTGGGTGTCTGCTTTTCAATCAGGCAGATTTTGGCGGTCGTGCCACCCATGTCATAGGAAAGCACCTGGTCGAGACCGTAGCTGCTGGCGATATGGGCCGCGAAGATGGCGCCGCCGGCCGGGCCGGATTCCAGCAGGCGTACCGGAAACTCGATGGCGCTTTCGACGCTGATGATGCCACCACCCGAATGGATCATGAAAACCGGGCAGCGCGTGCCCTCTTCGGTCAGACGACCGACGAGACGATTGAGATAGGATGCCATCAGCGGCTTGACGAAGGCATTGGCGCAGACGGTGTTGAAACGCTGGAATTCGCGCATCTGCGGCGACACTTCCGACGAGATCGATACGGAAATATCGGGTTTCTTGGCCAGAAGACGGTCGCGGACAATCTTTTCATGCGCGCCGTTGAGATAGGAATGGATGAAACCGATGGCAACGCTGTTATAATCGGCGGCGATGATCTCGTCGCACAGCGCGTCGACCTCGGCGAGATCGAGAGCTTTCAGCACCGAACCATCGGCGCCGATGCGCTCGTCAACGACGAAACGTTCGTTGCGCGGAACCAGCGGTGCCGGCAGCACGATATCGAGATCATATTGCTCGAAACGGCTTTCGGTGCGCATTTCGATGACGTCGCGAAATCCCTTGGTGGTGATGAAGGCCGTGCGGGCTCCACGGCGCTCGATCAGCGCGTTGGTGGCCAGCGTCGTGCCATGGATGATCGTATCGATCTCGGAAAGGTTCACTCCGGCCACTTCCGCAACCTCGCGAACCCCCTTGACGATCGCGTTTTCGGGATAGGAATAATCGGTCAGAACTTTGATCGAATGGAGCGTGATGCCTACCTCCATCGCAACGTCGGTGAAGGTGCCACCGATATCGACACCGACCCTGATCTGCTTGCCATCTTTCGCCATTGTCTGTCTCATGCTCCGTAAGCGAGCTATTGTTGCGCCCTGCCTGAAAATCCGGTTTTCGGCGTGCAGAGGCCTGTCCCCGCCCGCGCGAAGCGGCGGGGGCCAAAAGCTCTTCAG
The DNA here is from genome assembly GCF_050455485.1 of Neorhizobium sp. BT27B. Lineage (NCBI taxonomy): Bacteria > Pseudomonadati > Pseudomonadota > Alphaproteobacteria > Hyphomicrobiales > Rhizobiaceae > Neorhizobium > Neorhizobium sp. BT27B. Next base: position 148,557 of record NZ_JBCIYT010000008.1, on the reverse strand, counting down.
TTGTTGATGTTTGTGCCGTCCTGCGCGGCCGCGGCTGGTGACCGCGCAGGGCCCTGGCGCTGTTATTTACTGCTTGCCTGTGAAATCGACGCCCGGCAGCGTTGTCGGAAGTTTCGCACGATCAACGCCGATCCACTTCTTGTAGAGGGCATCCAGCGTACCGTCAGCGGTATGACGGGCTACGAAATCGTTGAGAAAATCGAGCATTTCCAGGTCACCCTTGCGAACGGCCATGCCCTGGAAATTGTCGGAAACCTTGTATTTGCGCCCGAACAGCGCGTCGTTGCCGGTCTCCTTGATGACGAGGCCATAGGTTACACTTCCCAGAATGGCATCGACCTGGCCCGATAGAAGTGCCTGAACGGTCGTGGCATCATCATCAAAGCGCTTGATCTGGGTGTCTTTCGGCGCAACCTTGACCAGCAGGGGTTCAAAAGCACTGCCGCGATTGACACCGATCACGAATTTCGAGAGATCCTCGTTCGCCTTGATATCCGCATCCGTCTTGCCCCAGACGGTGATGTCGTTCGACGAATAGGGAATGGCGTACTGGATGACCTTGGCACGCTCCTCGGTAATCGTCATCGAGGGGACGAGGAAGTCGACATTGCCGTTGACCAGCAGCGGAATGCGGTTCTGGCCGGTAATGCGCTCGAACTTGACCTCGACGCCGAGCTCTTTGGCGATCAGCTTGGCGATATCGATATCGAAGCCATCATTTTCGCCCTTCGCACCGATGAAGCCCCACGGGAACTGGTCCATCTGCACGCCGATCGTGGCGGTACCCTTGGCCTTGATTTCCTCCGGCGTCACCGCCAGTGCGGCTGTCGCAAAGGAGGTTGCGGCCAGAAGCATGGCGGCAAGACCGCCCAAAACTTTCGAGCGCGAAACGGTCAATGCTGTATTGAACATATGGTCACCTCTGGTTGGTTTTCTTGGCATGCGTTCTTGTTTTATCGCGCGGCGTTGAGGCGCCGCTCGATGCGTGCACTGCAATAGGTCAGGGGTATGCAGATGATGAAGTAGATCAGTGCGACCGCCCCGTAGACCTGCAGCGGCTGAAACGTGATGTTTGCCATCAGCTGACCGGATCGGGTCAGCTCCGTCATCCCGAGCAACGCGGCCAGCGCCGTGCCCTTGATCAGGTTGACGAGGAAGCTGATCGTCGCTGGAAGGCCGATGCGAAACGCTTGTGGCAGGACGACATCCACCATCCGGTGCATGTATCCAATGCCCAGTGCGCGGGCCGCCTCGCTTTGGCCATTTGGCACCGCCTGGATGCTGCCGCGCCAGATTTCACCCAGAAACGCGCTGGTGTGAAGCGACAAGCCGATTGTCAGCGCCACCCAGACATCCACCTTGAAACCGAGGAGAGGCAGGCCGAAATAGACGAAGAACAGTTGCACCAGCAGCGGCGTGCCCTGAAAGATCTGGATATAGGTGGCGGTCAGGATGCGCAGCCATTTCCATTTGCCGGTGCGGCCGAGTGCAACGGCAAGTCCAAGCATGCCGCCGAAAAAGAAGGCGAGAAGCGAAAGCACAACGGTCCAGCGCGCGCCTTCAAGCAGAAAGAGGAATTCTCCGGAACCAAACTGACGGATCATCGCAGTGCCTCACTTTGCCGGATAGGAGAAATAGACCCGGCCGATCATGCCGAGAGCGATTGAGAAGAACTGCGACATTGCCAGGTAGATGACGCCGAGCGTGAGATAGATCTCGAAGCTGCGGAAGGTCTGGGAATCCAGCGTCTGGGCGAAATAGGTCAGTTCCTCGGCAGAGACCGACGACATCAGGCTGGAATTCAGCATCATCAGAATGAACTGGCTGCACAAAGCCGGATAGACCGCCCTGATCGCCGGCCGGAACACGATGAACCGGTAGATATCGATCGCATGCATGCCGAGCGCCCTGCCCGCCTCGAACTGTCCTGGTCGTATCGACTGGACGCCGCCGCGCACGATCTCCGCCGCATAGGCCGCACAGTTGAGCGTCATGGCTAGGATCGCTGCCTGTTCGCCGCTCAGCCGGATGCCAAGTGCCGGCATGCCGAAGAAAACGAAGAAGACCTGCACGAGGATCGGCGTGTTGCGGATCAGCTCGATATAACCGATGGCGATGGCCCGCAGCGCCTTGTTCTTGCTCATCCGCATCATCATGAAGACGATGCCGAGGCTGAGGCCGAAGACCATCGACAGGGACGACATTCTCAGCGTGCCGATGATGCCGTCGAGAAGCGATGGCCATGCGGCAAGGACGGGGGTGAAATCGAATGTATAATTCATCAGCCGCGCCTCAATGATTGAGAATCTGGCCAAGGAAAGTCTTGGTGCGCTCATGGGCAGGATTGCTGAAGAACACGTCCGGCTTGGCGCTTTCGATGATTTCGCCGCGATCCATGAAGATGACGCGATGCGCCACCGCGCGGGCGAAGCCCATTTCATGCGTCACGCAGATCATCGTGATGCCGTCATCGGCCAGCGAGATCATCGTGTCGAGCACTTCCTTGACCATTTCCGGATCGAGCGCCGATGTCGGCTCGTCGAACAGCATGATCTGCGGATCCATGCAGAGCGCCCTGGCGATCGCCACGCGCTGCTGCTGACCGCCGGAGAGCTGGGCGGGGTATTTTTCGGCCTGCTCGGCAATGTGCACCCGATCCAGATGACGCATTGCCTTTTCCTTCGCCTCGGCTGCGGACGCCTTGCGCACGCGGCGTTGCGCCAGCATGCAGTTCTGCAGCACCGTCAAATGCGGGAAAAGATTGAACTGCTGGAAAACCATGCCGACATCGCGACGGATGTGATCCGCATTGCTGCCCTTCTGGCTGAGCGTGGTACCATTGACGGCGATACTGCCCTCCTGGATTTCCTCAAGATGATTGATGCAGCGAATGAGGGTGGACTTGCCCGAACCGGATGGACCGCAAAGGACGATATGTTCGCCGCGACCGACCTCAAGGTCGATGCCCTTCAGCACCTGCAGGTGGCCGTACCACTTGTTGACGCCGCTCATGGCGATGGCTTTTTCCGACATGCTGGTCCCGTTCATGGCCAGTTCCCCTTTTTTGTTGTCAGGCTTTTGGTGCGACTTCGAAAATGGCATCGACCTCGACCGACGATCCGCGCGGCAACGATCCGGCGCCGAGTGCCGTGCGCACATGGCGGCCCTTGCCGCCAAAAACCTCCACCAGAAGATCGGAGGCGCCATCGATCACAGCCGGATGACCTTTGAAATCCGCAGGTGCATTGACGAAACCGCGCAGTTGGACGCAGGCGACGACACGATCAAGATCTCCATCCAACGCCGCCCTCACCCGCGCAACAATGTTAAGCGCGCAAAGGCGGGCGGCCTTGTAGCCGTCCTCAGGCGAGATCTCCTGTCCGACGACACCGACATAATGCTCGACACCATCAATCCTGGGGATCTGGCCCGATACGAACAAAAGGCTTCCGACGAGCCTATGGGAGATGTAGTTTCCTGAAGCCGGGGCAATTGAAGGCAATGCGATGCCCCGCTCGGAGAGACGTGCGGCGACGACACTCATAGCAGCTTTCCATCTGATTTCACTGAACGCACCCTGGGTGCGAACCACGTTCCCGGAACAAATCGCCATCCAATTTTCTCAGGCTGGTCGTTTGTTCACTTCTTATGCCCCGAGATTATTGAAATACTACCTCTTGTCAATATCCATTCTAGTGATGGTATCTCTTTGGTGATAACTCGATGAGACACTGCCTAAAATATTGTTTAAAATGAATTATTTTGTGGTATCACCACCGGAATAACGCCCGCAGGCAGCGGACAGCCAAAATTATATTTTTTGAGAAAAACGGATTAGCCGCTGCAATTCAGACGGAAAACCCAAACAAAATTCAGGAGTGCGCACTCTTTAAAGGGAATTGTCAATTGGGAGGTAGCATCACTGCGCCAAGTCGTGCTACCTTAAGGTGATTTGACAAACATACGCACCGACCGCGCGTGACGATACGGGTGACTTTTGGATACATTGACTGGCCGCACCATACGGGCATTAAAGACCCACATCAGCGACAGCCAGCTTGCAAAGGGCTTCAAGCTCGGGTCGCTCAGCCAGCTGTCGCAGCAGTTTGGCGTCAGCAGAACGGTTATTCGCGAGGCAGTATCGGCCCTGCGGTCGGATGGCATCGTCGAGGCACGCCATGGCGTCGGCGTATTCGTGCTGGAGCCGCCACGCGCGGAAACGGACGATCCCGGTACATTCGATGCGGATGTCGCACTTGCTCCCCTGTCTCGTCTGAAAACATCGTTCATGGATCTGCTTGAACTGCGCATGGCCTTCGAGGTGCATGCCGCAGGGCTGGCGGCCGTGCGGCGTTCTTGGGCGCAGGAATCCAACATCTGGAATGCAGCACGTCAGTTCGAGGCATCGCTGGATGACGATGCCGCCCTCGATCACCTCGATTTCGTTTTCCACCGTTCAATCGCGGAAGCGACCAACAACGGCGCCTTCATCGAATTTTTCAGCCTCATGAGCCTGCAGATTTTGCCGCAGCCGGCGTTCTCGAAAGAGTTGAATCCGGCGCTGATCACTGGTGACTACGTCCAAAACACAGTTATGGAACATCGGGCGATCTGCGAAGCAATCAGCACAGGCAACTCGGAGAAGGCCCGGGAAGCGATGCGTGCGCATCTGAACAGAAGCCATTTGCGCTACCGGGGATTTTCAGACGGGACGAGTTCTCCGCTTAGCAATATAGCGCAAGACGAATGAGGCGCGTGTGCAAACCTGCTGGTGATAGTGTGATAGGTATGGTCTTGAAGAGATATGAACCGGTCACCCAGGTGGTTCGTGAAACATGTCTGTTGGTTTTCGTCAGGATCTGATCCGCTCTTGCGTTTCCAAGCGATCCGCTCCTACTAAGAAAACCTCGGTCGATCAGCATCTTGACACTCATAAATGGCTCAGTACGAGATAGAAAATTGGCTTAAAACTTGCTGAAACTCAACAGCCTCGCGCCAAAAGCCGACATTGAAGACTCATCAACGGCGATTCAACGTTTTGTCATAGTAACGCGTGGCTGCCTCGACCCTGTCGCCGTTGGCCTGAGCCCATGCGCACAGTGCTTCAAACGGCTCGCGCAGAGAATGGCCCAATGGAGTGATTGCGTATTCCACGCCGATCGGCTGCGTCGGTAGCACCGTTCTCGTGACAAGACCGTTACGCTCAAGTCTCTTCAGGGCATCGGACAGAGCCTTATGCGTGATCCCATCAAGACGCCGTTTGATTTCATTGAAGCGCGAGGGTTTGGGGCAGATTACCGTCAGTATCAGGATCGTCCATTTGTCGGCGATCTTGTCGAGCACCGGACGAACCAGCGGCATGTCGCAAAGCGCGCGGTGAGAGAGGGCTTCCAGGTCGGTATAGTCGTCCATATCTAGGCTATTCCAGGTGCGTAATTGATATCAGATATCCATCGTATATCATCCCGAGATCATTCAGTGAAAGGATTTACGATGGCTCGAATGGATAACAAGGTTGCGCTGGTTGTCGGTGGCGCCAAGGGTATCGGCTTGGCAATTGCAGAGCGGCTTTCTGCCGAAGGGTCGAAAGTCTTCATCACCAGCCGTAGAAGCGAGGATGTCGAGAAGGCGGCCGAAGGCATTGGCAATGGTGCGACCGGCATCACCGCGGACGCGAGCTCTCCGCAGGATATGGTAGTTGCGGTTGAGAAAGTGCGTGAAGCACACGGTCGCATTGACGCGCTTGTTTTGAATGCCGGTCTCTCCGAGCCCTCGCAGATCGCCGAGATCACGCCGGAGCACTTCGATCGTCACTTCGACGTCAACGTCAGAGGGATGGTGTTCGGCCTCCAGGCAGCCCTACCCGCAATGGCAGAAGGCAGCTCGGTCGTCCTCGTCGGGTCTATTGCCGGAAACGCGGGATATCCGGGCTACGGAACTTACGGCGCCACCAAGGCGGCCGTTCGGGCCTATGCCAGAGCCTGGACGGCAGAACTCGCGCCCAAAGGCATCAGGGTCAACGTCGTCGCACCCGGCCCAACGGATACGGAAATGATGGCTTCTGTCGCGGAGGACACTCGCGCGGCTATTGTCGCCCCGATCCCGATGGGCCGCATGGCGCGGCCTTCAGAAGTGGCTGCTGCCGCCTTGTTCCTGCTAAGCGATGATGCCAGCTACATCGCGGGTGCTGAGCTGTGCGTCGACGGCGGGCTACAGCAAGTCTAAAAGACATTCGAAATGGTGTGGACTTGAAGTGTTCGGGTACACCAGACACGCTTATGACGGGCGAGAGAATGCGCTCTTAGAAGCCCACGTCATTGCTCTATGGATGCAAGCCATTGGCGTCATAGGCCGGCTACTTACCGATGTATGCCGCCAATTCATCGGGTGTCCCGTTCGGGAAGGCGTGTTTCAGGAACTCGAGGAAAGCCGACACTCGTGCGCTGAGTAGTCGCCGGGACGGGTAAAGAGCCCATAGGGCGATTCCTGCCCCCTCGACATCACCCAAATGCCGCAAACTTCCGTCGGCCAGATCGTTGCTTACCAAAGAGATAGGAAGTCGTGCGACGCCGACCCCGGCGCGCACGGCATCCCGAACCATGATAAGTGACGACAAGGCGAGGACGGGATCGACCCTGATCGTTTCGGAGCCTTTCGCTCCTGAGACGTTCCAGACCTGCTGACTGCCGGCCCCTCTTACTACGCCGGGTACTGCGACGTCCCCAACCGGACTGGAAAAATCGGGGCTGGCCACAACCACCAGCCGATCATGGAGAAAGGCGCGGCCGACTAGGGATGCGTCTGGGGCGGGATTTACGCGGATAACGAGATCATAAGCTTCCTCGATCATGTCGACAGCCCGGTCTTCGTTCGTGATTTCCAATCTCACTTCGGGATACTTCAAGGCGAACCCGGCGGCGATCTTGCCCATGGCGGTCTGAGAGAACAGCAATGGAGCGCTAATCCGGAGTCGTCCCCGAGGCGTGCTCCCGCCGGAAGCGATGGCGGCGGCAGTCTCGTCGATCTCCGTCAGCAGGGCACCGGTCCGCTCGTGGAGAGCCCTGCCTTCTTCGGTGAGTTTCAACATCCGTGACCCGCGCTCGAACAAGCGCAGACCGAGGCTGGCCTCCAATTCAGCCACGCGTCGGGACAGCGTCGCTTTAGGCCGTCCTGCGGCCCGAGCGGCTCTGCCGAATCCCCCGTGTCTCGCGACAAGGACAAAGTCGGAAAGTGAAAGAAGGTCCATAGCGTTCCACCTGTGAGACGCAAGGTCTATATTTACAATCTATTGGATCGAAAGTGAACCACTCATATTCGGGGTGTCTTCAAGACACAAACAAAACACGGAGAACCTCAATGACCATTCTAGTTACAGGCGCAACGGGCAATATCGGCCGGCACGTCATCCATCAGCTCGTTGCCCGCAACGCCGATGTCCGCGCCCTTGTCCGCGATCCCGCGAAGGCGAATTTTCCGGAAAGCGTTACCGTTGCCCAAGGCGATCTTCTGGACGTTGACGCACTTCGCAACGCAATGTCCGACGTCTCGACACTGTTCCTGCTCAACGGCGTTGTCGCCGACGAGTTCACGCAGGCGCTGATCGTGCTCAACGTGGCCCGCGAGGCAGGAATCAAGCGCGTCGTCTATCTGTCGGTGATCCACAGCGACGTTTACGTGAACGTGCCGCACTTCGCCGGCAAGTTTGGTGTGGAGCGCATGATCGAACAGATGGGCTTCGACGCTACCATTCTGCGTCCTGCTTATTTCATCCAGAACGACATCACCATCAAGGACGTCATCTCGGGCTACGGCGTCTACCCCATGCCGATCGGTTCACGGGGCCTCGCAATGATCGACAGCGCCGATATCGGCGAAATTGCCGCGCTTGAACTGCTGCGCCGCGAACAAGCGATCGATCCGCTGCCCACTACGCGACTCAACCTCGTTGGTCCCGATACCCTGACTGGCGAAGATATAGCTGCCATCTGGTCCGAGGTTCTCGGTCGTGAGATCTCCTACGGCGGCGGCGACGTCGAAGCTTTCGAACAGAACCTGCGTACCTTCATGCCGAGCTGGATGGCATATGACATGCGCCTAATGAGCGAGCGCTTCATCAGCGACGGCATGCGCCCTGAGGACGGAGACGTCGAGCGCCTTACCAATCTTCTCGGCCGCCGATTGCGCTCCTACAGGGATTTCGCCGTCGGCATCTCAAAGTCCGCATAAGCTCTTATCATCCAAATTTTCGAGACAAGGAATCACATCATGATCTATTCGACCGCCACCGTTTCCGTAAATCCCGAGGGCGAGTTTCCTCTGACCCGCGCCCAAGCCTGGGCAGGGCTTGAACTCAAGGCTCGCGACGCTCGGCTATTCCTGCCGCCGGGTCTGTGTACCCGATGCGACGTGGTAGAAGAAAGCGCCACACACTTCGTCCGCGAGGCGACTATTGCCGGGGCCGATCTACGCGAGATCATCTCGCTGGAAACCGAAAGGAAAGTAACATTCTTTCAGGCAACCGGGCCACGCGAAGGGGCGATCGTCAACGAACTCTTCGAGGACGCGACAGGTGCGCTGCAATTGCGCTTCTACTGCTATCTCGGCCTACACGGCAAGGAACCCAACGGTCCGGAGGAGGAGCGCGACCAGGCACAGTTCGACAGTGATCAAGGCTACAAAGCTGCCCTTCTCTCGACACTCAAGCGAACCCGCGAATTAGTCGCTAAAGGCAAGGTCTGAACGTCCAACATCAATGTCGTTCGCGGGACAGCCATCGACAGGAATCGCCGGACAAGCTCAATGGATGACCATCAGTCAATGGAGGCACGTCTGCAGGTCGCGATTGGTCGAGCCTTGCAACGGTGTCAATCCCGCCTTCTTCCGCCATTTCGACCGTCGAGTTAACCGAAGGCAGCTAACCACGCCTCGCCATTTTGACGCAGTCGCTTGTTAGAGCCTTCGTGGAGATCTTCCGGGACCAAACACCTAGGATGCCACTCCAACATTATACGCCAAAATAAGGCTGTTGATTAATGACCCAAGAAAAAGAGACAGGCTCTGGGGCGTTCCAAGTGGAGGCCCAACGACCAAGATCCATATGGCAGTGGATGCTCTTGGCCGACCATTGAAGCTGGTCCTCACACCACGCCAAGTTGGTGATGCGCCGCTTGCACCGGCGCTTCTCGACGAGCTTTCGCCAAACCGTGTACTCGCTGACAAAGCCTAAGATTCAATTGCTCTGCGAAACCTCATCGCCGACATGGGCGCTGAAGCAGTAATCCCGTGCACGTGGATGCGGTGAATGTCGATTGCACGAAAACACGTTTGTCAGCCTCAGCAGAGGTCGTCACGATACGACTTCCGATTGTTGCCGGAACAACAAAGCGTGAGCCCGAACAAAACCTCGCCTGTTTGCTTGAGAGATTTCGCTGCTGCTTCATATAGCTTTGCAGGCAAGGCAGGTTGCCAAACAATCGGCAGGTTTTTACGGAGCATGATCATGAATGTTACGCGTCTTTGCGATCAAACCTGGTCGGCTCTGCTGGATGAACGGGACGGAAAGCCGTCGCAATGGCCGGCATTTGCGGATGTCGCTGCTGGTGAACTCTATCGCCCGCTGGCGCGAAGGACCGGCCGGCCAATGGTCATCGCACAGGTCGGTCAGTCGCTTGACGGCCGTGTCGCAACACTGGATGGCGATGCCCGTGACCTGTCCGGGCGCGATGGCTTCAACCATCTCCATCGAATCCGGGCGCTTGTCGATGCCGTCGTGGTCGGTGTCGGCTGCGTCCTGGCGGACGATCCGAGGCTGACCGTGCGCAATGTCAGCGGGCCAAACCCGGTCCGCGTCGCCATCGATCCCAACGGGCGCATCCCGCTCGGCCTGAAATTGCTCAATGACCAGTCGCGGACCATCATCGTCCAAGCGGACGATATCGCCCCGAGGCACGATGTCGAGACGATCACGCTGTCACGCAATGCCGCCGGTTTGCTGGAGCCTGCGGATATTCTGGCATCCCTCGTGGCACGGGACCTCACCAGTATCCTGATCGAAGGTGGAGCGACGACGATCGAACATTTCCTCTGTCACGGATTGCTGGACCGCCTGCATGTGTGCATTTCACCGATCATTGTCGGATCCGGGCTGCCGGGATTGAGCCTGCCGCCGATCAAGGCATTGTCGCAGGCACTGCGCCCGCGCGTCACCACCTATAATCTGGGAAGCGACATCCTTTTCGATTGCGATTTCCGAGCCGGCGCGACGCCCGGGTTAAACGCGGTCGCGGCCAGCGGCGTTGCTGCGGAATAGGCTCTCATATCGCTTCGGCCGGCAGAAGCGGTCATCGCAGGGCGAGCATGTCCCAGTGGCCGATCTCGCAATTGCTGTCGGCATGATCGAGCCGATAGTTGCGCCAGTCTTCCACCACGGCATGATCCACCAGCCCCGTTTCGGCAGCGGCTGTCGCCATGCCGATGATGAACTGCCGCTGCAGTTCCACCTCGCCGGCGCCAAGCCGCCAAGGACTTTTGCCAGTCAAAACACGAAAGCCGTTTGTCCGAAGGATATCGCGCAACACGCCTTCCGCCACGGGCCCGAGTGCCGGCCCGAACCCCTTGTCCCGCCTCTGGTGCATGTTGAAGGCGTTGACGATGCGGGCATCCGCCACGTGGGCGTGATCCCATATGCACCGTCCGTCAAAGTTCAGCGCCGTGTAGAAACCGCAGTCCCGCTTATCCAGCGAGGATACCAGCATGTGCAGAAACGTCGACGAGACCAGATCGAGAAGTGCGGATGCCGTCACCAGTCGTGCCCGTTTGAAAAGCTCCGGTGATGGTTCGCCGAGATCGGTCTGTACGCAGTCAAGCGTCATGCCGTTGTGGTTCCTGCTTGCGGCTTCGGCCAGAAGCAGGGGATCATTGTCCACCAACTGCCATTGCCATCGTGTCGCGGCCGGCAAGAAGGCCCGCAGTGTCGAGCCGGTGCCGCAGCCGAGATCGACGACGGTAACCGCATTGCCGCCGGCATCGGCATATGCGGTCGCGTTTTGCAAGAGTCCGGCGTCGCGCGCGGCATGGTCCGCCGGTTCTCGCAGGTCGAGCCAGCGTGTTTCAAATCCGCTCATCCAATATCCTTCAGAAAATCCGACAGCGTCGCAGCCGTCATCGGCCAGTCGGGCAAGCAGTGTCCAGCCGCAAGAGATCCGTCGGCAAAATCCCGTCTCCTATATGGCGCGTCGATCAGGCCCGCCAGAGCATCAGCAAATCCGGACACGTCGCCCGGCGCGACCAGAATACCCGCGCTTTCGTCCACGACATCGGGAATGGCGCCGCCACGGCAGCCGACGATCGGCAGGCCACGCACCATCGCCTCCGCGAATGCCATGCCAAAACCCTCATATCGGCTCGCAAGCGCAAAAATGTCGGCGCGGTCGTATTCGGCGGCGACATCCGCGATCTCACCGGTGACGGTGATCCGGTCGGCCAAACCTGCCTCGACGATCTGCTGCCGCAGGTCATGCGCGCAGGTGCTATCCATCCTGTCACTGCCAACGATCCGGCATCGCCAAGGCCTGTCGGCAATACGGCCGAATGCCGATACCAGCGTGGCGTGATCCTTGCGCGGCGTCAGCGAACCGACCGACAGGATCTGCAACGCGTCGTCGCCGCTGCCGCGCGCCGGCGGCGCCCTTTCTGTTCCCGGCACGGCAACATGGATACGCTCGACGCCAACACCGAACTCCGCGACCAGTGTTCGTGCCGTTGCCGGACTGGTGACGACAACGCCGCGCGTTGCACCAAGCGACGTCCTCTCGCTTTTCCTCAGTTTCACTGCGGTTTCCGCGGAAATGCCGGTCTCTAGCGCCAATGGGTGGTGGACGAGGGCGACCAAGCGCAGCCTTTGGCGCTCGGCAAGCGCGATCTGCGGCATCGCGCCGAAGGCCAGGCCATCCACGACGACGAGCGCATGTTGCGGCACTGCCGCCAACCGGAGCGCCGTTTCCGCAAGCTCCGCGTCGCTCGGATCGGGAAAACCGGCAGGCAGTTGCAGATGGTCGATGGTCCAGCCGAGTAATCGCAGTTCGTACATCATCCGGCGATCATAGCCGTAACCGCCGCTCAACGTGTCGAGATCTCCGGGAATCGCGAAGACGAGATGGCGATTGTTTCCTGTCCCGCTCAAATCGCCGCCTCGTACCAGGCGCGCGCCACGTGGCTTTCATGCAAGGTGATCTTCAGGCGCTTGATCCGCATGCCGCTCGCCCCGAGCCTGCCCGCCTGGATGGCGTCCCGCAACTGGTCGAAAACGTGCTTGGCAAGCACCTCGGTCGTCGTCACCTTGCCGCGAAAGACATCGAGTTCATCGAGGTTCTGGTAGTTCAGCGGCGACAGCGTTTCCTTCAGGATCGTCGTCGCCAGACCGATATCGACGCCCAGCCCGTCCTCGTCGAGATCTTCCGTCATGAAGGCGGCATCGACCACAAAGGTTGCGCCATGCATGCCCTGCGCCGGACCGAAGACCGGACGGGCCAGGCTATGGGCAATCATCATGTGGTCACGGACTTCAACTGCAAACATGCTGTTTCCTTCGGTTCGTCAATAACGGATGCGGTGGCAAAGCGTGCTGGGGTTGGCGAGGATCGACGCATAGTCCCGATCGAGATCGTAAAATGCCGTTTCCCCGGAGATGAGGGTATCCAGCCGGTTGTCGGCAAGCAGTTCGAGCGCCTTTGCCATGCGGCGCGAGAGCGGCCAGCGGCTGCGGCGGTTGGGGGGAACATGACCCACCTGCGAGCAGATAATCGACAGACGCTGGCTATGAAAGCGGCCGCCGAGCGGCACGTCCGACATGCGTTCGCCATACCAGGACATTTCAACGATCCGCGCCTCGAACCCGGCAAGCGAGATCGCTGTTGCAAGGCCGGCGCCACTGGCCGAGGTGTGGATGACGACATCGCGATCGCCGGGGCTAGATTGCGCCTCGACGGCTTTGATGAAACCGCAGCCGAATATTTCGGCAAGGCGCCGGCGGTCGTCATTGACGTCGACGACGGTCACCTCGGTGCCGGGAATGCCGGCAGCGAGATAGGCGGCCAGCAGTCCGACCAATCCGCCGCCCACGACCGCAACTCTGTCGCCGGGCAGAATGCCGGCATCCCATATGCCGTTCACGGCCGTTTCCATGTTGGCGGCCAGCATCGCCCTTGCGGGCGGAACGGATGCGGGCAGGGAAATGGCCATCTGCCCCGGCGCATCGAAAACGTCCTGATGCGGATGCAGGCAGAATACCGTTTCGCCGAGACGTGCCTCCGGCCCGGAAACGATCGTGCCCACGACGGCATAACCGTATTTGACCGGGAACGGGAAATCCCCGTGCTGCAGTGGCGCCCGCATCGTAGCGTATTCGCTTTGCGGCACGGCACCACGGAAGACCAACGCCTCAGTGCCGCGACTGATCGCGCCGAACCGGCTCCTTATCCGCACCTCACCTTCGCCAAGGGGCGGGAGTTCTTCTTCGCGAAACTCGGCGCGTTCCTTGCCTTTCAGCCAGAGAGCTTGCGCTGGAGTCATGTGCCGCCATCCGTTTGCGCCTGTTCGGGAAGCTGCATATCGGTTTCGCGACCGTCACGCGCGGGACGGCGCCAGCGCCGGGCGCCATCGGGCACAAGCCTGCTCAGCACGCGCGGCAGATGCCCTTCCTCAGGAATGGCGAAAATGCCGGACCGGGCCGACCATCTGCCGAAGGCGGCCGAGGCGGTGAACACGGTGAACGGGATGGACAGGCACAGGCCGGCCACCACCGGCATGGCCCAAAGTAACGTTTCGCCTCCCGCCCCGAGATAAATGATCGTGGCAAGCGTGAAGCCGATTATCGTCTGAACGCCCATGGCTTTTGTGGCGGACAAAAAGGAAATGCCAAGCCGGTCGCGGTTCTGGCCGCTCCAGGTGACCGAACGGCCGAGCAGGAGGCCGACCAGGAAAATCGAGACGTAAACGGCCATAATCGGTGCAATCAGCATCGATGCCAATACTTCGATGACGGCTGAAAGGCCGAGCCTCAGCCCGCCGCCATAACTCCTCACGGCACCGCGCGTCAGAAGCACGTCTAACATGCCGGCAAGCTTCGGCGCGATGGAAAGCAGGAAGATGGAGATGAATAGCCAGAAGCCGAGCTGCATGTAGCTGCTGTCAAAGCCGGATGAAACGGCTTTCCAAGCCGCTGCGAATGTCGCGATGATCCAGGCCGGTGGAGCGAGATACATGAGGATTGCCTGCAGAACCTGAAAACGGCTGACCGGCTTGAGACCTGGCTCGAACAGAAAACGCCAGTACTGCATATTGCCCTGGCACCAGCGCAGATCGCGCTTTGCAAAATCCGGCAGGGTGGGAGGATTGGCCTCGAAACTGCGCGTCTCGATAGGAAGAACCCGCACCTCATAGCCGCCGCGCCGCATGAAGGCCGCTTCCAGCTGGTCGTGGCTGAGGATGTGCCCGCCAAGCGGTGGCGCGCCGGGAAGAACCGGCAAGTCGCAATGCGCCAGAAACGCCGACGTCCGGATCATGGCGTTATGGCCCCAATACGCGCCGCAATCGGCCGTCCACCATGCCGAGCCCATGGTGAACGAGCGCATGCCGTGCCGCATGCCGAACTGGAACATGCGCGCAAATCCGCTGGTGGCCGGCACGCCTACGACAAGTGTCTGCATCAGGCCGATTTCGCTGCGCGCTTCCATGGCAGCAGCAAGACGCGTGATCACATCACCTGACATGACGCTATCGGAATCAAGCGGTAGGAAGAAGTCGTAGTCCTTACCGTATTCATGAATAAATTCGCGGATATTGCCCGCCTTGAAACCCGCATTGACCATGCGTCGGCGGTAGACCGGCACTTTGCCGCCCTGTTCCGCCATCTCGGCCGAGAACCGTGCGAATGCAGTTTCCTCGGCAATCGCCACGCATGGATCGGAGGTGTCGCTCAGAACAAAAAAACGGAAATGTCGGTCTAGGCCAGTCGAACGCAGGCTTCGCGTCATGGCGTCCAGACGCGCGAAAACCGGATAAGGGTCCTCGTTTCGCAGAAACACCGTCAACGCCGTCTGCGACGACAGGCTGCGTGGCTGCGTGCCTTTTCCCTGGCGGTAGAAAGAATAGACGCTGCGCGCCGGGTCCCCTGGTCCATGCAGGAGAACCAGTCCGATGACGGCGTTCCAGAACCCCAGCACCGTCCATGGCGTGGCGATCAGAAAGCCGCCCAGCATCAGGGCTTCAGGCACATCGATGCCGCCGGGCGAGAGAATGCGGAACACCACGCTACCAATCGCCAGCAGCGTGACCAGATTGAGGGTAAGGACGACAAATCGACGCCATGCGACCGGAAGACCGGTAGAGGATATCGCTTCGAGCGCATGACTGCTCCCATCCGAGTAAAGCCGCGCACCGGCGTCGCTGGTAGCGACTGCGTCAGGGGTCGGCTGGCGGTTTTGCAAGTCCATATCCATGCTTTCGATAAGTCGCATTCGTTATGCCAACTAGGCGCGGGGCATGGTTTAACAAGCCGGGCTCACGCGGATATTTTGAAACTCGGTATGTCAGCAAGGAAAGGCCGCGCCATGGTCGTCCTGTTCCGGGGCAAGCTAATTAAATATCGGAAATCACGGCGTTTTAACATGTGCGTGATGTTCGCTTGTGAAATTCAATATTTCTCCATCTCGCCTCATTCGGGCCTCGGATTCCGGCAAGCTTGCCCTACGTCTGGAGCATCACCCGTGCAGCGCGACTTTATCAAAATCCGCGCGCCGGAATGTGATCCGAAGGAGACACCATGTTTCAGCCAGCGCCCGCTAGTTTCTTTTCCGCCATTGATCGTTGGCATATCGCCTGCGAAAGGGCGATCTCCGAATTGCGCTATGGCCGACCGGTCTTGATCGAAGCTGAGGGCCGCGACCAGGCCGTGCTGGCGCTCGATACGGCAACGCCGGAAACAGTCGATCGTTTCGCCGTGGTAGCACGGGGCAAGCAGTTGCTGTTCGTCACGCGCGCCCGTTCGTCGGTGCTGGACATCAATGCCCCGTCCGGCGTGTTCTTCGCCATGGATGGTCTTGCCTATGAGGGGCTGACCGAACTTGCCTATGGCCGGGGTGCGGACCATCTGCCGGCATGGCAACCGGCGTCCGGTGAAAGTGTGACGCTTGAGCGACTGGCACGCGCCGCATTGCTTCTGCCGGCTTTCATCTGTTTTGCGGTAAAATCCGGAGATCAACGCTTCGAGGGTTGTGCGCGCCTCGCCGCCGATGCGTTTGACCATACGCCGGCAGCGGAAGCGGATTTTGCCATCGTGGCACGAACCCGCGTACCCCTGAAAGGTATAGAGAATGCGGAATTCGTCGTATTTCGTGGAGGGGTGGCACAGCGCGACCAGGTGGCGATCATCGTCGGCAAGCCCGACGTCGCGCGTCCTGTGCCCGTCAGAATCCATTCATCCTGCCTGACCGGCGATCTCTTCGGTTCGCTGAAATGCGACTGCGGTGACCAGTTGCGTGAAGGGCTGCTGCTCCTGGAACAGCGCGGCGGCGGAATATTGCTGTATCTTGATCAGGAAGGGCGCGGAACAGGCATTGCCGCCAAAATGCGCGCCTACGGATACCAGCATCAGGGGTTAGACACGGTGGACGCGGACGCCGTTCTCGGCTTCGAGGAAGATGGTCGCCGCTACGATGCCGCCATTGCCATGCTGACGGCGCTCGGTATCAGTTCGGTGGAGTTGCTGACCAACAATCCGCGTAAGCTTAAGGCGCTTGAAGCGGCCGGTTTCAATGTCCATCGCCGCACACCGGTCATGGGTGTGGTAACGCCCGAAAACCGCAACTACCTTGCCACCAAGGCAAGGCGGTCGGGCCATCTGCTGGATGTGGACACCATGCAGCAGGCGGCGGAATAGAGATGCGTTGGCAGACGACAACGGCAGCAGCGTAACATAACCGATACGGATGAACTGTCGCTATTCATCACCGCTGCCGAAACCGGAAATTTCGCAAGGGCGGCCAAGTATCTCAGCGGCGGGGGTGACCCGCGCCACCAATGCGCTTTGTCGGCGCCCGTTTGTTTACCGGTTCCACCCGTCAATGCCGGCTTACCTACGATGGCAGACTATTTATGAACGCTGCTCCCGCCTCTTGATCCATGGTTCACGTGACGCCAAGGTGGAAAGCGGCTTGGGACGCGTCGGACCCAATGGGGTGCTGCGCGTCTCGGCACCGATCTGCTATGGGTGGCGACGTATCGAGCCGCTCTTCGGCAAATACCAAATGATGTTCCCTAATACCAGCGCACAACTTTATCTGACGGACAAGAGCGATGGCCTTTTGACGCGGAATGCGATTGCGCCATCATGGTTCGAGCGCCGCAAACCGCCAATTATATCACCCCACGGCTTCTGCAATCCCGACGCGTCATCGGCGTATATCAAGTAGTACGGGCGCCCGCGTACGCCGCGGATCTCAAACATCGACCCGGCCTGATGCTTAGGCAGAGCTGACCTCCTTAGACACGGCCCATGTCTGGTGCGCCAGATTGCCCGGCCAATACCGATGGACCGAGCGCCCGATGATATCCACCCAGTGCAGGGAGGCTGTTGGCGCATCCCAATAAGCACCTTCATCCAGCTGGCAGGCCGGCAAGCGCGCGTCGAGAATTCGAACATCCATCATCTGTTTTCCTGAAGCGAGAACATTGCGTGAAGGAAAGCGAGGTGGCTCAAGCCTTGCGCGAGGTTGCCCAGCCCTTCCCCGGTCGCGGGATCGATCTGTTCGGTGAGAATACCGAAATTGTTGCGGAGTTTTTCAAGCAGCTGAACGCGCATATCCTCGGCACGATCGACCTCCCCGAGAAATGCATAGGCTTCGACCAGCCAACAGCAGCAGGCGACAAAATCCCCCTCTTCTTTGCAAACATCGCTGTAGCGATGGACAAGCGGCCCGACAGCGAGCTCTCGCTCAATAGCGTCTCTTTTCCTACGCAAACGATCGTCATGCTCAAAGCCGAAACATGTTTTCAGCAGGAGTGCGGCATCAAGCTTGTCCGTTCCAGCAAAGAACGTGTAGGCCTGCTGCGTCTGCGACCAGCAGTGCGCGTTTGGATCGTCCGTGGGTCATTGAGCATGGAAACAATGACAAGCGAGGACTTTGGAAACTCCTGTCGCATCGCGGTCAGGGATGTTTCGATATCCAGTCCGGGAAACAGAAGGTCGATGACGATCAGCACCGGTGGTGCGCCACGCCGCGATGCCTCCAAAACATCGTTAAAGGTTCCCGCTTCTACGATCTCTGCGTCTGGATAAATCTGACGTATGAGTTGCGAAAGACCGCCCCGGAATACGGGATGATCATCCCCGATGACAACACGTTTGTTAGGCACTATCTGCACTCCCCCCAGATTGCGAACCCGCAAGTCGCGTGATCTTATGTCATATGACGACAGTTCGTTGCATTAGCACATATGTGTTATTGACCGGTGGAGGTTCGACAATCTGTTCCGATCAGTCCGCATCGTCCTGCAGGTCGCGTTCGGCGCGCTCCACCGCACTTGCATTGAGGACGCGCCGCATCAATGCGACAGCAACCGCACGCGTGCGAAGATTGTAACGGCTCTCGTCATCGCCAGTCTCCTGATAGACCTCGAGTTTTTCATAGAGCTGCTGTAGACGGTTCTGCACGGTACGCAGCGACAGCTTTTTTCGGCTTGCGATGGTCTTGTCGGTCAGCCCCAGCGCAACGTCGACAAGAATCTCGTATTCGGCATCGCTCAGCCCGTGTCCTGACCCCATGCCTTTCTGCTGGATGCCACGCACTTCGCGGTCGATCACGCATTGCGATTCCAGAAATACGCTGCGCAAAGCCAGTTTTAGGCGCTCTTCCGATGTCGATTTCAGCACATACCCGTAGGTCGCGCCTTCCGGAACGATACGCGAAACACCGCGGACATAGGCCTCATCAGAATAGTTGGACCAGAACAGGATTTTTGTATCCGGTCTTTCCCGCCAGATGGTGCGGGCGGCCTCTATGCCGTTGCGCTCGCTCATCTGCAGGTCCATCACAATGAATTCAGCGCGCAGCTTTCGCGCCTCGATCTCGCCCAGCCGACCGTTTTCGCTCTCCAGCACCGCATCGCATTCGGGTAGCGCCGTGCGCACCGCTTCATTCAGATAGGAGCGATGCAACGCATCGTCCTCCACGATGAGAACCTTCATTCTGCCGCATCCGTCTTCAGCGCATGCCTCAACGGAAGTGTCACCTTCACCATCGTTCCCTGCCCGCCCGGATGTGCCGCCATCTCCAATCGCGCAGAGATCAGCCTGGCCCGCGTCTTCATATTGTCGATACCCCGACCTGGCAGATCGCGATGCGCTACCAATCCGCCTCCGTCATCACTGACTTCAAGGGAAATCGCGCCTTCGTCGGCACTCAACGTCACGATTACCGTGTTCGGCTGTCCATGGCGGATGGCGTTGTTGACCGCCTCCTGCACGATGCGAAACAGCGCAGTCGCAACGGTTCGGTCGAGATCGACAAGCGCCTCGCCGGCCAGATCGATCACCCGCCAGCGTACCGGCAGCCCGCTTTCGCGCACCGAGCGCTCCAGATGATTTTCGATAGCCTCCGCCACACCGAATAGCTGAAGCACCGTGGGCTTGGCCTCCTCGATGATCTGACGCAGATCATGCATACATTGCTGCAAGGCGCGACAGAACGGCACTAGTGTATCGCCGTGTATGGTGCCTTTTCCGGTCAGCCGCTCGATGCGGCGGGTGAGGCGTGTCAGATCGGCCAGCGTCTGGTCGTGCAGATCCATGCCGATGCGTTGCCGCTCCGCCTCCAGCGCCTCGGTCAGCTTCAAGGCCCCCAACCGCAACCCCTCTTCACGTGCTCTTGCCTCGGTTTCGATCACGGCCGAAAGCTTGGCCTGTTCGGCGGCCCTCAGCGCGAAGAAATAGGGCGCCAGAAGATCCGCCACCGCGCGCGCCTTTTCGACATCCTCCCTATCGTACCGATCGCGCTGTCGCGACGAACAGCTCAGCGCGCCGATGACATCGCCTTGCGCCTTCAAGGGAACATGTACCCGACTGCGCAGCGAAAGCTCGACGATCGGGCTGGAAAAGGCACCTTCGAAGTGAAAACGCGGATCGCTGCACGCATCGGTCGCCAGAAGAAAATCCACTTCGCCGGCCAGCAAGGTGCGGATCGGGCTGCCGCTCAGGAGCGCCGGCGGCTGCCTGCTCCAGGCGGTTTCGAGCCCGCTTTCATAGGCGATATGGTATTTGCCGTGGACCATCTTGATGCAGACATCGAGATGGTCGTGCGGAATGATATGCCGGATTTCCTCGGCCACCGCCTGGATGATCGAATTGAAATCCAGTTGCCCAGCCAACAGCCTGGAAATGCCGAGATAACGGTCGAACAGCGCATTGCGCCCGAGATCGATCATGGTTTGGACCTCCTCCGAGTCCTTGAACGTCATTTAGCGCCAGCTTTTTCAGCTTGTCCTGCGGGAACCCGCAGATCATTGACGTGCTCCCGCAAAAGCGGTGCTCGTATGCGCCTATACAACGTGAAAATTCTCCTCCATTCTCGATTTACTGAGCAAGAGGGGCTCAGGGCAATGATTATCTCCGAACAACCGTTGAGGAGCGGCCCGGAGATTTTTTGGGAGCTTTTGGGAGGAAATCATGACCATCAGAATGATGCTGGCGGCATCCGTCGCCTTTGCTTGCCTTGGCGGCACCGCTTTCGCCGATACGTCGTCCAAGAAAATCGCGCTTTCCAACAACTATGCCGGCAATTCCTGGCGTCAGGCCATGCTGACAAGCTGGGACAAGATCACCAAGGAAGCCGTTTCCAAGGGTGTGATTGCTGCCGCCGATCCGTTTACCACGGCAGAAAACCAGGCGACCGAACAGGCGGCGCAGATCCAGAACATGATCCTGCAGGGTTATGATGCGATCGTCATCAATGCCGCTTCTCCGACGGCGCTCAATGGCGCCATCAAGGAAGCCTGTGATGCCGGCATCACCGTCGTTTCCTTCGACGGCATCGTGACCGAGCCCTGCGCATGGCGCATCGCCGTCGATTTCAAGGCGATGGGCGAAAGCCAGATCGATTATCTCGCCAAGAAACTGCCCAAGGGCGGCAATCTTCTCGAGATTCGCGGCCTTGCCGGCGTTTCCGTCGATGACGAGATCCATGCCGGCATCGAGTCCGGCGTGAAAAAGAACCCGCAGTTCAAGGTGGTCGGTTCCGTCAATGGCGATTGGGCGCAGGACGTTGCCCAGCGTGCCGTTGCCGGTGTTCTGCCGAGCCTGCCGGAAGTGGCGGCCGTCGTTACCCAGGGCGGCGACGGATATGGCGCAGCACAGGCCTTTGCCGCGGCCAAGCGCCCGACCCCGACCATCGTCATGGGCAACCGCGAGGATGAACTCGTGTGGTGGAAAAGCCAGAAGGACAAGGACGGTTACGAGACCATGTCGGTCTCCATCGCGCCCGGCGTCTCGACGCTCGCCTTCTGGGTCGCCCAGCAGATCCTGGACGGCAAAGAGGTCAAGAAGGACCTCGTCGTGCCCTTCCTGCGGATCGACCAGGACAATCTGGAGGATAACCTGAAGAACACCCAGAAGGGTGGCGTGGCGAATGTCGAATATTCGCTCGAGGATGCCCAGAAGGTCATCGCCGGCAAGTAACGCCATCTCCAAGCTGCCGGGGCGAAAGTGGATGCCCCTCGCCCCGGCACGGCCTTGCGACAGACCAACCGATAGCGATCGCATGACAGACCCTTTGAAACGCGAAGAGGTGGTGGCCGCGCGTGCCATCAAGGTCACCTTCGGGGCCGTAAAGGCGCTCGATGGCGCCGACCTCGTGATCCATTCCGGCGAATGTGTCGGGCTCGTCGGCCATAACGGCGCCGGCAAATCGACCATCGTTAATGTCATCAATGGCGGGCTTGAACCGCATGACGGTACGCTGACCTATGGCGGCCAAGCCGTTCACGGCATTTCCGCCGCCCGCACCAATGGCGTGCGTTGCGTGTTTCAGGAATTGTCCCTCTGCCCCAACCTGACCGTCAATGAAAATGTTCGTATCATGCATGCGGAACTGAAAGGCTGGAACTGGCGCGCCCGTGCCGGCGAACTGGTCGTCGCACAACTACAGAAAATCTTCCCCGGCCACGCCATCGATTGCGATAGCACCGTGGACGACCTGTCGATCGCCGAGCGGCAGATGGTGGAAATCGCCATCAGTTTTGCCGGCCTCAACCAGCGGCCGAAACTCGTCATTCTCGACGAACCGACCTCTTCGCTGGATGCCGGCCTTGCCGCCCAGCTGATGGCGTATATCCGCACCTTCATCGGCGACGGCGGCTCTGTCCTGCTGATCTCGCATATTCTCGGCGAAATCCTGTCCACATCAGACCGCATCGTGGTGATGAAGGACGGCCGTGTCGTCGCCGATCGCGCAGCAAAGGAATTCAACACCCACAGCCTTGTCGAGGCCATGGGCAATGTCGTGCGCGAGCAGGAATTTTCGCGCAAGACCACCGAGCAGACGGGTTCTCCGGTTCTTTCCATGCCGCCGCCTCGCGGACACGGCATCGCTTTCAAAGCCTATCGCGGCGAGATGATCGGCCTTGCCGGACTTGGCGGCCACGGCCAGACCGACGCGCTGCTGGATCTTTATCTGGAGCACAACAGCAACTGGTGGCCGACGCGCAAACGCGACATCGCCTTTGTTGCCGGCGATCGCAGCCTCAACGGCACGTTTCCACTCTGGAGCATTCTGAAAAACCTGTCGATCGCCTCGCTCAGTCAGCTGTCGTCGCGAAAAATAGTCGATCGCGCCCGTGAAGACGCGCTTGGCGCGGGCTGGAAACAGCGCATCGAAATCCGCACGCCTGACATCACAAACCGCATCCTGTCGCTTTCGGGCGGCAACCAGCAAAAAGTGCTGTTTGCCCGCGCGCTGGCAACCACGGCCTCAACGGTGCTGATGGATGACCCGATGCGTGGCGTCGATATCGGCACCAAGCAAGAAGTTTACGAGATCCTCCGCTCCGAGGCTGCCAAGGGCCGTACCTTCATCTGGTATTCGACGGAAATGGACGAAATCCGCCTTTGCGACCGCGTCTACGTCTTTCGCGAAGGCGCCATCGTTGCCGAACTGGTTGGTGATGAGATCAGCGAAAAGAATGTACTTGCCGCATCCTTCAGTGAAGGAGAAGCGGCATGAAGCTTTCCTCCGGCACGATCCGCCTGATCATTCCCGCCGCGTCGCTGGCATTGCTTCTGGCCGCCGTCTTTTACATGCAGCCGCGGGCGATGAGCTATACCGGCCTCAACCTGCTGTTCAATCTTGCGGTGCCGATCGCACTGGCAACGATTGCGCAGATGCTGATCATGTCAGTCAACGATCTTGATCTGTCGATGGGCACATTCGTCAGTTTTTGCGCCTGCGTGGCAGCCACCGTTTTGCAGACCTCGCCGCTTCTCGGCGTGCTGATCTTCATCGGCGCAATCGCCGCCTATGCCGGCATGGGCGTGCTCATCCACGTTCGCGAACTGCCGTCGATCGTCGTCACGCTCGGCATGAGTTTCGTCTGGGGCGGCCTTGCCGTCCTCATTCTGCCTTCGCCCGGCGGTACCGCCCCCTCCTGGGCGCGGGCGATCATGACCGCCAAACCGCCGCTCGTGCCAATGGCCATCGTCGCCAGCATCCTGATCGCCGCCGTGACCCACTACATCGTCATGCGCTCGTCCTTCGGCGTCTTGATGCGCGGCACCGGCGGCAATGACCGCTCGGTGGAACGCGCCGGCTGGTCGGTGATCGGCATCCGCGCCGCCACCTATGCGCTGGCCGGACTGTTCGCCATCCTCGCCGGCATCGCGCTGGTCGGCCTCACGACCTCCGCCGATGCCAATATCGCTCTGCGCTACACACTGCTGTCGATTGCGGGCGTCATTCTCGGCGGTGGCGAATTCGTCGGCGGCAAGGTTTCGCCGATCGGCGCCGTCATCGGCGCGCTGACGCTGACGCTTGCCGGCTCATTCCTCTCCTTCATGCGCATATCGCCGGATTGGCAGATCGGCGCGCAGGGCGCGATCCTGATCGTCGTGCTGGCACTGCGCCTTGCCCTCAACCGGCTGGAAAAGCGGGAGAAACATCAATGACGATACAAAAATTCATCGCCGAGAAGCCGTGGATCTGGTCATTTGCCGCCACCATCACCGTCTGGATCATCACCGTCCTTTTCACCGGTGGCGCCAGTTCCTTCGGACTGTCACAGGCAGCACTGACATTCGCGGCTTTTTCAGTCATCGTCGGCATCGGCCAGATGTTCGTCATCACGCTCGGACCGGGCAATATCGACCTCTCGGTCCCCGCCACCATGACGCTGTCCGGCACATTGGCACTGAAACTGATGGATGTGCAGGACGGGATGATCATCGTCGGTCTGCTGGCCTCGATCGGCGTTGGCCTGGTCATCGGCTTGGGCAATTACATCCTGATCAAGCTCCTGCGCATTCCGCCGATCATCGCCACGCTGTCGATGAGTTTCATCGTCCAGTCGGTGGCGATCTGGAGCAATCGCGGCCTGCGCATCAAGCCGCCGGAAACTCTCGCGAACTTCACGACATCAGGCCTGTTCGGCATTCCCAACATCGCGCTTGTGGCGCTGGTTCTGTCGGTTATCGCCTGGGTTATGCTGGAAAAATCCATCTATGGGCGCTGGATCTCGGCGATCGGCCAGAGCCGGTTCGCCGCCCGCATGGCGGGTATTCCCGTCGATGGCACGCGGCTTGTCACATACATGCTCTGTGCGGTGCTGGCTTCCGTCTGCGGTTATCTGCTCGCCAGTTTTTCCGGCGGCGCCGCGCTCAACATGGGCTCGGAATACCTGCTGATGTCGATCGCCGTGGTGGTGATCGGCGGAACCGCGGTTGCCGGAGGCAATTCCAACATTCCGGGCATATGGGGCGCATCGCTCTTCATGTTCCTGGTGGTGTCCATGCTCAATACTTACGGTTTCGGCGCTGGCATCCGCCTCATGCTCACCGGCTTCATCATCATCGCGGTCATCCTGCTTGCCGGCGGCAAGCGCTCGAGCCGCTGATCACCCGTTTCGAACATATCGATTGGACTTAAAGACCATGCCGCAGCCATCTTCCATCTACGAGATCCATGACGACCGTTTCCGCCACCTGATTGTCGGGACGTCGGATCTGGAGGAACTTTATTCCGACTGCCGATGGGCTGAAGGGCCAGTCTGGTTTGCAGATCTCGGCTGCCTGATCTTCAGTGATATTCCCAATCAGCGCATGTTGCGCTGGACGGAAGGCAGTGGCGTATCGACCTATCGCTCGCCGTCAAACTTCGCCAATGGCAACACGCGCGATCGGCAAGGCCGGCTTGTCACCTGCGAACATGGCGGCCGGCGCGTGACCCGCACCGAAATCGACGGTTCGATCACCGTGCTGGCCGACAGCTATCAGGGCAAACGCCTGAACTCGCCCAACGATGTGGTCGTCAAATCTGATGGCAGCGTGTGGTTCACCGATCCCACCTACGGCATCAAGTCAGACTATGAGGGATATCGCGCCGAGCCGGAGCAAGCGACACGCAACGTCTACCGGCTTGATCCGGCAAACGGCAGACTTGATGCCGTCATCACCGATTTCGGCCAGCCCAATGGCCTTGCGTTTTCGCCGGACGAAAAAACGCTTTACGTTGCGGATTCATCCTCCAGCCACGACACCAGCGCGCCGCGCCACATCCGCGCCCTCGATATGGCCGAAGACGGTCATGTCTCCAACAGCCGCGTGTTCTGCGAACTCGACAACGGCCTGCCGGATGGAATTCGCCTCGATATTCACGGCAATCTGTGGACCAGCGCCGGCGATGGCGTGCATTGTTTCGGGCCGAATGGAAAGCTGCTCGGAAAAATCCTTATTCCGCAGACGGTCGCCAATATCACCTTCGGCGGGCCACGCAAAAACCGCCTGTTCATAACGGCAACGCGGTCGCTGTATGCCGTCTACACCGCGACCAACGGCAGTTCTATCGGATAAATGCTCCATGGCCGCTTCGCTTTTATCCGCCGTCAGGGCCGGGAAGCGGATAGAAGACGAGCTTCGGTTGCTTGCAGGGCGGGACAAGCAGCCGCCAGCGCGGCTTTCCAAAGGGCGGCCTCCCGCTGGCGGCCAGCAGGCAGTCACTCACCAATTCGTCACGGATCCATCCCGACGCTTCAGGTGCGGGGCCTCCCAGAATTCGAAACTCTGCCTTGCCAGCAACTCTTCGTTCACCTCGATACCAAGGCCAGGAGCGTCGGAGACCGGATAAAACGCGCCTTCGAGCTTGGGCTGGACCGGGAAGAAATCCGAATTTTCAAAGCCAAGATGCGTTTCGGCGGGGCTGTTGCGGATCTCCAGCCATGAGAAATTCGGTACAGCCGCACAGAAATGCACGGTCGCGGCCGTGCAGACGGGTCCAAGCGACCGGCGATACCAAGCGTCGCCCGCGTGGAATCGGTCAAAGCGCTGAACAAGCAACACGTCTTTCCCGGATGCGCGAACGATTTCTACCGGCGCCACGTTAAGTCCCGAAAGAGCTGCTAGGCGCATCGCAATATATTCGCCCTTCACCACGCTATAAGCGTCGGAACTGCTCGAGAATTTTGCAATGAATTTACGAGCACCATCTTCGATTAGGGCTTTTGGCCTCGCCCCACCGATCGAACTGCCGTGATGGAGAGCTTGATCAAGTTCGGGGCTGAGAGGAAGATTTTTCTCAACTCGTTCTGCGGCGGTCAGAAGTTGATCAAGAGTGGCCTGGCCGGTCCCCCGGCCAATATAGTGCGTCGCCGATGCTTGGAAATCGAGCGCCCCAATTCGGTCTGAGCCTGACTCAAGTAAAAAAGTCAGTTCATCAAGGTCCAGTCCATTCAACTCGCCGCCTTTCACGCCGAACGCGCGATTAAGAATAACACGACGTCCCTATGCGTCGGGCGAAGCGTCGCGAATGGAGCTGGCCATTGAAAGACCATGGAGAGGTCTTATCTCGCCCGTCTCGAGCGGTAATTCCGGGAGATAAAGGGCAACCGAGCGCGGGTCTTCGAGATAAGATCGACCATAAACGAAGCTGATTCCGCCATTCGTCACTGCAAGGCGACCGGCCACTACTGGATCGGGGCTTTCTGATCGCCACACCCATACGAACGCTTCTGTTGGCTGCGGCTTTTTAGAAGTCATTGTCGACCGCTGTCTGTTTTCGTGGGCGCGCATATTTGGGTAGAAGCGTAAGGCGTTTTTGAAGGTCTTCGTTTCTGAACGTGATACCAGCAAGATCTTCGTCGAAAAGCCGAATGCCGAGAACGGTACATGCCTCAAAGGCAAGGCCCAGCTCCACTTTGGGATCTCCTTGTTCGAGCCGCTGAAGAGTTCCGCGTGTTATGCCGAGCCGGCCGGCAAGCTCCTGCGCCGTCATCTTGCGAGATTTACGCTCAAGCTGGATCATACTCCCCAGGACGCTAACCGCAGCAACCGTATATCGAGCGTAGCTCTGTTTTTTAGTGGCCGGCATTGGTCGATTCATCAATCACATAGCGACAATATGCGCTATGCATCGAGCTAGCGCAACACTTTCGCATTGTTCACTATTGAAAGATACATCGAACACATTCGCGCTATATGCGCCATGCATCGAACAAAAATTTCACCAAGATATTAGGGCGTCACCGTGCCGGTTTGCTCGTGAGCTCCAGCCAACACCCTTACGCTTTGAACACAATCGAACCACCGACCTGTGGAGTAGATAACTAAGTTTCTAATATCTTGTATTTTTAAGACCGCTCTCTGATCGGGCAGCTGATTAATTTCAGCGGGAACGATTTTTTGAGATACCTCCACAAATTTTTGATTTGGTTAATGCGCTGCTCGCCAATCATATTGGCGCATTAGTGTCGATGTCGATTCCCATCAGACGTTGAACACATTTTTTAAGAGTCCTCACAGATGGGAAGCGTTAAGATCTCGTATCGGTGAGAGCAAGCTGTGTTTCTTGAAATGACGGGATGCTGCTTTGGCTCCCTGCCCGAGAGCACGCCAAACCAGCGGCAACCGATGCTCTTTGCATGGCCACCTTCAATGGCAGGTCGCGATCAAGCGCAGACGCCAGTACTCCGACAAAACAATCGCCAGCCGCCGTTGTATCCTGAACATATACCGACATAGCAGCGATGCGGACATTTTCTCCAAAAGCACACGCTTCCGCGCCATCACCGCCGAGTGTACGCAGAACACCGGTATCGAGGTGCGCAGACAGTGCTTCCGCCGAAGGGCCGCAGCCAAGCCAACCGGCCAGTGCTTCCGCCTCATCCTCGTTGACCACGACAAGATCACACAGCGACAGAACCTGTTGCGACAAGGGAAAGGCAGGCGCCAGATTGAGGATCGAGGTCGCCTTCACGGCAAGCGAACGGCGGATCAGCTTTTCCACCTCGGCGACATCATTTTCCATTTGCAGGAGAACGATGTTCGCCCGCGCGAGCAGGCCTTCCTCCACCATATCCGAAGACGCCGCCAGATTGGCGCCGCTTGCGACAACGATCATGTTGCGGCCATTGGCGTCGATATGGATCGAGGCATTGCCGGTTGGCTCCGTGACACGCGCAACCCGGCTGATATCCGTGGCAGCGGACAGGTTCTGCAAGCCAATCTTGGCCAGACTATCATAGCCGACAGCACCGACCATGACCACCTCGGCGCCATCACGCGCCGCCGCCAACGCCTGATTGGCGCCTTTGCCACCGGATTCGGTACGAAACTTTTTGGCAAGCAGCGTCTGGCCAGGTTGCGGCATGTCTTCGACCTCGTAGACGAAGTCGACATTGATGGAGCCGAAGGTGATGATCATGGCATGTTCCCCTTACGCGACCTGCACGAAGTGACCTTCGCCGGCTTCTTCATAAGTGCGCTTCGGGGCTACATAATTGGCGGCGCGGAACGGGCTTTTGATCTCGTCATTGGAGATGCGGCGCGTCTGCCGACGTGACGGATCGGCGATCGGCACCGCTGCCATCAGCCGCTTAGTGTAGTCGTGCTGCGGGTTTTCAAACACGGCCTGACGCGGGCCGATCTCGACGATTTCACCGAGATACATGACCGCGACGCGGTGGCTGATACGCTCCACAACGGCCATGTCATGGCTGATGAAGAGATAACCGAGGCCAAGCTTTTCCTGCAGGTCGAGCATCAGGTTGATGACCTGCGCCTTGACTGAGACGTCGAGCGCCGAAACGGACTCATCGGCGATCAGCAGTTTTGGCTCCAGAGCAAGCGCACGGGCAATGCAGACACGCTGGCGCTGGCCGCCGGAAAACTCGTGCGGGAAACGATCCGCCATCGAAGCGGCAAGACCGACACGCTCCAGCAGCTCGCCGACACGCTGGCGGGCATCCGACGCCTTGACCAGACCATGGCTGATGATCGGCTCGGCAATCGCCTGACCGACACGAATGCGCGGATTTAGGCTTTCGAACGGGTCCTGAAAGATCATCTGTGCTTCACGGCGAATATCCGTCAGTTCCGATTTTCCGGCTTTCAGCACGTTTTTGCCGTCGATCTGCACTTCACCGGAGACAGGGTCCGTCAAACGAATGATCGAGCGTCCAGTCGTGGACTTGCCACAGCCGCTCTCGCCGACCAGCGACAGGGTTTCGCCCTGACGCAGTTCCAACGACACGCCTTCAACGGCATGGATGCGGCCGATCGTTTTGCGCAAAAAGCCCTGCTTGACCGGGAAACGGGTGATTAGGTTGTCGACCTTGAGGATCGGTGGCTGATTGCGCTTGACGGTGTCTTCGGTCGGCTTGACCGGATGGATTTCGCCCGTTGCCATGTCGACATGCGGGAAGCGCAATGGCCGATCCTTGCCCGTCATCGAGCCCAACTGCGGCACGGCTGACAGAAGCGCGCGGGTATACGGATGTTTGGCGCCGGCAAACAGGTCATGCGTGGTGCC
Source organism: Neorhizobium sp. BT27B (assembly GCF_050455485.1). Classification (NCBI taxonomy): domain Bacteria; kingdom Pseudomonadati; phylum Pseudomonadota; class Alphaproteobacteria; order Hyphomicrobiales; family Rhizobiaceae; genus Neorhizobium; species Neorhizobium sp. BT27B. Next base: position 118,498 of record NZ_JBCIYT010000008.1, on the reverse strand, counting down.
GGTCTCAACCTGTTCGCCGCGATACATGACGACGGTGCGATCGGAAATTTCCGCGACCACACCCATGTCGTGGGTTATGAAGAGAACGGACATGCCCTCCTCTTCCTGCAGCGTCTTGATCAGCTCGAGGATCTGCGCCTGGATGGTGACGTCGAGCGCCGTGGTCGGCTCATCGGCGATCAGCAGCTTTGGATCGCAGGCAAGGGCGATGGCAATAACGACGCGCTGGCGCATGCCGCCCGAAAAATTCATCGGGTACTCATTGAGGCGCGATTTTGCCGACGGAATACGCACCTTTTCCAGAAGCCGCACGGCTTCCGCCTGTGCTTGGGCTTGCGACATGCCGCGATGCTGGCGCAGAACCTCGGTGATCTGATCGCCGATCTTCAGCACCGGGTTGAGCGAGGTCATCGGTTCCTGAAAGATCATGCCGATGCGGTTGCCGCGGATTTTCTGCATGTCGTCGAGCGGGATCGACAGAAGGTCCTTGCCCTCGAACTCGATCTTGCCGGTGACGCGCGAATTGCCGGGCGACAGAAGCCGCATGATCGACATGGCGGTGACGCTCTTGCCGGAGCCGCTTTCGCCGACGACTGCGACAGTTTCCTTCGGTGCGATGTCGAAGCTCACGTTGTTGACGACATTGCGCCACTCGCTGCCGACCCGGAAGGCCGTGTTGAGGTTGGAAATCTTGAGAATTGGACCAGTGTTGGTATTGCTCATGATCTTAGCCCTCACGACGCGGATTGAGGATGTCGCGCAAGGAATCGCCGATCAGATTGATCGCGACGATGAGCAACAGAAGCGCGATGCCCGGAAAGAAGCTGATCCAGTAATCACCTGACAACAGATATTCGAAACCGTTCGAAATCAGCAGGCCGAGCGACGGTTCGGTGACCGGCAGGCCGATACCGAGGAAGGACAGCGTCGCTTCCAGCATGATCGCGTACGCGACACGCATGGTGGCGACGACGATCAGCGGCGGCAGGCAGTTCGGCAGGATATGCCGGAACAGGATGCTGCGATCCGGCAGCGCCATGGAGCGGGCGGCATCGACATAGGCGCGCTTGCGCTCGATCAGCGCCGAACCGCGGATCGTGCGGGCGTAATAGGCCCATTGGGTCACGACCAGCGCCAGAATGATCTTGTCGACGCCCTGTCCAAGGATGGCGAGAAAGATCAGCGCGATCAGGATTGCCGGAAAGCTGAGCTGGATATCGACGATACGCATCAGGATCGAATCCGTGCGGCCACCGACATAAGCACTTGTGAGGCCGATCGACGCGCCGATGACGAGCGCGATGGCGGCACTGGAGAGACCGACGAGAATACTGGTGCGCAGGCCGTAGAGAATGGCGCTGAACAGGTCACGGCCCTGCGTATCGGTGCCGAGCAGATAGGTCATGCCCGACATGCTTTCCGAACCGGGCTGCAAACGCCCGTCGAGAATATCCAGCTGCGCCAGATCATACGGGTTTTGCGGCGCGATCAGCGGCGCAAAAACGGCGGCGAGAATGAAGATCGTTACCAGCACGATGCCGAGCAGCGCCAGCTTGTCATGCAGCAGGGCATAGATGACTTCGCGGGTAGGAGAGCGCGAGGCGGATTTCGCGCCGCTGTTGGCGGCTGTATGCACCGAAGTGGTCGAGGTCGAATTGTTGTCGGTCATCACGAGTTCCCCTCAAGACGGACGCGGGGATCGACGATTGAATAGAGGATGTCGACCAGCAGGTTGATGACGCTGAACATCACGACGGTGATCATCAGGTAGGCGAGGATGACGGGGCGATCGAGAACGCCGATGGCGTCTATGATCAGCTTGCCCATGCCCGGCCATGCAAAGATGGTCTCGGTGACGACGGCAAAGGCAATCAGAGAACCGAGCTCGAGCCCGATGACGGTGATGAGCGGGATCAGCGTGTTCTTCAGCACATGCACGGTGACGATACGGCGTTCCGTCAGGCCTTTGGCGCGCGCGAAGCGGACGAAATCCAGCTGCATGGTTTCCATCACGCCGGCGCGGGTAAGGCGGATGACCAGCGAGATCTTGAACAGCGCCAGATTGAAGGCCGGCAGAAACAGATGCGACAGGCCATCCCACGTGAACACCGAGAGCGGCACGCCGAGCATATTGACGGTATCGCCACGGCCGGAAGACGGCAGCCAGCCGAGATAGACACTGAAATACATGATCATCACCAGACCGATCCAGAAGGTCGGCAGGCTGAAGCCGAGGATCGAGAAGGTCATGATCGACTTGGAAATGAAACCTTTCGGCTTCAGGCCGGCATAAACACCCAGCGGAATGCCGATGACCAGCGCCATGAACAATGCGACGAAGGCCAGTTCCAGCGTTGCCGGCATACGGTTGAGGATCAGCGTCAGGGCCGGCTGGTTGAACACGAAGGAATTGCCGAGGTCACCGGACAACGCGCGGGTCAGGAAAAGCCAGTATTGTTCCCAGACCGGCCGATCGAGGCCAAAGGACTGGATGACCTGAAGACGTTCCGCCGGCGTCGCCGTCGAACTCAACAGCACGTCAACCGGATTGCCGACCAGATAGAGGCCGGCAAAGACCAGAACCGACATGACGAGGAGTGTGAGCACGGTCTGCAGCGACCGGCTTAAGAGATATCCGCTCATGCGTTTGAGCCTCCCAGAGTTTGTCCGTAGAGCGCCACGTCGCCATGGCGGGCAATGCGCTCGATCAGCAATTCGATGAACCCGGTTTCGTCGACATCGGTGACGACGGTGGCATTGGCCGGCCGATCCATCTTCTTGTAGAAATCGGCATAGGTATAACCCATCGTCAGGCCTGTGACCTGGACGCCGACAAAAGCCTCGCGGCTGGTGAACAGTTCGGGGCGGATGAGCCAGGCGATCGTCGTCGCGTCATGGATCGGCCCGCCCGGACGACCGAAGCGTTTTTCGTCGCTGCGGTCGAAGGTCGTGAAGAGATTGTAGAGTGCCTCACCCGCCTCGCCGCCAGCGCGAAATCTTTCGAAATGCTCGGCAGTAAAAAGAGCCTGAAAGGTCATGTCGAGCGGCATCAGCACGATCGGTACGCCGGACTGAAAAACGATTTCGGCCGCATGCGGATCTGCATAAATATTGAATTCCGCCCAGGGCGTGCGGTGACCAAGTGCCGTAAACGCACCGCCCATGGAGACGATCTGGCGGATACCGTGCGCCACATCCGGATGCTGGATCAGCGCCAACGCGACATTGGTCAGCGGGCCGATAGCACAGATGGTGATCTGCTCGCCTGCCGCTGCGGCAGCACGTGCCGAACGCACGATGAACTGGATCGCGCTCTCTTTCGAAAGCACGATATCGCCCGCCTTGACCAGCGTATCATCGAACGAGCCGATGCGGGCATATTTGCCAAAAACCTGCTCGCGGACCAGCGGACCACTGGCACCGGCAAAAACCGGCACGTCACGACGACGGCTCACGCCCACCAGCTTGCAGGCATTCGTCACGGTATGTTCGAGCGAGACATTGCCGGCCACGATCGACAGGCCGAGAACCTCGATTTCCGGCGAGGCAAGCGCCATCAGGATGGCGGCGGCATCGTCCACGCCCGGATCCGCATCGATGATGACCTTGTGGATACTCATGCGACAACCTTTTCGTCGGCGTAACGCGACAGGCGCTCGAGGAAAAAGGCGATCACGCCTTCCGCATCGACCTTGGTGACGATGTCGGCATTCGGCTCCAACCCGCTCTTGCCGTACCAGTCGGCAATCGTCTGGCCCATGCAGAGCTCGCTTTCGTATTCAACGAAAACGCGGGCCTTCTGGGTTTCAAACAGGTGCGGTGCAAGAATATAGGCCATGACCAGCGGATCATGCAGCGGACCACCACGCGAGCCGTAACGGCGCACATCGTTGCGATCCCAAAAGGCCATGAGTTCGGCAAGCGTTGCGGAAATGCGGCCGCTGACGCGCGAAAACTCGGCGACATGTTCCGGCTTCAGCATCACCTGATGGGTGGCATCGAGCGCCAGCGCCACGATCGGGATACCACTGGAAAACACCACATGCGCCGCATGCGGATCGGCGAGAACGTTAAATTCCGAAGTCATCGTGCGGTTGCCCGGCTCGCGATAGGCACCGCCCATCATGACGATACGCTCGATACCGTTTGCAAGCGCAGGCTTCATGCGCAGGGCGACGGCAACATTGGTCATCGGGCCAAGGCAGCAGAGCGTGATGCGTTCACCACTTTCGGCGGCCTTGCCGAGCGTTTCGACGAGGAAATCAACTGCGGTCACGTCTTCCGCCTTCTTGACCGGCTCCGGCAACGTCGTGTTGCCGAGGCCCGTCTTGCCGTGAAACTGGCCATGGATCGGCTCGCGCAGCATCGGCCGGAAACAGCCGGCGTAAACGGGAATGTCGGTGCGCTGACCAAGCTCGCAGACCTGCAGCGCATTGCGCACCGTACGCTCCAGCGGCTGGTTGCCGCTAACCGGCGTGATGCCAAGGATGTTCAGTTCCGGCGATACGAATGCGGTCAACAGTGCAATCGTGTCATCGATACCGGGATCACAATCGACGATGATCGAAATCGGCTTCATAAAACAATGCCTCAATGTCTGTGGTATAAAAAGCTTCAGAGCGCGCCGACATCGCGCAACACGCCGGCAATTTCCGCGCGTGCCGCCTCATTCAGCGGCATTTGCGGATGCATGGGGGCGCCTACGGCAAAACCCTGCAGGTCGAGCGCCGTCTTGATGCAGGCGGCGATCGAGTATTTCGCAAAGATCTCGTTGACCTTCCACATCGGCCTTTGCAGATCCATGGCGCGTGTCCAGTCGCCGGCCTTGGCCGCCTCGTAAAGCGCAATGCTTTGCTTGGGCACGATGCAGGCCGGCCCCGCCATCCAGCCGACGCCGCCGATCATCATCACGCAGACCGGAATGTGGGCGGAGGCGGCAAACACCTCCATCCGGCCGTGGGTGCGCTCGATGATGGAGAGGAGACGTCCGGTATTGGTGGAGGCGTCCTTGATGTAACGGATGTTGTCGATGCGGCTCAGTCGTTCGATCACCGGCAGCGACAGGTCCGACCGCTGGAACTGCGGATTGGTGTAGAGCACCACCGGCCGTCCCTTGGCCGCCTTGGCGATCGCCGTAAAATAGGCCTCCACACCCTCGTCGCTCACCGGGAAATAGGCTTCGAGAATGGCCAGAATGCCGTCTGCCCCAGCTTCGACCATGTATTCCGTCTGTGCGAGGGCATCGGCGGTCGAGGTCGACGCCACGCCGGCGACAACGGGAACCCGGCCGCGATTGGCCGAAATCACCGTGTCGACGACGCGACGTCTCTGGTCTTGGGAGAGATAGGCAAATTCACCGGTGCTACCGAGCGGAGCGAGACCATGCACGCCCGCATCGATCAGGTGATCCACCAGATCCGTCAGCACACCCTGAATGACCTCGCCGGACGGACCGATCGGAGAAACGAGATAGGGAAAGACACCGCTGAAAGACATGGTGGACCGCTCCTGTTTTTTTCGATCAGTTCGGCTTCACATAGTAGGGAAGCGTGTAACCATCCGAGCGACCGGCATAGTTGATGTCGCTCTTCACCGCCCATGTGTTGGCGAGGTAGAAGACCGGGATGACACCGAGATCGCCCATGGCGATTTCCGTTGCCTTCTTCAGCAGTTCCTCGCGCTTGGCATCGTCAAGCGTCGAACGCGCTTCGTTCAAAGCCTTGTCGAATTCGGGGTTGGAATAACGGCCGCGATTGCCCTGACCGGCCTTTTCGCCATAGGTCTCGAGGATCGGCCCGAGAACACCCGAAGCTTCGCCGGTTTCAACGGCCGCGCCGCCCATGATGAACGAGAATTCGAGGTTCGAGGCGCGGGTGAAATAGACGCTGCCCGGCAGGGTGGCGACTTCGGTCTTTACGCCGACACGGCTGAAGAACTGGCCGATCGCCTGCGCAACCTTGCTGTCGTTCGGGTAACGGTCGTTGGAGGCGTGGAATGTCAGCGCAAAACCATCCGGATAACCGGCCTTGGCCAGCAGTTCCTTCGCCTTGTTCGGATCATAGGCATCGACCTTGATGGCCGGATCATACCCGAAATAACCTTCCGGCACGACCTGTCCGGCCGGCACGCCCTGGCCGTCCATGATGCGATCGACCAGCGCTTCGCGGTTGATCGACAGCGACAAAGCGCGGCGAACATCGGCGTTCAGCAGCGGGTTCTTGCCATCGGCACCCTTGGCGAACGGCGACTGCTCGCGGTTCTGGTCCATGTGCAGATACATGATGCGGTTGCCGGCAATGTTGACGACCTTCATCTGATCGGAGGCTTCCAGACGGCGCGTATCGGCAGTCGGGATGTTCTCGATCATATCGACATCACCCGAAAGCATGGCGGCAACACGGGCGCTCGGGTTCTTGAAGACGCGGAACGTCACCTTGTCCCACGGGGCCTTTTCGCCCCAATAGGTGTCATTCTTGGCGACAACGACATTGTCGTCCGGCGACCATGAGACGAACTTGAACGGGCCGGTGCCGATGACACCCTTGCCGGTGTTCATGTCACCGGTCGGCACCTTTTCCATCTCGGCCGGCAGGATGGCGATGCGACTAAGGTTGTTCAAAAGCAGAGGTGTCGGGCCGGATGTCTTGATTCGCACGGTCAGCGGATCGACGGCGGTGACTTCGGTAATCGCCTTCACATAAGCCGCAAACGAGCTGGGGCTATTGGTCGATGCGAGCGGAATGCGCTTGATGCTGGCAACCACATCTTCAGCGGCAAAATCGCTACCGTCGTGGAATTTCACGCCTTCACGCAGCTTGAATTCCCAGGTCGTGTCATCAACGATCTTCCAGGACACAGCCAGCGCCGGCTGGATCTGCTGCTTGTCGTCCTGATTGACGAGGCCATCGAAAATGTTGCGCGCCATCGCGCTGTTCGGGCCAACGACATAGAATTGCGGGTCCATGGACGTCGTCGAAGCGGACAGACCAACGGTCAGATCCCGAGCCTGGCTTGCGAGCGGCATGGCAAATACAGACGCTGCCAATGCGGCTGCGAACACACAAAACTTCATAATGGGGACTCCTCCGAGTTGTCCAGTCCGCACTCTCCCTGCGGGTAAACTTCAATTAACGTTTTACCTGACAAAAGAAAAATTGCATTTTGTACTTAATTCATGCCGAGATGTTATGGGAGGGTAGAAATTGAAACTGAAACCTAGGCAGGTGGAGGCTTTTCGGGCGGTTATGATGGCGGGCGGTATAACGGCTGCTGCCGACGCGATGAACGTCACACAGCCAGCCGTCAGTCGCCTCATCCGTGACCTTGAGGACATCGTGCAGATGACGCTGTTCGAGAGGGTGGGCGCCCGGTTGGTGCCGACGGCGGAGGCGACGCAGTTCTATCGCGAGGTGGAGCGGCTCTATCTCGGTCTTGACCAGATCGCGCAGGCTGCTGATGATATCCGCCTGCACAAGAACACGGTTCTGCGGATTGGCAGCGTCACGTCTCTCGTTCGGCCATATCTTCACAGGGCGATCATCGATGTGATCGGCGACCGACTGGACATTCCGCTGGTCATCGATGTCGAGAACAGCCGTTACATCTGGGACATGGTGGATCAGAACCGCTACGATCTCGGGCTTGTTTTCGGATCGCCCCGGATGGCCGACAAGAATGCCGTGCTTCTGCACAGTTCGAATGCGGTCGCGGCCATGACGATGGATCACCGTCTGGCATCCCGTCACGTCGTCACTCCCAACGACCTTCTCGATGAGCGCGTTCTTCTGCCCGGTCGAAACTCCCCATTGAGGCTAGCGCTCGATCGCGCCTTTTCGATAGAGGAGCAACAGCCCATCAGCACGATGGAGACGTCGATGCTGAACTGCTGTTACTTCGCGGCAGCAGGCATGGGCGTCGGCCTTGTCGACCAAACCAGCCTTCGCTCGGCCGGAGCGCAGGTTATGGCGATACCATTCGAGCCGAAAATCGAGGTATCTTACTACGCAGTACGACCCGTCGGCGCTCAGAGAATAGCTGTTCTTGATGAGCTGATCGCAAGGATGCGGAGCATGATGAGCGTGGAAGAGCTCACATAGAGAGGAGGTCATGACGAGATCGAACCGGCGGCATTAGTGAGACACATATTAATGCTCGCGCTTTCAATCATTTAAGCGTTTTGATTATACTTGTGATCGTATTAGATAGGAACCCGTCGAATTCTCCTCCCATCTAAGAACAATCCTGACAGGGGGCCTCGAAAGCGTTTGTGTTAGATTTTAGTCAGCAACTTTGATTGTAGTTGGTGAAGATCTCCAACGCGCGATACCTTGAGCGAGTGCAGGTGAGCGAGCAACCGCTTCAGGCAATAGGCATCGCGGCCCTGGCCGGCTTCGTCTACGGAATGGTTCGCTAATTCCTATAAACAGCGATGCCGAACGGCTCTTCGCGAGCCGTTCGGTTTCTGTTTAACCTGCGGCTTACATCGTCACTTTTGCGTTGTCGCCAAGATCAGGGCGAGCACTGCTGACCGCAGCTGCTGCCATCTTGATGTAGCTGATGACAGTGCCCGGACTATCCCAATATTCAGCCGAGGACGGAATCACTTTGAGAATTCGGATCGTTGGATCCTCGGCACTATCCCACCAAGCTTTGGCCGGCGTCGCCCAAAGGTCGCGGATTTTCTCGCGATCGTTCTGGATTTCGGCCGTGCCGGAAATGGAAACATATTTTTGGCCCTTGGAGTCTGCGAATGCCAGGCAGACGTTTGGAGAACGAGCGATCTCCTCATCCTTGTGACTGGCTACGTCCGTCAGAAAATAGACGGCGTTCTGGCTGCGATCTGCGTAGGCGGACATTGGACGGGCACGCAGGACACCGCCACCTTGCGTCGTCAGCATGCAGAAGCCGATCTTGTCGATCAGTTCCCAAACCCTTGCAGTATCGTCACTCGCTTCAGTCATAAAAATCTCCTTCGTTGCGAAGGACAAACGAGACAGATGCAGCGACGTTCCCGTAGAAAATCCGACGACAGGACTGTATGCTCATGCGGTCGTCATTGCCGGAGTGGCTGAACCTGACGCAGACTGTCGATCAGCACTTTTCTATAGTCCGGCATTGCCAGTTCAAGCGCGTCGATTTCGTCGACAGAAAACCAGCCAAGTTCCGAATGTTCATGGCCAAGCAATTCAGCGGAACCGCCGGTCCATTGCCTGACGACGTAGATGTGAAACGGTGACTTCTGCTTCTCATCCTCATCTTCATACAGGATGGCGATCTGATTGAATGCGAGGGGTGTCAATCCGACTTCCTCCAGGCATTCACGAACAAGGGCGATATCGAGGCCCTCGCCTTTTTCCGCATGGCCACCGACTATATCCCATTTGTCTGGCGACCATTTTCGGTGATGGGCGCGCTTCACGAGCAGGGCCTTCTCGCCGTCTATGAAAATCGCGCATACAAGCCGAGCCATTGTTTCCCCTGCAAATTGGATTGTGCTGTTTCCAGGCCAAGGACAACAGATCCATCTTCATCCGGTTCCACCGCATATTTGTCCCGCGGTCAGTCTGGAAACGTACGAATTCCCTCCCCGCCGGAACAGCATGCGACGGTCGCCGTTAGATGAGGGTGCCGCGATGGGCGGCGCTGGAGTAATGGCGTATGCGCAGCAGAATTTGCATAATCGGTTCAGGTCCCACCGGCATCTTCACGCTAAAGAACCTTATCAAATCCACCATTCCGCTCACCATCAGCATATATGAGGCCGAGCAGAATGCGGGAAAAGGCACGCCTTATCTTCCCGACGCCAATGATCCGGTCATGCTTTCCAACATTCCAAGCATCGAGATCCCGATGCTTCCTGAAACGCTCGTTGATTGGCTGAGCCGTCGAAGCGACAACTATCTCGCCATGTTCTCAATCGTGCGATCAAACATCAACGGGCGAGAATTCTATCCTCGGCTGGTCCTTGGTGACTATTTCCAGGATCAATTTGCGACGATCCTAGCGGACGGTCGCAACCATGGCCACGTTATCGAAGTGCACAGCGGCCACCGGGTGAACGACATTGCGCTCGACACAGACGATATCCGTATCAGGGTCGGTTCACCTGACGAAGAATTCGACGCGGTGTTCGACCACGTCGTGATGGCAACTGGACATAGCTGGCCAGCGCATACCGAAATCCGGCCCGGCTACTTTTCCTCCCCGTGGCCGGCAGCGGCGCTTAAATCGGCAGGCCATGGCCGGCTTGGGGTACTGGGCACGTCATTGAGCGGGATCGATGCGCTGTTGACGGTTGCATCGTCGCGTGGATCGTTTGTCCTTGATGGGGCTGGCGATCTGCAATTCCAGCCAGCGGCTGCCTACAAAGATTTTTCGGCTGCGATGATGTCGCGCAAGGGACTGCTGCCGGAGGCGGATTTCTACTGTCCCCTTCCGTATTTGAACCCTGCCTTCTGCACGCAGCAGGCAGTCGACAAAGAAATAGCATCTGGCCCATCCGGATTGCTTGACAGGATCTTCGATCTTTTCCGCAAGGAAATCACAACAGCAGATCCGAACTATGCTGCCGAGATTGGTTTGAGCCTCGTGACAGTCGATACCTTTGCGGACGCCTATTACGGTCGACGTTCGAAGGTCGATCCCTTTGTCTGGGCCGCATCCAACCTGGCGGAGGCCGAGCGCAATATCGAACGGCAGTTCACCGTTCCGTGGCGCTACGCGATCCTTATCACACATGAGATCATTGCGCGGGCTATCCCGCATCTCAACACCGATGACCTGCGGCGCTTCAATCGCTCATTCAAGAGCATCTTTGTCGATGAATATGCGACCGTACCGCATCTATCGATCAAACGGCTACTGGCGCTCCGAAATTCCGGCCGGCTCGAGATTATCCGGCTGGAAGAAAGCTATGAGATCGAAACGGGCGACTTGGCGCGCGGCGCACAGATCAACATCGGAAGCAGAAAGGAAGTGTTCGACACATTCATCGACGCGACCGGTCAAAGCTCACTTTCGGCGCAGGACCTTCCCTTCCCGACATTGCTGAAACAAAGCGGCGTCAGGGCGGCTGCTACGCCCGAGCCCGCGAACCTTATTGGTGACGACGAATGTGCGACATTCAAGCGAACTGGCGGGATCGACGTCGATGACTGTTATAGACCTCTTAAAACCGCGCCCTTAACCAACCGGCTATATTGTGTTGCCATTCCTTTCCTCTTGCACAAGCACCCATTCGTCCAGGGTATAACCAGCGCCGCCGAGCTTGGCGAAACCGCAGCACACGCCGTCCTGGAGGATCTCTTGAGTGCGCAAGCGCCTGTGCTGCTGTCAGCCTGAACGGCAGAGGGAACAAAGCCGATGTCCTCGCATTGGCGAATTATGGAAACAATCGGTACCATCAAGGAAATATGGCGCTACCCGGTCAGCTCGCTGGGTGGCGAGTTATGCCGCGAAGCGATAGTCGGCTCAAGTGGCGTTCATGGCGATCGTCAATACGCTCTATTCGACCCGGTTTCTGGGGCCGTGGCAGCGCCAGAAAAAGAGCCGAGATGGCGCCCGGCACTCTTCCTGAGCAGCGCCATCGATGCGGATGGGCCCAAGATTGGTTTCCCGGACGGGTCCTGGCTCAATCTGACAGATCCGGGCCTGCGGAAGATGCTGGGTGGACATTTCGGGTTTGACGTTGCGGTCGGCCGTTATGGAGGAACCGACGCGCGAACCGCATCGCTCCCGCAGGTGAGCAACCGCTACAGTCTCGCTCCTATCCACCTCGTAACAACCGCCTCATTGCAAGAACTGGAAACGATCGTGCCGACATCTCAAATCGATCGACGTCGATTTCGCCCGAACATCCTCGTTGAAGTGCAATCCGAGACAGGTTTTGTGGAGATGCGGTGGATCGGTAAAACGGTCCATCTTGATGGCTTGATGACCAAAATAACGGAGCCGGCAAAGCGCTGCGGCATGACGCTGGTTGCCCAGCCAGGTTTGGACGAACAGGCTGAGATTCTCAGGTCAATCGTTAGGCATGCCAGCAGATCTTTGGGTGTGTATTGCGAGGTCAAAGAACCTGCTCGGGTCCGTGTCGGGGCTTCGGTTTCACGAAGCGCATTGACGACACCCGCATGACGAACAGAGACCCGCGGTGATTTGTTCTTGCAAGCGTTCGACCCACCGATCAATGATTTCGAAGAGGAGCAAGGTTCGAGAGTTGGCTTGTCGAGCAACAAAATTTCACAATGCACACCGGAAGCTGAACCCCGCTGGCGTGATCATCTTGAATCTCTACCGCGAGGGACACCACATGCGCGCGACACTGGAGTCCGCGATGTCCAGGCACCGGGACCTTACCGATCTGAGCGATTTGGCCTAACCATCTTAGTCACGATCGAATGGAGATCTCGTGAAGCCGCAGTTGCTTAGACACCCAGCGACCGCGTGCTCTCCGATGACAGTCACCCTATCGCATCTGTGAGTGCCGTCCGGGCGACTATCGGGATTTCGGGCACCGATCCAGATACGCATTGGCTGCTATGACTTGGGCTGAGTAACGATCATGTCATCGTCGCCCGTGCCTCCAATGTTGCCGGTCAACCTGAAATCGGACACCTCCCAGCACCATCGAGCAACCCGGTTTCCTTTAAGGCCATCGGCCCAGACTTCGGCGCGCTTGTCGCCCTGGTAAAAACCTAACCAGCGATCCGAGCCCGGCGGCTGCAACCATCTAAACGAATTATGAGACAAAGTTTTCCTGTAATTGCCTATTCAACAAGAAGCATAGAGGCATTTTCAGATGCTGCATCAGCAAAACGGGGTTTGTACGGTATTAGACAGTGCTGGTCTTTGGCACTCTCACTGTCCCACGATAGCATTGCGGACTAAAGGAGCGGGAACTGCACAGCTGAAAAGCCCGCTCCAAATGGGCCTCTCAGCGGTCTCTCATGGCTGTTTCAGCCTAACATGAAAGACACGTCGCTTTTGTGCTTGGGCACAACGATCAGCTGGCAGATGATATTGTCCCTCCCGGCAATCTCAGAAGCGAGACGAACGATTTTTGAAAGCTCTCGACCCGATGGGACCGTACCATCAAGAATAATGTGTTGACCGCTCTCCTCGACGAGAACGTCGCTGCAATCGACGTCTTCCAGGTATCGCATCTCAGCTTCGATCGCCGGCTTACCGCAAGACGTTCCGGTCTCGCGGGAAAAACCAAACGCAGCACCGGCATTGAATGTATTGAGAAACATTGGAAACTCCGCTGAAACATGAACCTCAGATGAATAAAACATTCAAGTCTGGTTTAGGTTCCTAAGCCACCGAGAAATTGTCCCGAATTCCCCCTATCATTTTATGGGCATGCCGCTAATTTAGCGACAGGCGATAGTTGTTCTGCGTTCCCGCCGCTAATACGGAGGCTTTATGAACCAGGACGATTTGGCGTCGCTGTCGATCACTGAGATCGCACAGCAACTTGCGGCACTTGCCGCTGCCCTCAGAGAGCTGGCGAAAACACCAATCTTTGACAAACCGGCAAACGACGATGAAGCTGAAGTGGTAAACAGCATCGACTTTTCGGCCGTCGCCGCTGGCGCGCATCGACGCCATGCTGTTTCCGATCATTGACCTACGTCGCCACGTTCGCGCGAGGTTTGGAGGGGGGTAGCCGAATGTTATGACCCATGCTCGCAAACTCTCGGCCCCAATAATACGCCGCCCCACGCGCTTCCAACGCAACCGTCACGTCCGAGCCAGCACGCCGGGACAACTACAGCCGTAAGAAAAGCGTCAGGTTGGCGTCAGAAGTTTGGAAAAACACGAACCTGACAGCTTTCCATCTCCTATCGCGCAGCCTCCCGAGAAAAAAGATATCGTGCGCGGAACATTCTTCGTGGCTATGCGTTTAGCGGCTGGATGTGAGGCATTATCAAAAAAATGAACAACTTTGGAATGTTACAGATAGCTCCGGTCTGCGGGATATTTTGCCGTGAAGCAATTTCGGCGTTCTCCCCGGGCGCCGCTATTTTCAAAACCGGATGCTATCCGGCGAAAATTGCCAAGAGTGACTTTCCAGAAACCTGGTTGCGAAGCCGCCTATGAACCCCATCGTTGCGACCACATCACATTCCCGCTAACGATAGCGCCATCTCAACCTCCCCTCCTCATTTCGAGATTTTCATGAAAACGTCCAATGCTGCGGCGCCTTCAAGGCGGACCCTCGGACTCGACCCATCGGTGTCCGTAAGCCTACTGACCGCGCTGGCGTTTTTCGTCATCAGCGCCGGGGTTTCCTGGTACAATGTGCAAACCTTGCGCGCGAACAATCAGCGTGTCGTCCACTCGCATGAGGTCATCGTCGGGCTATCGGACCTTCTTTCCTACATCCAGGACGCCGAAACGGGCCAACGAGGCTTCCTGCTCACGAACAGCGACCGATATCTCGAGCCCTACAACACGGCGATCAATGCCATTCCAAGGCGCCTGGAGGCGCTTGCGGGCTTGATCAGTGACAATGCTTCACAACAGCAGAGGCTCGCGACGCTCAAAGAGCATGTCGATGGCAAACTGTCCGAGTTGCGTGAGACCATTGAGCTTCGGCGCACGCAAGGCGCCGAGGCGGCGCTTGCGGTCGTCAATTCAGACCGCGGCAAGGTCGAGATGGATGCCGTGCGCGCGCAACTGACCGCGATGCGGCAGGAAGAGGCTCGCCTCCGAGGAATCCGGCTCACTGAGATGGAAAGCGCATACACGACAGCTTTCGCCAGCAGCGTTCTCGCTGGTCTGCTCGGCGTCCTGCTGACGATCGCAATCGCAGTTCTGGTGCGTCAGGCGACACTGTCGAGGCGACGGCAGAACTGGCTGCAGTCAGGTGAAGTCGCATTGAACACGGCCGTGACGGGCGATCGGCGAACCGAAGACCTCGGCGACAGCATTCTCGATTTCCTCACCCGCTACACCGGTGCTGTTGCCGGCGCCATCTTTGTCAAGGACGATGATCAATTCCAGCGCGTCTCGACCTGGGGCGTTCCCAATAGTGCAAGCATACCAGACCAATTCAGGGCGAAAGAGGGCTTGCTCGGCGAGGCGGTCACAGCAGGCAAGCCGATCATCATCGAACACCTGCCGGATGGATACCTTGCATTCGGATCGGCTCTCGGCGCCGACAAGCCCCGTCATCTGATGATATCACCCGGCAGCATTGATGGCGCGGTGAACTCGGTCATCGAGCTTGGCTTCCTTCGTCCGGTCGACGACACCATCCTTAGCCTGCTTGACCAGGCATCCGCCTCCATTGCCACGGCCGTACGATCGGCGAAATACCGCAGCGATCTTCAGAACCTCCTGCGCGAGACGCAGCGGCAGGCCGAGCAGTTGCAGGTGCAAGGCGAAGAGTTGCGGGTCTCCAATGAGGAGCTTGAGGAACAAGGCCGGGCACTGAAGGAATCACAGGCTCGACTGGAGCAGCAGCAGGTCGAACTCGAACAGACGAACTCGCAGCTTGAAGAACAGGCCCAGCAGCTCGAAGGCCAGCGTGATGACCTCGAGCGGGTCAACGCCTCCGTCCAGCTCAAGGCGCGCGAGCTTGAACAGGCAAGCCGGTACAAATCCGATTTTCTCGCTAACATGTCGCATGAGCTGCGCACACCGCTCAACTCGTCACTCATTTTGGCGAAACTGCTGGCCGACAACCCGGACGAAAATCTAACAGGCGAGCAGGTCAAATACGCCCAGACCATCCAGTCGTCGGGCAACGATCTCCTCAACCTGATCAACGACATTCTCGATCTCTCCAAGATCGAGGCAGGCCATGTCGATATCAGACCGGAACCGGTGTCGCTCGAAAGGCTGGTCGGAAGTTTGAGACAGCTGTTCGACCCGGTTGCGAAATCGAAGGGGCTTGGGTTCGAAATCGAGATCGCTCCCGAAGCACCGGCGGTGATCGAGACCGATCCACAACGTCTTGAGCAGGTCATAAAAAACCTGTTGTCGAACGCATTCAAATTCACAGAAAAAGGCAAGGTCGTCCTGTCGCTCCGCATTGCCGCCAACGATCAACTGGCACTGGCGGTCACGGATACCGGCATCGGCATCGCCGAGGATCAGCAACGCAATATCTTCGAAGCCTTCCACCAGGCCGATGGCACAATCAGTCGCAGGTTTGGTGGGACCGGGCTCGGCCTGTCGATCTCCAGGGAATTGGTCCGGTTGCTGGGCGGCGCCATCCATCTGACAAGTCGGCACAATCAAGGCAGCACCTTCACGGTGGTCATTCCGGTCTCTTATGACCCATCGCATGTCGTGTCGCGCGATATCCGCACCGCCGATCCGGTCGCCACGCATCAGCGGGAAGTTACGGAAGAAAAGCCGGCTCCATACGCACACAGCCATCAGATTGTAGAAGACGACAGGGCGGTCGCAAGCGAGGGTCGGCGCACGCTGCTTGTCATCGAAGACGACGACACGTTTTCATCGATCCTGCGTGATCTCGCCCGCGAAATGGGGTTCCGGGCTCTTGTCGCGGGAACGGCGCAAGAGGCGCTCGAGCTTGCCAAACAGCATATGCCGCACGCGATCGTGCTTGATGTCGGGTTGCCGGACCAATCCGGCCTGTCGGTCCTCGACCGCCTGAAGCGCGATGTCCGCACCCGGCATATTCCCATCCACATCGTTTCGGCAGACGACTATACGGAGACCGCGCTTTCGCTCGGTGCTGTCGGCTACATCATGAAGCCGGTTCAGCGCGAGCAACTGGTCGAGGTCCTGCATAAGCTCGACGCAAAACTGTCGCAGGGCGTTCATCGCGTCCTGATCGTCGAAGACAACGAAGTCCAGCGCGAGGCCGTGGCCAAGCTCCTGACATCCCATGAGGTGGAGACGGTAAGCGCCGGAACTGCAGCCGAATGCCTGACGCTTCTCAAGGAGCAGACATTCGACTGTATGGTGCTCGACCTGTCCCTGCCCGACGCATCCGGTTATTCCCTTCTGGAAACGATCAGCGGTGACAGCAGCCATTCCTTTCCGCCGGTCATCGTCTATACGGGGCGCGTTCTCTCCGCGGACGAGGAGCAGCGGCTGCGCCGTTATTCCAAGTCCATCATCATCAAGGGCGCCAAGTCGCCGGAACGCCTTCTCGACGAAGTGTCCCTGTTCCTGCATCAGGTCGTGTCCGAATTGCCCGACGAACAGCAGAAAATGATCCGCAAGGCGCGTAACCGCGATGCGCTCATGGAAGGTAGACGAATCCTCATCGTCGAGGATGACGTCCGCAATGTCTACGCACTGACCAACATCCTTGAACCACGGGGCGCTATCATCGAAATCGCCCGTAACGGTCAGGAGGCCCTCGGCAAGCTTGAGCAGGCCCAGGGTGATCCGGAAAAGGCTGTCGACCTTGTGCTGATGGATGTGATGATGCCGGTCATGGATGGCCTGACGGCAACCCGCGCCATCCGCAGGAATGCTGAATGGAAAAAACTTCCGATCATCACCCTGACCGCCAAGGCCATGCCGGATGATCAGCAACGCTGCATTGAGGCCGGCGCCAACGATTATATGGCAAAGCCGCTCGACGTGGAAAAACTGCTCTCCCTGGTACGCGTGTGGATGCCCCGATGATCGAGACATTTGACAAGGTCGAAGATATCGAAATCCGGCTGCTGCTTGAAGCGCTTTACTTGCGCTATCATTACGACTTCCGGAATTACGCCACGGGATCGATCAAACGCCGTTTGCGTCAGGCGCGGGAACAACTGGGCTTTGCAACGATCTCGGCGATGCAGGAACGCGCCCTGCATGACGAAACCATGTTGCCGCGGCTGCTCGGCTATCTGACCGTCCAGGTCAGCGAAATGTTCCGGGATCCGGGCTATTTCCGGGCTATCCGCGAGATCGTCGTGCCGCATCTGAGGACCTATCCCTCGCTCAAGATCTGGATTGCCGGCTGCAGCGGCGGCGAGGAACTCTATTCACTGGTCATCCTGTTTCGGGAGGAAGGACTGGAAGATCGGACGATCTTTTACGCCACCGATATCAATCAGGATGCATTGCAGATCGCCGGAGCCGGCGTCTACGATGTCGATCGCATACAGCTGTTTACCGAAAACCACCGCAAATCCGGAGGCAGGTCTTCCCTGTCCGACTATTACAGCGCCGGTTATGGGCGGGTGTCGTTTGATCGGACATTGCGCGACCGCGTGGTGTTTTCCGATCATAGTCTTGTGACAGACGCGGTCTTTGGTGAAATGAACCTGATCTCGTGCCGCAACGTCATGATCTATTTCGACAAGGCGCTGCAGGATCGCGCGGTCGGTCTGTTTCGCGATTCACTTGCGCGTAAGGGCTTTCTGGGCATCGGCGCCAAGGAAAGCCTTCGTTTTTCGGCACATGCAGACGACTTCAGCGAATTTGTTCGCCAGGAAAAAATATATCAGAGGATCGGAAAATGATACGCACCGATCCAAAAGCGGTCGTGATTGGAGCGTCTGCCGGCGCGCTGGAAGCTCTGACAAGCATCCTGCCGACGCTGTCGGGGGATTTTCGCCTCCCCATCATGGTCGTCGTGCATATCCCGCCCGACAAGCGCAGTGTGCTGGCGGAGCTGTTTCGCGCCAAATCCAGCATCGAGGTCATAGAGGTTGAGGACAAGGAGCCGATCCGGCCGGCGACGGCGTACTTCGCGCCACCGGATTACCATCTTCTCGTCGAAGACCAAGGAACCTTGGGCCTGACCAACGAAGAGCCGGTCCTGTTCTCCAGACCCTCCATCGATGTGCTGTTCGAAAGCGCCGCAGACGTCTACGGAGCTGCGGTCGTGGCCGTGCTTCTGACGGGCGCAAATCACGATGGCGCAAGAGGCGTTTTTGCCATCTCGAGGGCTGGCGGCCATGTCATCATCCAGGATCCACAGACTGCATTTGCCGCTGCAATGCCCGAGGCAGGCCTGGCTTCGTGCCCCGACGCGACAGTCCTGTCGCTCGACGGCATATCTGGATATTTGAGGAGGATCGGCTGATATGGGCCAGGTTTCGTTTCTTTTGGTAGACGATCTCGAGGAGAACCTGATCTCTCTCGAAGCCCTGCTTCGTCGTGACGGTCTCAACTTGCTCAAGGCCCGCTCCGGCGATCAGGCGCTGGAGCTTCTCCTGGAACATGACGTGGCGCTTGCCCTGATCGACGTTCAGATGCCCGGTCTAAATGGCTTCGAACTGGCCGAACTGATGCGTGGAAATGAACGCACGCGTCGGGTGCCGATCATTTTCGTCACTGCTGGGAATACGACCGATAGCCGGTGGCGGTTTCAGGGCTACGAGGCGGGCGCCGTCGACTTCATTCAAAAGCCGATCGAGCCGGATGTCCTGCGCAGCAAGGCGGAGGTTTTCTTCGAACTTTATCGCCAGCGCCAGCAGATCGCAGCACAGCGTGACGAGTTGCAACAGCAAGCCGAGGCGCTGAAGGATGCCGATCGTCGCAAGGACGAGTTTCTGGCCACGCTGGCGCACGAATTGCGCAACCCGCTGGCGCCGCTGCGGAATGGACTCGACATTCTGCAACGCAATCCCGGTGGCGCGAATGCCGCCGAGATCCGCAACATGATGGATCGGCAGCTAGTCCATCTGGTCAGACTTATCGATGACCTTCTCGATGTATCGCGTGTCAGCCAGGGCAAAATCGAACTTCGGAAAAACACGGTGCGCATGGATGAAATCATCAGGACGGCCGTGGAATCCAGCCGACCCATGATTGACGGTGCCGGTCACAAGCTGACAATCGCGATGCCAAGCGATGTCGTGTGGGTGGACGGTGATCAGGTGCGACTGTCGCAAGCGATCTCGAACCTATTGAACAATGCGGCCAAATACACGCCCGAAGATGGACTGATCGATCTCCATGTGACCCATGACGGACAGCAAGTGGCTATTCGGGTCACTGACAACGGCGTCGGCATTCCGTCAGACATGCAATCAAAGGTCTTCCATCTTTTCACGCAGATCGATGATCACTTGCAGCGATCGCAGGGCGGATTGGGTATCGGTCTCGCACTGGTCCGGCAACTTGTCGAAATGCACGGCGGTTCGGTTGACGCCTACAGCGCCGGACCCGGCAAGGGGAGCCGGTTTACGATCAGGGTTCCTATGGCGGCTGCGCCAGAACAGCCGGAGGTCGCCATACAGCAGAACCAGGAAATGGCATCCTTCCGTTCGCTTAAAGTGCTTGTGGTCGATGACAATCCGATTATCGCCGACACGCTGGGCATGATGCTGGAAGACATCGGCCACGAGTTCGAAGCAGTCCATGATGGCCGTGAGGCTCTGGACGCCGCGCGGCACTACCGTCCGGATGTCATTCTGCTCGATATCGGTCTGCCGGGGATGAATGGTTACGAGGTCTGCAAGGCCTTTCGCGGCGAGCCCGAGTTCGAACATACACCGATCATCGCACAGACCGGCTGGGGTCAGGATCGGGACAAGGAGCTGGCGACGGAGGCCGGGTTTGATTTCCACCTGACAAAACCCGTCCCCCTAGAGCAACTCCAGAAGGTGTTTGCCGCGCTGTAGGCCGCTTCGACCTTCGCAGACGGTTCAGTGGCTATCCGGGAACGCTCGACATCTTCGTCATGCGGCGCTTGATCTGAGCACGCGTCCTTCCCGGCGGCCCGCATTCTCCGCAGGTGCGTTAGCGTCTTTCCCTTTGATCGCTTCATTTCCGAGCATCGCTGCGGTGTAAGCTGACGCCTGCCCCATCGAAGTGCCCGAGCGGCACGCGCTCCGCTCAAGAATCCCGGCCGATGTCATGATCGAGTTTATGGACTGAACGCAATGGCAGAGTATGGACCACGGTACCGTCTGCCAAGGTCACCTCGAACGCATCCCCATCCACCCATTCGCCTTGACGAACCTTGGAAGCCAAAAGCTCTCGGGCTGCGAGCCGTGCCTCGTCCAGCGCAGCTTCATCTGAGGGCAGTTCCGTTCCATCCGGATCCTTTTCCAAAATGCTATTGGTCCGATAGTTGAAGAAGTATCTCGGCATTGCAGCTCCCTTTGATGTGACACGATAATTCCAAGGCACTCGCATAGGTTCCTTTGCCTCAAAACCATCGCAGATTATCCGCGAAATAATCTGACCGGCGGAACCGCATCGCGGCCAAGGAATTGAGCTTCCATGAAAAATCTGATCATCTTCACCCTCACCATAACTGCTGCTCTTTCCAGCGCTGCCGCCGCACAGACGCTGTCGATCGAAACAATCAATGCCACGCCCATTGTCGAAATTCCTGCTGACAGGCCTGCCCAGCCGCCGGAACTGCCAGACCCGGCCATGATCCGCCTGCAGGTACTTCTTGATCGCGCCGGAGCATCCCCTGGCGTGATTGACGGGAAGTATGGTGCGAATGTCAGCAAGGCGATTGCCGCATTCGAAGCCATGAGCGGCCTGCCGATCGATGGCAAGTTGGATGATGGCGTTTTCGGGCAGCTGGAGGACGGTAGCCCGGTTGTCGGAAACTATCAGATCTCGAGTGAAGACACGCAAGGTCTGGTGGATGCCATCCCGCAGGACTATGCGGATCAGGCATCCATGGAGCATCTGGGCTTCACGAGCGTTGCCGAGCGTTTATCGGAGCGCTTTCACATGGATCCCAGATTGTTGAAGACTCTGAACCCGACATCCAGGTTCGTCGCAGGTGAAACAATCGTCGTCACAGCACCCAACAAGCCAAAAACAGGCATCGTCACGCGCATCGAGGCACATCGGCGCACAGGGCAAGTGGTCGCTTACGCCGAGGACGGAAAAATCCTGACAATCTATCCGGCAACCATCGGCAGTGACGATAATCCTACACCTTCCGGATCCCACAAGGTGGAAGGTGTGGCACGCATGCCGGATTACACCTACAACCCAAAAATCAATTTTCAGCAGGGCGGCAACAAGAAGGTTCTGAAGCTGCCAAGCGGCCCGAACAATCCCGTCGGGACCGTCTGGATCGATCTTTCCGAGCCCACTTACGGAATTCATGGCACTCCGGAGCCGACGCTCATCGACAAGGCTGGATCACACGGATGTATTCGGCTGACGAACTGGGATGTGGAGGAACTGGCAGGCATGGTGAAGCCGGGTGTGATGGTCGATATCGTTGAATAACCTTCGACATCAGGGTCGACCACCATGCATTGGAAGAGCACGCAATAGTGTCGAGGTATCGTACCTCGTAGGGAGTGACCATGTTTATCCTGCACCATCTCAATAACAGCCGTTCGCAGCGTATCATCTGGATGCTGGAGGAATTGGGATTTCCCTATGAGATCCGCTTCTACAAGCGCGATCCCCAAACCATGCTCGCTCCACCAGAGTTGCGGTCGATCCATCCTCTCGGCAAGGCGCCGATACTGGAAGACCGGAATTCAACCTCGCCCGTCACTTTGGTGGAAACCGGGGCAATTTGCGAATATCTGGTGGAAAAGGCCGGTGGACGGCTCGGCCCCCCCAATGACGCCATTGGACTACTTCGCTATCGCCAGTTTCTCCATTATGCGGAGGGTTCGGTTATGCCGATGATGCTTGCAAAACTCGCCGTCAGCCGAGTGCCATTACTGGGAAAAAAGGGCGCCAAACGCATCCAGCCGATGATCGATCGCCATCTTGATTACATCGAGCAGGAACTGTGCGATCGACCCTGGTTTGCAGGAGACGTAATCACGGCCGCCGACATCATGATGAGCTTTCCGGTTGAAGTGGCGAAAGGTCGCGCCGGACTTGACGCATCAAAGCCCGCGACGATGGCCTGGCTCGACAGGATCCATTCTCGTCCGGCCTACCGGATGGCGCTCACCAAAGGCGGCGAATATGCTTACGCCTGATGGATAGGGCTCGATCGCGGAGTATGACCAGCGTATCTGATTGCCGAGGCTACCATCCCGATGCGACGGCAGGCGACATAAGGCTGTTTCTGATGAACGGTCGCCCGCTACAAAGGGACAGCGTCTATGCGGCGCTGCGTCGTGTGCCGGCAAAGGGTGAAGCTCGTTCAAACATGCACGTTGCGGGGACAGCAGCTCCGGCCGACATTACTGCGGAAATTCTCGAGGTCGCGGAAATGGTGGGACCCAAGCCGATTGGCGACGGCATGTTCCTGGTCGGGCTGGACATCGTTGGCGACAAGATCCTCGAGATCAACGTGTTCAGTCCGGGCGGACTGCAGGATATTGCACAACTGCAGGGCGTGGATCTTTCCGTCGACGTCATCACCGCGCTCGTACAGAAAGTCGAGATGCGCAGGAACTACGCTGGAAAGATCGACAACAGGGCGCTTGCGACATTGTGACAAACGCCGCCGCGGTCGACCTAAAGAATTCGCCGCGGCAATCCTCCTCCCCGCATCCAAGAGCCTTTCTTCCGGCGTCTCCTCAAGACTGAAATCCTGTCCAGCCTGACGCTGCGCATTCGAGATGTTCATGGTCCGGTTCGCGCTGCGATCGGGCAGAATGTTTTATTCCTTCGTCCCTCGGCGATCCTTTGCCATGTCGGGCGGGGCGACGGGCGTTTCCAGAGCATTTGTTGCGCCTTCGGTTTCTTCACCGGCTGGCACTTTTTCCCAAGCGCTCTTGTCTCCGTGCGCCTTTTCGGCAGCCTCGGCATCCCTTTCTTCAACCGGCGCGTGCTTACTTGCAGATTTGGTCATCGGGTCCTCGCTTTTGTTGATCTATGAACGGAACGAAGTTGCCGACGCAACTGTTCCAAAGGCTTGCATGTGATCAAGGACAAGCCGGAATGCCATCAGACCCAAACCGTAAAATCGACATCGAATGCGACGTAGCCGTGATTGGAGCGGGCACCGCCGGGCTGGCGGCGGAACGTAGCGCCCGGCGCGCCGGCGCAAGGACCCTTCTAATCGATGACCGGTTTGCCGGAACGACTTGCGCATCGGTCGGCTGCATGCCCTCAAAACTTCTGATCGCCGCGGCAAATGTCGCGCATGGTATCCACGGTGCGCCACAGTTCGGAATCCATGCGGACAAGGTGACCATCGACGGCAAGGCAGTCATGAACCGCGTCCGCACCCTGCGTGACGAATTCGTGTCTTCGGCCCGCGAATCCATCGAAGACCTGCCTGACGGTGCAAAACTGAAGGGCAAGGCGAAGTTCATCAACCGCGACCGTCTGGAGGTTGCCGGCAAAATTGTTCACGCCAGATCGGTCGTCATCGCCACTGGATCAAGCCCCAGTATTCCGGAAACCTTTGACGGCATGAACAACATCCTGACCAACGAAACGGTGTTCGAACTTGACGATCTCCCATCATCGCTGGCGGTGATCGGCGCGGGACCACTCGGGCTTGAACTCGCGCAGGCATTTTCCCGCCTTGGCGTCGAGGTTATTGTTTTCGATGAAGGGGACGCCGTTGCGGCGTTGAAGGATGAGGACATTGCAAGGACGCTGCGCGGCTTGCTCGAACGCGAATTCGCCATCCATCTGGGAGTGAAGGTGCGCGCCTCGCAAACCGGGCAGACAATCGAACTCGCGTGGTCGGGCGAATCCGACGGCAAAAAACGCTTCACGCACGTTCTTGTCGCCGCCGGCAGACTGCCAAACCTGCAAGATCTCAACCTTGCCAGTGCCGGTCTTGACCTTGACGAACACGGTACGCCTGCCTTCGACCGCCGGACCATGCAATGCGGGCAATCGTCGATCTTTCTCGCCGGCGACTGCGATGCCGACGTACCGGTCCTGCATGAAGCCTCGGCAGAAGGCGCGATCGCCGGCAACAACGCGGCCCGCCATCCCGATATCCGCCCGTCGAAACGATCGACGCCCCTGGCGATCACGTTCACCGATCCCCCGAGTGCTTCCATCGGCGCGCCGGCGAGCGAGGATACTATAGTCGGCGTTGCCGATTTTTCTGATCAGGGCCGTGCAAAGGTGGAGGCGAAGAATGCAGGAATGATCAGGATCTATGCCGACGAGACGGGCAAGCTTACAGGCGCCGCAATGGCAGCACCGCAAGGCGAGCATCTCGCGCATCTGGTCGCCTGGGCCATCGAAGATGGGTTGACGGCCATGCAATTGCTCGACAAGCCCTTCTACCACCCCACATACGAGGAAGGCCTGCGATCTGCACTAAGACAAATCTGCAGCCAAAGCCAGGTTTCATTTGGGCCTGACCGTGATGAAGGTTCAGTCCCAGGAGTGTAAGGAGTTATCGATGCCTGGTGCCTACAAATCACTGTTCGTTGTCGCCTTTGATCTCGATCGCACAGGGCAGGCTGTGCCTGCGTTCGAGCCGAGACAGGCTCCAGACGATGAAACGGCAATTGCCCAAGCGCGACGGCTGGCCGAAAGCCATGCCGGCGCGGTGGCATGGAAACGCGAGGCAAAGCCTGTCGTGGGCGAAGAGGGCGAGCCTGTCGTCATCTGGCAAGCGGGCAGCCTTGGCGATTTCAATTGAAGGCCAAATACTCACGTGAGTAAGCAAAGTTTGTGAGGCGCTGCGCCGGCCTCTGGCATAGGCGCATCAGTGCGTGCAACACACTCACCACGTTGGCGCCGCCGAAAAACGCGCACTCAACAAAACCATCGTGACGGTCCGGATCTGCAGGTTTCTGATCTGAAGTATGAAAATGGCCGCCCTACGCCAGGTTGGCCATCGCGCTTTGCAAGATGAATGTTAGACGCGTGCATGCGGACAATAGCGGCCGCGTTAGGCGTCAGTCTGTTCAGCCCTGTGGCGATCGGCAGCTTCATCGAATCTCGACCATCCGGCCATGTTGTCGTCGCGGCGACGTTCAGTGAAATCGACAGCACGGGTTCCGGCAAGAACACTTTCCGCTCCCGTAAGGGTGTCATTGTCGACCTTTGCAGCAACGACGGCACCACCCCGGCGGATGCCTTCTGCACAGACTTGTGCATCCTCTTCCGACCTCCCTGACTCAACCACCGCGTCGATCAGACCGCCCGTGCCCCACTGGCAGCGGCACCTGTGACTGCCCCGCTACTGTTGCCGCAAGTCAGCCTGCCGCGATAACCCGACACACGCCAGGGATCGCCATGATACCCAGACGAAGGTACGCTCTATGCATACTGGTTTTCCAAGCGGTCCTGATAGGGTCGCGGGAACCTCGTCTGTGTCGGCTCTGGCGAGTTCGAACGCCTGCTCTGGTGAAACGAGTGGCACCGCCTCGGCTTGGAAAAGCACTCCAGTCACCTAAGTCCTCCTGATACGAACTCACAGACGCAGATGAAGGAAGATCCGATGAAGTCCAAAGTCGCCGATGTCCTGACCGAAGTTCTCCATTCCGCAGGCGTCGAACGGATATACGGCGTGGTCGGCGACAGCCTCAACGGTCTGACGGAGTCCTTGCGAAAGCGCGGCGATATCGAATGGGTCCATACGCGTCATGAAGAAACGGCCGCCTTTGCTGCAGGCGCCGAAGCCCATCTCACCGGAAAACTTGCCGTATGTGCCGGCAGTTGCGGTCCTGGCAATCTCCACCTCATCAACGGCCTGTTCGATTGTCACCGATCCGGGGTGCCGGTCCTGGCAATCGCGGCACAGATACCCTCGTCCGAGATTGGCAGGGGCTATTTTCAGGAAACGCATCCTGATCAGCTTTTCCGCGAATGCAGCCATTTCTGCGAACTGGTGACACAACCGGAACAGCTTCCGGGCGTGTTGGAAGCGGCGATCCGCACCGCCATCGGCAAAGGTGGCGTTGCGGTCATCGTCATTCCGGGCGACGTGGCGCTCAGCCACTATTCGGCCAAAATCTCCACGAGCGGCTCACTTCGCCTGCGCAAACCAAACGTCGTCCCGCCCGACGAGGAGATCGCCCAACTTGCCGAGCTTCTGAATACAAGTTCTAAAGTCACACTTCTTTGCGGTCGCGGCTGCGCGGGTGCCCATGACGCGCTTGTCGAGTTTGCCGGACGGCTGAAGGCGCCTATTGTCCATGCGCTCGGTGGCAAGGAGCATGTGGAATGGGACAATCCCTATGACGTCGGAATGACCGGATTGATCGGTTTTTCGTCTGGATACAAGGCGATGCTCGAATGCGATACGCTGGTCATGCTCGGCACGGACTTTCCCTATCGGCAATTTTATCCGACCGACGCCAAGGTCATACAGATCGACATTCGACCCGAAAATCTCGGACGCAGGACGCCGCTCGATCTTGCGATCGTCGGCGATGTGAAATCCACCCTTCGCGCGGTTCTGCGACATCTCGAAGACAAGACTGAAACCAAGCACCTTGATCGCTGCCTTGCCGCTTATGAAAAGGCAAGGCAGGGTCTCGATGACCTCGCCCACGGCAAGGAAGGCGGCCCGATCCATCCCCAGCATGTCGCACGTCTCTTGAGCGAGCAGGCGGACGATGATGCAGTTTTCACCTTCGATGTCGGCACACCAACCGTATGGGCAGCGCGATATCTGACGATGAACGGCAGGCGCCGGATGATCGGTTCTCTGGTCCACGGCTCGATGGCCAATGCATTGCCTCAGGCGATCGGCGCGCAGGCCGCTTTCCCGGAGCGTCAGGTGATCAGCTTGTCAGGGGATGGCGGCTTCACCATGCTGATGGGCGATTTTCTCACGTTGGCGCAACAGGGTCTTCCAATAAAGGTGATCGTCTTCAACAATTCATCGCTGGGTTTTGTCGCGATGGAAATGAAGGCCGCCGGTTATCTGGAGACAGGCACGGATCTCAAGAACCCGGATTTTGCTGCGGTTGCACGCGCGGCAGGCATTCACGGCATCCGCGTTGAGGACCCGATCGAGCTCGAGCGCAGCATCGAAGCCATCCTGCGGCACCCCGGCCCGGCCCTTTTGGACGTCGTCACAAACCCGCAAGAGCTATCCATCCCGCCGAAGATCGAGGCTGCTCAGGTCATGGGCATGAGCCTGTGGGCAGCGAAAGCCGTGATGAACGGGCGAGGCGACGAACTCATCGACGTTACCGTCTCGAATTTCTTTTCGCGAAGGCGCTGATCAACGCCTCGTGCAGACGATCCTTGTCACATCCACGGTCCAGCCATGAAACTATTTGCCGTCGCTTCCGTTTTCTTCACAAGTCCAACCCGTGGTAATGGCGGAAAACGATATGGGCCGGAAACTGACCAGCGTCTACGACACACTCGTCCGCGGACTGATCGACGGACTGTGCGATCATGAACTCTATGATTTCGTCACCAGCCGATGCGATAGCTCTTCGGACAAGAGAATCTGCCGGGCATCGATAATGGCCATGTCGGACGACCGCGTCAGCGACCGTGATGCGCTGGAACGCGTCTATTCAATCGCCGCCGACCACCGCTTGAGATGTGCGGGCTGAGCCCGCAGGTCAGCAGGTTTAATCCGGCGCGACAGTCGATGGCGGACGGATGTCTGCGCCATTATCCGGCTCGTCCTTGTCATTTGCAAACTCGTCGTCAGCCCGTTGATTGACCTTCGTGACATCGTCGCTCTCCTGGTCGGCCAGATCATCGGGGCGTTCTGCGCGCTGCCAGTGATCGGCATGTGCACCGTCCGGACGGCCCTCGTCCTCCCAGATTTTATAGGCACGTTCGCGTTGCTGTTGTTCTTTGTCGATCATTGAAAATTCCTCCTTGAGGCCATCGAAGAACTGGCCCGCGACGTCCCGGTTCCCTGCGCACTCGAACGTGATGTCAGTCGTAGCAGCACAGCCCTTCAGGTGGGAACACTCTAGCCGTCACCCCGTTGCCATTCGGAGGATCATTCAATGCGGAGACATTCCATGTAGAGATTTGAAAACCAGGTTGTTATCGTTACGGGCGCCGGCTCCGGCATCGGCAAAGCCACCGCATTGCGGTTCCTTGATGAAGGCGCTCGCGTCGTATTCGTCGGCCGGGAAAAATCAAAGCTCGAAAAAGCCGCCAGCGGATTTCAGCAGGACCGCGTATTGATCGTCGAAGCGGACGTTTCCATCGAAAGCGATGCGGAAAAGATCTTCAAGGAAACGACTGACCGTTTCGGTAGGCTCGACACGCTAGTCAACAATGCAGGTGTCCATGCGCAGGGCAAGGTCGATGAGCTCTCGACCGATGCTTGGCGCAAGGTCATGGCAACTGATCTTGATGGCGTTTTTTTCATGAGCCGGGCCGCCCTGCCCCACCTGAAATATGTCGGCGGCTCCATCGTCAACACCGCATCGGTGTCCGGCACGGGTGGCGACTGGTCGATGGCCGCCTATAACGCCGCCAAGGGCGGTGTGGTCAACCTCACCCGCGCGATGGCGATGGATCACGGCAAGGAAGGCGTGCGCGTCAACGCTGTTTGCCCAAGTCTCACCCGCACCGAGATGACAGAAGACATGATGAGCGACGAAAAACTGCTCGAGAAATTCAACGAACGCTTCGCGCTGAGAGGGCCCGGACAGCCGGAACACGTCGCCTCCGTCATTGCCTTTCTCGCCAGCGAGGATGCGTGTTTCGTAACCGGCGTGAACCTGCCGGTCGATGGTGGTGTTTCAGCTTCGAACGGGCAGCCGCCCCAGTAATGCAAAAACACAAGGGGCGCTTCAGCCGGCGGCCGGAGCGCCCCACAACCAGTCTTTCCGGCGAAGATCCCTTGGCTAAGCGGTGCTTGAGTCGGAACATCTCCAACGGCTTCGCCGTTCAGCCTTCATCCTCTAAGCGAAAGGCTGAAAATGAGCGTTATCAACGAGTTCAAGGCATTCATCGCGCGCGGCAACGTCATGGACCTCGCTATCGGTGTGATCATCGGCAGCGCCTTTGGCGGCATCGTCAAATCGCTGACCGATGATATCATCATGCCGGTCGTCGGAGCGCTGTTCGGCGGCTTCGACTTCTCGAATTACTTTTTCCCGCTGTCTTCCGCCGTCAACGCGCCGACACTTGTTGCAGCCAGGGAACAGGGCGCAGTATTGGCTTACGGCAATTTCATAACCGTGCTCATCAACTTCATGATCCTTGCCTGGATCATCTTTCTGATGGTCAAGGGTGTGAACTTCCTGCGCCATCAGGTCGAACATCACGAGAAGACCGGCGAAACACCGCCAGCACCGCCGCCGGCAGACGTTCGCCTCCTGACGGAAATTCGCGATCTTCTGGCCCGCAAGGAAGCAGAGCCCACCTACCCGACGGCCAAGCTCTGATCCGACTTCATCCATATCGGTGGCCGCGAGCTCGTCTTGGGATGGTGGTCGCCAAATCAGAACTTGGCGGCCTCCATCCATTATGGCCGCACGCATATCCGCGTGAATTTGGCGCACCAAGCAGCGCAAGGCCTAGTTTCCAAGTGCAACTGGGGACCGCTTTCGTTTTGCTCATTAGGAGGGCGCTCGCCTGGAAACGACCTGTACAACCACCGTTGGAACAAGATTGGCGGACGCTCGGTTTCATCACGGACGCTCATGAAAGGAGAACCAGATGGAGAATACATCAAAACGCCTCGCGGATGACTATCGGACCCTTGGTGGCCGCAGAATTGCGGTGATCGACGACAATCTCGGGTCTTCGCGCGAATGGGACGGAGATCCACCGGAAGCTGCGCGGTTCTGGGACGACCATATCGCGACCCTGCCGGAGGAAAAGAAGCGGGATGTGGAAACGTTTCTTCCTTCAGTGACCGAGGCAGACGGCGCAGAGGGTTCGAAATGACGGTTCAGACGCTGTCTTTTCGCGAAAGCAGCTTCGTGCCGAACAATCAGCGCTTTCCCGTCCTCGTTTACAAAGCTGCGCCCTTGCACGGTATGACTTTTGAAACACTCTTTCGTTCTAACGGATGGGGCCGCCTGTGGACCAATGGCGTCTTCGATTACCAACACTATCATTCCACCGCGCATGAAGTTTTGGGTATTCAAAAGGGCAATGCGAGCTTGCTGATCGGCGGACCGGACGGCGCGGCCATCACAGTCGAAGAAGGAGATTGCCTTCTCCTACCGGCCGGCACCGGCCATATGAACCTTAGCTGCTCTGGCGACTTTCAGGTCATTGGCGCCTACCCGCCGGGTCAGGAAGCCGATCTCCTGACAACTTTTGCCTCGCCGGAGCATTTGAAAACAATATTGTCGCTGCCGGCACCATCGAGCGATCCGGTTTTGGGCAAAACAGGGGGCGTCACGGATCTGTGGCAGGGTAAGCCCTTACCGACATGATGGAACCAGGCGATCTCACCGATTTTCCTGTCAGAAACGTTCTTCTCGCCTTATAAGCGCGACATGGTCAAACGAGCGGGCAGTGCCGATCTTCCACTTCACGGCGGGCGCGTGCCGCGCTGGCTTGGCGAACGGATGACGCGGCTGGGCGCCGTCATATCGGAAGCCATCGTCATCCATTATGGCCGCGACGAACTCCTGCGGCGTCTGGCCCATCCCTTCTGGTTCCAATCGTTCGGAAGTGTCATGGGGATGGACTGGCACTCTTCCGGCATTACGACCAGTGTCCTCGGCGCTCTGAAGCGCGGCCTCAACCCCATGGCAAACGAACTTGGTATCCATGTCTGTGGCGGTCGGGGACAGCATTCACGAAGGACGCCAGACGAACTTGTCGCTATTGCGGAGCGCGCTGGTCTTGACGGCCAGGGGCTGGTCAGTGCCAGCCGCCTCGTGGCAAAAGTCGATAGTGCAGCCGTCCAGGACGGGTTTGACCTCTACCTTCACGGTTTCATCGTCACCGATACGGGAAAATGGGTGGTCGTTCAGCAAGGAATGAATGGCGACAGGCGGCAAGCACGTCGTTATCACTGGCTGTCGGAGGGAATGACCAGCTTCATCGATAATCCGCATTCCGCAATCGAGGGCAGGCAGCAAGGCAATATCGTCAATCTGGCCGACCACAGGGCAGCACCGTCGCGTTTGGGCCAACTCGATTTGCTCGCGACATTGGGTCCCGATCGCATCCTACGTGAGTTCTCGGCGCTGGAGCCGCCGACATCGCCACGGGGACCGGCAGAGCAACCGTCGCTTCCACATCTGATCATGCCGGATCATCACGATGTGCGGCAGTCCGATATAAACATGCGGCGTCTTCACGGCGCGATGGCAGCGGCGGCCGACCGTGGACCAAAGGATTTCGAGGAACTTATCTTGACACCGGGCGTCGGTGCGCGAACGGTTCGCGCGTTAGCGATGGTCTCGGAAGTGGTGCATGGAACACCGTGCCGCTTTTCCGATCCGGCTCGCTACTCACTGGCCCATGGTGGCAAGGATCGTCATCCCTTCCCGGTTCCGCTAAAAGTCTATGACGAGACGATCCGCGTTATGAAATCGGCGGTCGGAAAGGCTCGTCTGGGACGCGAGGAGGAATTGCAAGCCTTGCAAAGGCTCGACGCCCAAGCACGGCAGATGGAGCGGTATGTCACCGGGCCAGATCTGAAGGAGATCGTTGCCGGGGAGTTCGCGCAGTCGCACGACCGGGGTGGCCGCAGTGTTTTCGGGTGGGAGCGTGATGCTGCCGAGCACCGGGGCTCGATGAACCGCGACGAAGAAATCGGGAAAAAATCCGGTTGAGGTACAGACTGTCCGCATAGCTCAGCATTGCGCATTTCAAGCGACACATGGGGCTTGAGCGCGCCGCCCTCCACCACCGTGTCGCGATGGCGGAACATCTGCATTGGGACGGTGTTTCCCATCGATATGTCGTCAGGACGGGAGCCGATGCGTGGACCAGATTACAGCCTTAACAGAACCTGGATTGCCACTGAAAGAATGGTGGCACACAGCAACGGCCTACCAGATTTACCCTCGCAGCTTCAGCGATTCGGATGGTGACGGCATCGGAGACATCGCCGGCATCATTTCCCGGCTGGACTATCTCAAAAACCTTGGCATCGACGTGATCTGGCTATCTCCTATCTATCGTTCGCCGATGGATGATAACGGCTATGATATTTCCGATTACCGCGCCATTGCGGAGGAATTCGGCACCCTCGACGATTTCGATCGCCTCGTTGCTGAGGCAAAGGCCCGTGGGATCGGGATCATTCTCGACCTCGTCGTCAACCACACATCCGATGAGCATCCCTGGTTCGTTCAATCGAGGACGGGCGTGCAAGACAATCCATATCGAGATTTCTACATCTGGCGCAAACCGCTAACGGATGGCGGCCCACCGAACGATCTGCAGTCATCTTTCGGCGGCCCCGCGTGGACATTCGATGAAGCAAGTGGCGAATACTATCTGCATCTGTTTTCCCGTCGTCAGCCGGATCTCAATTGGGAAAACCCGAGGGTTCGCGCTGAAATCTACAGCATGATGAACTGGTGGATTGACCGTGGTATTGCCGGTTTCCGCATGGACGTCATCGATTATATCGGGAAGGACGCCGACCAAAAAATCGTCACCGACGGTCCGCAGCTCCATACCTATCTTCAGGAAATGAATGCGGCGACTTATGGCCACCGCGATCTGCTGACCGTGGGCGAGACGTGGAGCGCGACCCCGCAAACGGCCATGCTCTATTCGAGCCGGGACCGGGCCGAACTGTCCATGGTATTTCAGTTCGAGCATGTCACGCTGCAATGGGACGTGCTTTACGGAAAGTGGCGGCCAAAACCGCTGGATCTTGTCGCTCTCAAGACGGTCCTGGGCAAATGGCAGCGTGCACTGGAGACGGATGGCTGGAATTCCCTTTTCTGGGGCAACCATGATCTGCCAAGGGCGGTGTCCCGTTACGGTGATGCTGCGGGGTATAGGGTGGAATCGGCCAAGATGCTGGCAACTGTGCTGCATCTCCTCAAGGGAACGCCCTTTGTCTATCAAGGCGAAGAGATCGGCATGACCAATGTGCCGTTCACGACGATAGAACAATATCGCGATATCGAGACACTCAACATGCACAAGCTGCACCTCGATGCCGGCCGGCTGGCAGACGATTTTCTCAAGGGCGCGAACGAAAGCAGCCGCGACAATGCCCGTACGCCCATGCAGTGGAGCAATGAGGCCGCAGGAGGATTTTCGAGCGGAATTCCATGGATTGAAGTCAACGAAAACTACAAATCCATCAATGCCGCCGACTCGGTCGCCGACACGAGTTCAATCTGGCATCATTACCGACGGCTCATTGCCTTGCGTAAAACCCACCCGGTCATCGTCTACGGCAAGTTTGAATCCTGGCTTGACGATGACCCGAATGTCTTCGTTTACTCAAGAACGCTGGGGACGTCCTGCCTTGTTGTGATCGCCAATTTCAAACCACAACCGCAATCGATCGAAATACCCGCCGACATTCGTATCATAGGCGTATGCCTGAGCCATAACTACGAACCACGCGAGCTTGGAGCACCGCGGCTTGAACTCAAGCCTTACGAGGCCTTCGCCGTGCTGCAGACCTAATAGAAAAGAAGCTCAGATGATTCAAACATCGCTGCGCTTCAGCAGGTAGTCGAGACCACCCGCACGATACCAGCGATAGCCGTAGGGCTCGATGACCATATGATGTCGCCCCTTCCCGTCGGTACGGCTATCGCTGCCGTCGGAGATATCGATGAGCAGGTCGCCACCTTCGCCGGCTGCGAACTCGATTTGCATCGGTCGATCATGAAAATTATGAATGGTGATGACGGCGTTGTTGCGCCAGTCGTATCGCATGGCAAGCACGCCCGCATCACCACAACCGAGAACGCTGAATGTCCCCCAGCCAATCTCCGGCGCTTCCTTGCGCATACGGATCATCCGTTCTGTCCAGTTGAGCATGGACTCGGGATCACGCCTTTGAAAGGCAACATTCAGGTGATCGTAGCCGTAAGGCCCTTCCGATATTACCGGCAGGACCGGGCTGTCGCTTTTCGTGAAGCCGCCATTCGGTTCGTTTGACCATTGCATAGGTGTGCGCGCGCAGTTGCGCTCCGGCAGATCAAGATCATCGCCCATGCCGATTTCGTCGCCGTAGCGGAGTACCGGGGTACCGGGCAGCGAGTACATGAGGCTATATGCCAGTTTTAGACGGCGGATGTCGCCGCCATTGGTGCCAGACGGCGGCGAATACCGCGGTCGTAAAGCTGCATGTTCTTATCCGGGCCGAAAGCCGAAAATACCGTCTGTCGCTGTTTTTCCGTCAGTCGGCCAAGGTCAAGCTCATCGTGATTGCGCAGGAAGATACCCCACTGCCCAGTCTGCGGTCGTTCCTGGGTTTCGTGCATTGCCTTGGCCAGAGGACGTGTGTCGGCGCTGGCGAGCGCATAAAACAGCGCCTGATTGACATGAAAGTTGAACATCATCTGCATCCGGTCGCCGTCCTCACCGAAATACTGAAGATTCTCTTTCGGCACCACATTGGCTTCGGCAAGAATGACGCTGTCGCCCATGCGCCATTGCAGAAACTCGCGGAAACTGCGCAGCATGTCGAACTGTGGTTTTGACCTCTTCACGTCCGCGCCCTTCTCGGCGATGACAAACGGCACCGCGTCCATGCGAAAGCCGGAAACGCCGAGCTGGATCCAGAACCCCATGATCTTCAGGAGTTCGGCCTGCACATGCGGGTTGGCTGTGTTAAGATCCGGCTGGAATTCGTAGAAACGATGGAAGTAATATTCGCCGGAACTTTCGTCCCGCGTCCATGTCGATTTCTGGACACCGGGAAAGACCATGCCCTCGTCGGCATTGTCGGGCCTTTTTTTTGACCACACGTACCAGTCGCGGTAGCGGGAATTCTTGTCGGCGCAGGCCTGTTTAAACCAAGGATGCTGATCCGACGTATGGTTTACGACAAGGTCGATCAGGACCCTGATGCCGCGCTGTTTCGCACCATGAGTGAACTCGACAAAGTCACCGAGTGTTCCATAACGAGGATCGACATTGTAATAGTCTGAGATGTCATAGCCGTCGTCGCGGCCCGGTGACGCCTGAAACGGCATCAGCCAGATTGCGTTGACACCGAGGCCCGCCAGATAATCCAGCCTGCGCTGAAGACCCTGGAAATCTCCGACCCCATCGCCATTGGCGTCCATGAAGGTTTCAACAGAGAGGCAATAGACGATCGCGTTCTTGTACCAGAGGTCGTTGATCACACAGGGGCCCTCCCAATCACAGCCGATACGCTGGCAAGCGCATGACTGCGTGATTGGTTCCATGCATCGAAGTCCCGAGCCCGCCAGGTCGGCTTTCCGGCAAAGATTTCGACAGTTGCGCGAAGAGCCAAAGCCCATCCCCATATCGCCAGGCATCGTCATACGCAGATTGCCTCTCGGCCGGGCTTGCGGAAATGTTTGCTGAAAAGGCATTCGCGTGAATCCGGGCGCCTCCGGCCCGATCTGGAACCCATTATTCCGTCCACCTGCCGGCCGAAAAAGCCGCGAAGATCGGACAACAGACCTAATCGGCCGCACCGGCCAGCCTGCTGGAGGAGCCTACTTCCTTTTGGCTTCTGAACGTAGAAGCGACATGACGGGTGCCTTCATTCCGGTCACCAGCGGCAAGATCACGCCCTATCACCCGCGCCGGTAGGGAAAGCTGATTCTATGGCCTCGTTGGTCCCTGCGGGGGTGGAAATAGGTCACCGATGTTGCATCACAGTTTCGGCTTTCTGGATGGATTTTTCCGTTATAGAGCCAGTTTGGCGCCACGGCCGGCGTCCAAGGATCGTGGGACAGATTTCTCATTACGCCCGTCGAGAGGCATTCCACCAATACGCATCATACAAGCTGCCTGGAGGTTCCCTCCGACTCTTTGCGCTGTTCATCCCCCATTTGCTCTGGACCCCAATGCCGCTGCCTCTATTTTGGTCTGGTGGGAATTCTTTGCTTAGAGGAAAAGCGGCATGGATATTGCGACGACGCGCGAGGATTTTAACACCCGCAAATTTTTCGCAGGGATTGCCCGCGGTATCGCGGGAGCCCTCCTTTTCGCGCTGCCGATGCTTATGACGATGGAGATGTGGCAGCTGGGCGTCTACATCGACCGCACCCGGCTCCTCTTGCTGCTCCTCGCCAACATCCCTCTGCTGATCATTCTCGCCGACAGGGTGGGTTTCGAAGAGACGTCGACATGGCGGCAAGCAGTCCGGGATGCCAGCATTGCCTATGCTCTTGGTATCATTTCCTGCGCATTGATCCTGGTCGCGATGGGGGTCATCAAGCACGACCAGTCAGCGCACGAGATCATCGGGATGATCGCGCTCCAGGCCGTTCCCGCGAGTATCGGTGCGATGCTGGGTCGAAGCCAACTTGGTGGGCAGTCGGGTGAGGAAGGTGTCGAGGAGGAAGGTGACGATGGCGACCCTGTTCACGAAGGGGAGACAAGCTACGCCGGTGAGTTGTTTCTCATGGCTGTCGGTGCCCTGTTCCTCAACCTCAACGTCGCGCCCACGGAAGAAATGATCCTACTGTCATATAAGATGACGCCTTGGCACGCCCTCGTGATCATCGCCGCCTCGTTGGTGGTGATGCATGGTTTTGTATACGCCCTGTCTTTTAGGGGCAGCCATGATCTCGCCGAGGGCACACCGAGTTGGCATGCCTTTGTCCGTTTCACATTGCCTGGGTATCTGATC
The DNA here is from genome assembly GCF_050455485.1 of Neorhizobium sp. BT27B. NCBI lineage: Bacteria > Pseudomonadati > Pseudomonadota > Alphaproteobacteria > Hyphomicrobiales > Rhizobiaceae > Neorhizobium > Neorhizobium sp. BT27B. Next base: position 81,042 of record NZ_JBCIYT010000008.1, on the reverse strand, counting down.
GCTGGTTTGATTAGTGCCTACTGCCTGTGGACGTTTCACAGAACCGATGACATCGGATCCACTCAAACCCTGATGACCATCGTGATATTGAGCTTCCCCGGCGCCATCGGCGCGGCGGCCGCTCGCCTGATCCTGTGAGGCTGCAATGACAAAAATCTCCAATGATAAAAACATTGAGCCCGGTGCCCCTCACTGGATCGAATGGATAACAGGCGCCGTCTCAGGAATCATCGTCCTCGTCGTGATCGTCTGGATAGGGAAGGATGGGGTGATGGACCGAGACACGTCACCCAACCTTCATGGAAACGTTGTGAGGACAGAAGAGCGCAGCGATGGGTTTCAGGTTCTGTTCGAAATTCACAACGATTCTAGTGCAACTGCGTCCCAGGTGAAAATTCGAGGTGAATTAAGAGAGCGGGCTTTGGTTCTGGAAAGCTCCGAAACCGTGTTGGACTTCGTTCCTGGGCACTCGAAGGTCGGTGGCGGGCTGATTTTCCAGCAGAATCCGGCTGGGAAGGACCTAAAGGTCAGAGCAACGGCTTTTGATGAGCCGTAGCTCGATAGCGGTTAAGGCCCAAACTAAACTGCCAAGCAAGGTCTAATGTTTTTCGATCTGGACTGCGGTTGTTCGCGAGTATTCGATTGAACCTTGGAGTGCTTCAGATAAAGTTCTTGAAGGGATTCGAACCGACGACATACGAACGGAAAATCGCATTCTTTCAGCACGAGAGCCAACACCGCGCTGCTTGAATTATTGATCCGACTGCATTGTCATTCCCTCGCCCTTATCTGCTAAGTTGCCACGCAATGGGAAGCGCCTGGATTCTCGGCATGAAAAGCGGGCGGGCAACAAGCTCACGTAAAATGGATGCTATTGACTGGGAGGAAAGGCTCGACGCAGATAGCGGTGCCGATGTCATTACGATCACGCGTCCTTTAATTCTGGTCTGGAGCTGCGGCCATCCCGTCCAGTAGTCGCTATGGAACCTAGCGCTCAAGCTGCCGTTTTGTAGACCTATCCCCAACACACACTCCGAGGGCAGGTCCATGGCAGACGAAAAATCCGCTCCCCGCACGACAACCGATGCAGGTGTTCCTGTACAGAGTGACGAGCACTCACTCACGGTAGGAAAAAACGGCCCGATCGTACTGAACGATCACTACCTGATCGAGCAAATGGCGAATTTCAATCGAGAGCGGATCCCTGAAAGGCAACCCCATGCCAAGGGAAGCGGCGCGTTCGGCCATTTTGAAGTAACGAACGACATACGAAGATTCACCAAAGCGAAATTCCTTCAACCCGGAGCAAGGGTAGAGACGGCAGTTCGCTTCTCCACCGTAGCTGGTGAGCGCGGTAGCCCCGACACTTGGCGAGACCCACGTGGTTTTTCGGTCAAGTTCTACACAGAAGACGGTAATTTCGACCTGGTCGGCAATAATACGCCGATTTTCTTCATTCGCGACCCTATGAAGTTCCAGCATTTCATCCGCAGCCAAAAGCGCCGGGCCGACAACGGACTGCGCGACCATGATATGCAGTGGGACTTCTGGACGCTTAGCCCTGAAAGTGCGCACCAGGTCACGTACCTTATGGGCGATCGCGGCGTGCCAAAAAACTGGCGCGAGATGCACGGCTACGGAAGCCACACCTATATGCTTATAAACGAAACAGACGAAAAGTGTTGGGTCAAGTGGCATTTCCACACCGATCTGGGCGACGGTAACGCGCATCTGACACAAGACGCGGCTGACAAGATGGCTGGGCAAGACGGAGACTATCACCGTCGTGACTTGTTCGACCACATTGCCAAAGGCGAGTTTCCAAGTTGGACGTTGAAGTTCCAAGTGATGCCGTTCGACGATGCAAAGACATACCGGATCAACCCATTCGACCTCACCAAGACATGGCCGCACGAGGATTACCCTCTGATCGAGGTAGGCAAGCTAACCCTCGATACGAACCCAGTGGATTGGGACACCCAAATCGAGCAACTGGCATTTGAACCCAACAACATGGTGCCAGGCATTGGACTGAGCCCTGACAAGATGCTTCTCGCGCGCGGGTTTTCTTATGCCGACGCACACCGTGCCCGCCTCGGAGTGAACTATAAGCAAATCCCCGTGAATCAGGCTAAGGCAGCGGAAGTCCATTCTTATTCCCGTGCCGGGCGCGGCCGGACGGTGAACGCACTTGATCCGGTCTATGCTCCCAACTCATACGGCGGCCCTGGCGCACAACCGGAAACAGGAGGAGAGGCAACATGGTTTGCCGATGGCGACATGGTGCGAGCAGCCTACTCCTTGCGCAAAGATGATGACGATTGGAGCCAGCCCGGCACGCTCGTACGCGAGGTCATGGACGACGCGCAACGTGAACGCTTCGTCAAAAATGTCGCAGGGCATCTCGCCGACGGGGTAAGTGAGGCAATTTTGGTGCGTGCCTTCAATTACTGGCGCAATGTCGACAAAGAGATTGGTGACCGAATTGAGAAGGCTACCCGCGATTTGCTCGGCGGCACCTCGAATTCTCCAGGGATGGCGAGCGCTGAATCGATATCGGGATATCAAGGCATTCCCGCGACATCGTCGATCGCCAAAGGTGAAACTCAAAAAACGCTTTGACTGCAAAAAGTGGGTTTGGAGCCCACAAAGTGACTGTCACTTTGTGGGCTCCTATCGCTTTTACATTACACTTCGAGAGCGGTTGCGACTGGGATCGTGTCAGGGAGGCACAAAGGGTCCCTTAGGCCTCGGTTTCAAACCGATAGTTAAATGGCGACGAGACGAGCATCAAGCTCTTGATGGGGATCGAACCATTCACCATCCTAAATCGAGCTATAATTTATTTATATAAAACATTAGTTTACGCAACTTTTTGCATGAGCGATATCGCTCTTAGCATTCCCCCGAAGATGACTGAACGGGTATCAACTTGCTAATCATTGCAGCAGCAGTTCGACGTTCTCCCGCACAAGTTCGGCAAAATAGCGGTCCGTCTCCGATTGCGGCGCAAGCTCTGCGACAAAAGCCTCGATATCGGTGGTGATGCGGTTGCGCAGATCCGGATTGGTCGCATTCGCCTGTTCGATGAGAGCCCGCAAAACGCCCCTAGATGCCGCTTTATGTGCACTCTCGGCGAGTTCGCGCCTTTCTTCGTCGTCCATAGCTATATCGCTCCTGCCTGCTTGTTCGTTCGCATCGATGCCTTCCCAGTAATGGGCGGAAATTCTCCTCCCGGCGAGAAGCAACTGGGCGGCGCGTTTCGGATCGCCGCCCTTGCTCGTTTCCATGTCCGCGCCGCATTGATGTAGAAACAGCTGATGAAGTGCGACCGAAGAGAAATAGCCGTCCCTCATCTTGATGGGTTCGACACCTGCCAACTTGAGTTCATCTGCGGTGGCCCACGCGACTTCGTCGCATGTCTTGAGAATGGCGGCCATCATGGCCCGTTCGTTGCGCCTCAGTATCTCGGATACTCGATCCTTCGCTGAAACCGGCGATCGTTCATTCATCGGACTTGTCTCCTGCTATCGAATACAAAAGCGGTAGCGCTCAATGATGTTCCCCGCGTTTTCTTCTGATCTCCCGCAGCATTCTGAGATTCTCGCGTGCCTGCTCGGCATTGATGAGGGCTCTTTCCTGGTTAATGAGCTGTTCGCGATCGCGGCGATGCTGCTGCATGTACATGCAATCGTCATAGTGTCTGTCGTGTGAGCATCGGTGTCTGTCGTCATGGCGGTCTTCGCCAGCAGTCGTGCAACTTGCCAGCGTCAAGGTGACCAAGACACTTCCGAAGAGAGATGTCGCGGCTTTAGCCAGATGGTTGGTGGGTTTCTTAGTCATTTTCTTCATTCTCCCATTCAAGCGTTTCATTTGGTCGGCAGCATTTTCAGGCCCGTCCAGTAGGCGGCGAAGGCCCACATGTCGGCATGCTGGGCGATGACCTTGTCGATTGGCATGCCGGCGCCGTGGCCCGCGCGCGTATCGGTGCGCACGAGGCGTGGTTTTTCGCCGAGATCCGCGGCCTGCAGAGCGGCGATGTATTTGAACGTGTGGGCAGGCACGACACGGTCGTCGGCATCTGCCGTTGTCGCCAGAATTGCCGGATAATCCGATCCCTGTCGGATCGTGTGATAGGGCGAATAGGTCATGAGGTTACGGAAGTGCCGTTCTTCTGAAGGACTGCCGAACTCGCCTTTCCATAATCCGCCGCCAGTGAACTGGTCGTAGCGCAGCATGTCCGTGACTGCGACACCCGGCAGCGCCACGTCGAACAGCTCGGGTCGCTGGTTGGTGACGGCACTGACCAGAAGTCCGCCGTTGGACTCGCCCTGGATGGCAAGGCCGTCTTGTGAGGTGATGCCCGTCCGCTTCAGGAATTCGGTGGCGGCGATGAAGTCGTCGAAAGAGTTCTGCTTGTTTTCAAGCTGGCCGGCGCGGTGCCATGCCCGGCCATATTCGCCACCTCCGCGAATGTTGGCGACGGCCAGCACCCCACCCTGTTCCACCCACGCGAGCTGGATCGGATTGTAGATCGGGATCTGGCTGATGCCGAAACCACCATAGCCGTAAAGCAGAGTGGGTGCCGCGCTGGTGACATCCTTGCGACGGATCAGGAACAGCGGCACTTCGGTGCCGTCCTTCGAGCGATAGAAACGCTGCTCGACATGAATGCTGTCGAGGTCAATCGGCAGCTTCGGCTCCGCCCAGGGCGTGACGGCTTTGGAGGCCAGGTCGTAGTGGTAGATCGCTATCGGCGCGTCATGGCTGGTGAAGACGAAGAAGGCCTCCTTGGCGTCGCCTTCCAGAAACCGGGCACTTCCGACCCCGGGCAGATCGACGGTACCGTCCGGCTTTCCATCGAGCGTAAAGCGGCGGATCTCCGTATTGACGTCGATCTGATAACTCGCCAGCAGCGTATCGCCGGCAAGAACCACGGCGTCCAGCACCGCGCCGTCGGCGGCCTCGGCGACGATCTCCTTCGGCTCTGGGTTTTCCTCGGAGAGGTCCAGGGAGACGATGCGCACGCGCTCGGCTCCGTGCGTCGTCGTGAGGATCAGCGTGCTGCCGCTATTGCCGATGACGGACCACGCGGAATCCATGTCCGCCACGACAGTCCGGGGCGTCCAGTCGCTCGCCTCGAGATCGACGACGGTCAAAGCGCTTTCGCTCGTGCCGGGCGTCGAAGAAATGGTCAGGTAGCGACCACCGGAAACACGGTCCGCTCCATGAAGCAGTTCAGGGCGATCAGGTGTCGAGTAGATCAGGCGATCCTCGGCCTGGCCCGTACCCAGCTTGTGGAAGTAAACGGCGTGATTGGCGACGACCGATCCTTTGCTTGAGCCCTTTGCGGGTCTCGGCATGCGGGAATAAAAGAAGCCCGATCCGTCGGGCGCCCAGGCGAGGCGGGTAAAGCGCGCGCCATCGAGCGCATCGCCGAGTTCCTTGCCGCTCTCGACGTCGAGCACCTTGATGGTCCGCCAGTCGGTGCCGCCTTCCTGTACGCCGAAGGCGACGTAGCGGGCGTCATCGGACACGCTCCAGTCGGTCAGCGCGTCGGCACCGTCTTCCGACCACGTTTTGGGATCGATAAGCACGCGACTTTCGCCGAAGACGCCGTCACGGACATAGAGGGAGAGCTGGTTTTCATTCCCCTTGATGACGTTGAAGAAGTATCGGTCGCCGCGCTTGCGCGGCACGGTATAGCGATCGTAATCGAGCAGTTGCGCTATTCGCTTGCGAAAATGCTCCCTGCCGGGAAGCGCGTCGAGATGCTTACGTGTGACCGCAGTCTGCGCCTCGATCCAGGCCGCCACGGCGCGGTCGTCCGGTGCATCATTCTCGAGCCAACGGTATGAATCCACGACAGTCCGGCCGAAATGCTCCTCGGTCACGTCGATGCGTTCGGTGGGCGGATAGGTGATTTTCCGCAAATTATCCTCCATGGGCTGGGCGGACACGTTGTGAATCTGGAAAAAAAGGGAGATGGCAATTGCTGCTGGTGTTCTCATGGGTGGCCCCGGCGGGAATAGGTTGATGGCGCAAAGCCGAATGTATTGACATAGGCAAATCGGATAATGGCACTTAGTGTCATTATTGTGGTGTGTAATTGTTCCGATGCGCGTCCTCCGGCGAATTTGAGCCTTAAGGAAATGTCATTTTACGCCATATAAGCTACAGAATTCGTGATTTGGAGACGCAGATGAGCAGGACAATTCGGGACGGGGCCCATATTGAAGTGGCACGAAGTGCTGCGCGCCTGTTTCTGGAAAAGGGGGTAGCCGGCACGAGTGGGGACGAGATCGCCGAGACGGCGGGCATATCCAAGCGGACGTTGTGGCGTTACTTCCGCACCAAGGAGAGCTGCATTGAGCCTCTCTTTGCCCGCATGTCGCAAAACCTTGCTGCAAAGCTTCAGAAATGGCCGCTCGATATGACCGTCGAGCGCTTTTTGGAGATCAATTACGACATGAGCAAAATAGACGCTCAAGAGATCGAGGACAGCAAGCTTGTTGTGCACCTGATCGCGCGGCTGGACGAAGAACCTGCGCTTCTGGAGCCTTGGTTCATGTCCACCCGCGCGACCGAAGACCTGATGGCTGGCGTCATCGCCACCCGACTAGAACTGTCTCCCTCCGATTTCGAGGTGAGGCTTTGCGCGGCCACCGTTGCGGCCGCCATGCGGGTCATCGACGAGACCATCAGTCGTGCCGCGGTCAAATACGGACAGGTTCCGACTTTGACCGAGAGCAACGATCGACTGGCCCAGGCCATACGCCGCGCCAGCACCTTGTCATTCTGCGATCCCGTGACGCCTCGGGGGCGGTAGTCACCGCCATTGTCACATCGCAGGCCGCAAAGCTCACCAGTCTAGATGGTTGTCCTGGTAATCCAGATAGAGGTTTTCACCGGAAACCATGTGTCTTTCGACCACATCGGCAACACCGAGCACACTTGGCTCGATTTCAGTTTCGGCCTCGACACTGCCATCCAGCGTTCCCATGGCCGTTTTCACGCAGCCCGGATGCACTGACAGCACGGTCAGCCCCTTGTCGCGGTTTTCGGCGTAAATGCCGCGCGCCAACATGTTCAATGCAGCTTTGCTTGCCCGATAGAGTTCCAGGCCGCCTTCGACATTGATAGAAATGCTGCCGCGGTGTGACGACATGAATGCCATTGTGCCACCAGGCATGACGAGCCTTTCCAGCAAATGGCGGGCCAGCCGCATCGGGCGAATGTATTGGTGAGCATGATCTGCGCAAACTCGGCGTCCGTCGCTTCGAGGACATTCTGGTGCGATGCGCCCCAGATGCCCGCATTGAAGAAAATGACATCGAACCGGCGATCGCCAAGTGATGACAGAAATGGTGCAATCTGCGCTGCATCCGTCACGTCGATGAAGGCCGTCGCCAAGCGGGAAGGATCACTGTCTCCGATCCGCTGTAGATCATGGATATCCGCGCCCTGCCTTGCTGTGCCAACAACGGACCAGCCGCGATCAAAGAATTGCCTGGCCAGACCGAGGCCGAGGCCACGTTCCGCGGCGACGATCAGAATGGACTTGGTCATGATTGTCTTCTTCTCTCAAATTGCGGTGTAGCCGCCATCCGCCATCACCAGCGCACCCGTCATGAATGCGGATGCTGGTGACGCGAGGAAGCCGATAACTTCCGCAATGTCGTTTGGCTGGGCGACACGCCCGATGGGATGGGCGCCGCCGTAACCCGAAAGGGCAGACCTGCTATCTTCGACGATACCGTCCAGAATATCGGTGACGACGACGCCGGGCGCGACGGCGTTGGCCCGGATACCGCGGTCGCCGTATTCGACGGCGATAACTTTGGTAAGTTGGGCGATCGCACCCTTCGAGGCGGCATAAACCGACGTGTCCTTCATGCCCACCGCCGAAACAATCGAGTCTACGCTGACGACGACCCCTGCCCCTTGGGCGATCATGACCTTCACGGCCTCTCGGGAATGAAGAAAATTGCCCCGCACGTTGACTGCCATGATCTGATCCCAGTCGGCGACGCTCATGTCGATCAGGGTTTTGTTAATTGTGGGGCCGGCATTGTTCACCAGAATGTCCACCGAGCCGAAACGTTTGAGCGCAAGAGCGATGGTGCCGGCAGCCGTCTTCTCCTCGCAGACATCGCCGCAAAAAGCCGCGACGTCGTGCGCGGCAAGGTCGCCGACTGCAGGACTGACATCACTTGCCACAACGCAGGCGCCCCTTGCCTTGAGCAGTTTTACCGTCGCCAGACCGATGCCACGCGCAGCTCCCGTCACAACGGCGACCTCGCCTGAAAGGTCAAAGCTTGAACCTGTCGCCGTGCTCATGGCCTGTCCTCATAATCCGTGCTGCGCGTGGTTGCTTCCCAGACGTCGATCTCATCGACGATTTGGTCGAGTTTGGTACGGGCCCGCTGTAAAGCATCACTTCCGAGAAGGAGATGCAGCGGCGGATTGGCTGCGCGAACCATTGCGATGATAGCCTTGGCGGCACGCTCGGGATCGCCCACCTGCCGACCGGCTGCGGCATTGAATGCCGCATCGCTGCGCCCGATCGTTTCGGCATAGGCGCCATCGGCCTCGCCGCTCTTGCGGATCGAGTGGGGGGACAGAAAATCCGTCCTGAAGGCACCGGGCGCCACTGCCGTTACCTTGATGCCAAGCGGCGCAACTTCGAGCGACAGTGCGGCAGACATGCCCTCCAGAGCGGATTTGGCAGCAGAATACATGGCCGAGCCGGTCGATGGCGCACGCCCGGCGATCGAAGTGATGTTGACGATATGACCACTCTTCTGCCGGCGAAGATGCGGCAAGGCGGCCCGGATGATACGGAACGGCGCGATGACATCCACCGCAAACAGCCGTTCGACCTCTTCATCGGTCGCACTTTCAAGCGCACCGAGGAGACCGTAACCCGCATTGTTGACGATGACGTCGATCTGGCCGACACGCTCGTAAGCTTCGGACACACAGGCTTCCGCCGCACCTGTCTCTGCAACATCGACAGTCAGCACGCAAAGCGTGCCCGTCTGGTGATCGAGTGAAACTGGTCCTTTTCGCACAGTGCCGATAACCGTATCGCCTTCGGCCAAAGCGGCCTCAGCCAAGGCACGGCCAAGCCCGCGCGAAATACCCGTGATGAACCAAGTCGTCATGATGTGCTCCTTTGAATGGATGCAACTAAAATGAGACATGGCGCCAAACTTTATAATACGGTCAAAAATTACAAACCTTATTAGCCAAGCTAATCAATTTCCGAAAAAGATCATGACCAAACTTCTCGGCAGTCAGGACTACAATCAGCTTCGCGCCTTTATCGCGGTGGCAGAATGCCTCAGTTTCAGCCGTGCGGCCGAACAACTGGACGTCTCGCCCTCGGCGCTGAGTCAGATGGTCCGCAATTTTGAAGATCATGTCGGCGTGCGGCTCTTGCACCGCACCACGAGAAATGTGTCGCTGACCGAGGCGGGAGAAAATCTCTTTCAACGGGCGCAGCCTGCAGCGCTCGAACTGGGCGGCGCCATAACGCAGGTCAGGCATTCCGGTGAAAGGCCCGCCGGCACTGTCAGGGTCCATACTTTCCGGTCCGCAGCGCGGAAATACATCGACCCAATTCTGAAAAGCTTCACCGACCGATATCCCGACGTGATGCTTGATATCACTCTGGATGACGAGGTCATCGATATCGTCGCAGAGGGTTACGACCTTGCCCTTCGCATTGGAGAAGTCATCGAAAAGGATATGATTGCGGTGCGCCTCGGGCCGGACCTACGGCAGATCGCTGTGGCAACGCCGGATTATCTGCAACGGCATGGGCATCCCGATCATCCGCGCGATCTTGTCAACCACCGATGCATCCGCTGGCGCTGGCCGGGCCGTCCGACACCCTATGCCTGGGAGTTCGTCGAAAACGGCAACTGGTTCAGCGTCACCGTTGATGGTCCGCTGGTGTTCAGCGACAAGGAAAGCGCTCTGAAAGCGACTTTGAGCGGCATCGGCATTGGATTTGCGATCGAGGACACCGTGACGCCTCATATCGCAGCCGGCCAATTGATTCCGCTGCTGACACCATGGTCGGCACCCTTTCCCGGCCTGTTCATCGGCTATCCGCAGCAGCGTCAGATGGCACCGGCACTGCGCGCCTTTATTGACGCGCTTCGGGCCGGCTCTTCGGACATGGAACGCCAGCAACCGGTATGAGCTTAGTCGCCCGAATGTCTGGACCTGTCTGATCAGCAACCGCCGCGAATGCCGAACAATCGGAACAAACCTCCACTGACGACCTTTTTCCGATGACCCACGAACGTTCCGTCGAAGAAAGGACATGCCTTATGACTACGGCTCCAGTACTGTTGATGGATGGCTCTGGTTCGATTGGCAGACGAACCGCGGATGCTCTGCGCAACGCTCACCGTGAGCTTCCGTTACTGATTGGTGGCCGTGATCTTGGCAAGGCCCGCAAGGCCGCAGATGAGATCGGAAACGCGGAAGGTGTCTTCCTCGACTCCGAAGCCCCGGATTTAGGTCTTGGAGATCGACCGGTTCGCGCTGTGGCCATCTTCTATTCGGACGAACGGCTGGCAAGCCTCGGCTATGCGCACGCGCGCAACATACCGCATCTCGGCATATCGTGGGGTGTATTCGAGATCGCGCCCGAAGTCGCTGTCTACATGCACAGACCCGAAGCATCGGCGATCGTGCTGGGTTACGAATAGCTTGTGGGTGCCACGACTGTCGCGACCTTGGAATGCGCCAAGGCATTCTCACGAATTGACACTATCGTCATCAACGCTCTCGTTGACGAGGAGGATGGCGGGGGGCCGGCCGTCGCGGAAGATTTCGAGCGCCTGAACAAGATGTTGCCATCCGCACTGTCCAGTCGCGACGGTGCCTGGATTTGGCGCAGCCCGGACAAAGCCAGAACCAGCTTTCGCGCCATCGATAGGACGGTGATTGAGGCGTCAGGCTTTTCCTCCCTCGATGTTGCCGGTCTGGCCGCGGAAACCGGTGCGAAAAACGTGGAATTTAATATCGCCACAGCGGTCAGTTCATCGCGCCGCCGCGGCGAACCGAAATCGACGGAAATCATCCTCGAGTTGGCGGGAGAAAGCCACTACGGACAAAGGCTGCAAAGCCGTCATGCGGTATTTCATCCTGGTGGTGCCGCAGCACTAACGGCGCTCGGCACAAGCATGATCATCGAAAGGCTGGCAGGTCTGGACGGACCACCTACGCAGCCCGGCCTGTATTTTCCGTATTAGGTTCTCGATCGTTCTGCTTATTTAACTTGGCTCAGAGAACAAGGTGGTAATCTGGTCGCACTTGAGGTTGGGTGAGAGTTCGGGGCGAGTTTGCAAGTCGATGAAATCGGCGCTGGCGCTTGGTCGCCAGCGCATGACTTTTTTCGCTCGGACAGAAGCGCTATTCAAAGGTCTTGATGATATTGCGACCACTGACCCACGATTGTCATGTATGCGGCTCATCAGCCAAGCCCACCCATCCTATCTCCAGACGACTTGCAGAGACCATTGTGTCCGGCTATATTACTGGAAATATCCGGAGGATGCGATGGGTAGCTCTCAGACACGCGCAATTCAGAATTACAGAAGCCGCTTGGGCGATCGCGGCCTTGCTCGTTTTGAGGTGCTCGGGCGGGACAGTGATCGCGGTTTAATTAGATCACTCGCTCGCAGATTGGCAGAAGATGGTCCAGAAGCAGCCAATCTGCGTGCCGTTGTCAGCGAAACGCTTGCCGGAGAGCCGCCTAAAAAAGGTGGCATTCTAGCGGCTCTCCGTCGATCACCGATGGTTGGAGCCGATCTCGACACCGCCCGTTCACGCGAAGAAGGTCGCGCGATAGATCTGTGATGCGGTATTTGCTCGACACCAACATTCTTAGCAATATCACCAAACCAGAGCCTTCGACGTCACTGATGGCATGGATGGCCGAGCAAGCGGACGAAGATCTATTCATCGCTTCGCTTACTGTCGCCGAGATATACCGAGGAATACTGGAGAAGCCGGCGGGAAAGAAGCGAGCCGCCCTCGAAGCTTGGTTTGTCGGCAATGAAGGGCCGCAATCGCTTTTTGCTGGTCGCGTGCTTCCGTTCGACGAAAAGGCAGCTCTGATCTGGGGCGAGCTAATGGCACACGGAAAGGCGACGGGCCGCCCACGGAGTGCCTTGGACACAATCGTTGCTGCCATTGCGCAATCCAATAGCTGCATCGTTGTCACCGATAATGAGCGAGATTTTCAGGGGATCGACATTATCAATCCCCTCCGTGCGACCACAATCTGAGTCAATTGCCAAAGTTTGCTCTTGATGAAGTCGAACCTTTGGCCCACCTATTTCTCATGAACTGAGAGGCAGGGGATCGGTGCCCTCGCTTAGAATTGCAAGATATCGTCGATAGCTGAACACGCGGCCGCGCTTGCGGCCAGTCACCTCATCAACGATGCCCAATCGCTCCAGATCGGTAAGTGCAGTGTTGACCGTAGGTGCGGACAGACCTGTTATCTGGACAATCTGGTTGGCGGTGTGAAAAGGATTCTGCTGGAATAGCTCGTGAATACGAAGGGCCGAGCCTGCTATATCACTCTCCATCGTGATCCGTTCCCGATCTTCCTTGAAGAGATCGACGATTTGCGTCGCAGCTTCAAACGCTTGATTGGCAGTGTCGGCCACACCGGTCAGGAAAAAGTCCAACCAGGCTTCCCAATTTCCATTTTCGCGGACTTCCTGCAGCAAACGATAATACCCTCTCCGATGGGACTTCAGATAGAGGCTGAGGTAGAGCAGCGGCTTTCGCAAAACGCCGTTCATGCATAGATACAGGGTTACAAGCAGACGGCCGATACGACCATTACCGTCGAGAAACGGATGGATCGTTTCAAACTGCACATGCAGCAGTCCAGCTTTGATCAGTGCCGGCAAGCGCGACTGGTCGTCATGCATGAAACGTTCGAACGCATCCAGGCAACCGGACATTTCAGTTATGGGTGGCGGCACAAAAAGTGCGTTACCGGGCCGCGTTCCGCCAATCCAATTTTGCGAGCGGCGGAATTCTCCAGGATCCTTAGTGCCTCCTCGCCCACTGTGTAGGAGCCTGGCGTGCATTTCACGGATCGGACGCAACGACATGGGGAGCGTTTGCAGTCGTTCCAAACCATACATCATGGCTTCAACATAGTTGGATACCTCACGGATATCGTCAACCGGTTGGCCCGCTTGAGCTTCTGTCTCAAACCGCAAGAGGTCGGAAAGCGTCGACTGCGTGCCTTCAATCTGCGAAGAAAGAACGGCTTCCTTTCTCACATACATGTATAGAAACAGCTCCTGTCGCGGCAGCAGCATTGTGATACCGTCCAGACGCCCTAGCGCGCGCTGTTTCACTGGCGGCGATCGTTTCGACAAAACGACCCATGCGATTTTTGGATACGGAATCAGACATAACCCATTATCAGCGCCAGCCACTATTTAAACAAGACGCCTTCAATTTAATTAAGCAACAAGCTTAGATAAGCGAGCTTAATTAACGACGCGGGCGCCGAACTCCCGAGCTTTGATGCCGAGTGATTTGTTTCACGGCATAACCCGACGATCAGGCAGTCTCGAAAATGTACGCCCGATACATCCTTTCTTAAAGCTCGCCTCATATTCCCGCTCGCCCTCAGCACTGGTGCCGAGAGAAACGGAATAAACATGCTCAAACAAGACATTTCATCACGCCATTTTCAGCGAAAAATATCCGAATTCTGCGAGCTGCGTATCGCGCCGATTGCATCCAAACGGGTACTGGAGAACATCCGGCCCTACCTGGTCAGTTTGATCGTCTACCGCAAATTGCCCCCGCTCCTGAATGGTCGTATCGACTGGTCCATGATCGGACAGGCCTGTGGAATAATAGCAGAACTGACCACAGAATTGAAAAAGCAGCTCCGACCAGGACTGGAGGCAATCATCCGATGGCTCGGCGGAACACCAGCAGCCGAAGAGAGACGGACACCAAAGCCAACAGTCCGCCCGGACAAGATTGCGCCGACCAGAAAGGCAGCCTCCTCCCCCTCGCCCAGAGAGCCGCAGCGCGCCGCGGCAGACGGTACCTTTGCCAACTCTGCGTCGCTACCGCGCGGGCCTGCACCGAAACCAATCAGTCCATTCCCTGAACCACTGTTCGAAGCGAAAGAAGACCCGGCAAGTTTTCAGGATGCGTTGGCCTATCATATGCGTCGGTTCGGCGACACCTACTGGCAACTCCACCGCGCCGTTGTGCAACTGAATGAGACTTCCGACAAAAAAACGCTGCTATCGTGGATCCAAGGCGAGCGTGTGCCAAGATCTGTCGCAAGTTTCGAAATCCTCCGACGCATTGAGCGACGCTATCGCCTTCCAGAAGAATATTTCAAAGATAAGCTGCTGCATCAGGCACGCTCGTTTTACGGTCATGATCTCGGTGATATCAGCCCGGCTGAGCGGCGCAGGATGTCATTGCATCTCCCGGATGATTTCAGCAGCCTGCCCTTTGCCAAGCGTCAGGAGATCGTCGATTGGGTACGCCGGGTGATCATTTCCGGTGCGACGGAATACCGCCGGTATCAGGCAGCGGCCGTCAAGCAGCGTTATGCCATCCGCTTTCCCGGTATCACTTATGGCGGAAGTTCTCTATCGCCCAGATCCTTGGCATCCGCCGTCGGCGAAAATCAGAATGCGGTGCCTGAGTTTGATGATCCTGATCTGCTCTCCGGCGTCGTCGACGCACCGCCGAGACTTGCCATGGAAATGGCTGACCTCATTCGTTTCAAAACCTCGACACTGACTGCGATTGGTTTCCAACGGAACGGCGTCTGGGGTGAGGAAACGGCCTCTCAGAAGATCGAGCATCTTGGCTTGATGTTTGGCGCACTGGCCGCCTCGCCAAACGGTGCCGTAAAAGGTCGCGGCGTGCCCGTCAGCCAGTTGAGCTTCGGCCTTCTCGTCTTCCCCGGCGTCTGGGATTGGTACCTTCAATGGCGCGAACAGCGCCGTGGCTTTTATACCAAATGGGAAGAAGACATGCTGATGGTCGCGCAAGCTCTTACTCGCGCCGATGTCGGCTGGGTTCGACAGCATCCGGAACTGCTCAAGAACGTCAGACCTATCGAAGGCTTGATTGAGCATGAAGAGATCGAGTTTGCGACCCGCGACTGGCATGGTGCCTGCGATGCGTTTCATCGGCATGCCGCCAACCGATCAAAGGAGATCCAGCGCGTCATGCGCGTCCATCGCGATCCGTTCGAACCGATCCTGTGTCCTTGAAGCGGATAGTCCACTGGCGGAATATCGCAAGATCACTGACGAGATCCTGAAACGCATGCCGGATGAAAGCCGATATCCGCGGTCTGCCGCCGAAGCCGTACGCTCATTCCTGCTGCTCCGTCTTGGATTGCATCTCGGTCTTCGGCAGAAGAACCTTCGCCAGTTGCGTGTCTGTCCGCGCGGGCATCATCCGACATCGGAACGCAGGCTTGAAGACATGAGATGCGGCGAGCTGCGCTGGAGCGATCGCGATCATGGGTGGGAAGTCCTGATCCCATCCGTCGCATTCAAGAACTCGGGCTCATCCTTCTTCGGGCAAAAGCCGTTTCGACTGATCCTGCCGGATCTGCTCGACCTCTACAAATATCTCGATGCTTATATCGATCGCCATCGAGGTGTCCTGCTGGATGGTGCAAAAGATCCCGGCACCCTCTTCGTCAAAACGGTGAAAACGATCAGTATCGATGCGGCTTACAACTCAACCACTTTCTACGAAGCCTGGCGGACCGTCATACAACGCTACGGTATCTACAATCCCTACACCGGGCGAGGTGCGATCAAGGGACTGCTGCCGCATGGCCCCCATAACCTGCGGGACATTCTTGCGACGCATATCCTGAAGCAGACCAGATCATATGAGCAGGCGAGCTACGCCATTCAGGACACGCCCGATGTTGTGCAGCAGCACTACGGTCGCTTTCTGCCGCAGGACAAGGCGGCTCTCGCTGCCAAAATCCTCAATCAGGTTTGGGAAGCCGCGTAACCTAAAGTGAGCTGCTCGGCTCGGATGCGCAAACCTTATTGCGTCTGGGCCGAGCGTCCTTGTTTCGCACCTTGAGGGGATCAGAACCAGTGCCATGCTCATCAAAACGTTTAAGCGCCTGAAACTCATATGATTTATCACGTGAGAACGGGTGCGCAGCCCCAGGCTGCTTTTTAAACCGGTAGAATTATCTCAAAGCTGGATCCGAGTACAATGTGTCTCGAACGGCGTCCCAAGATATCTTGTTCGGAGCCGTCAGCAGGTGCCCTTGCGTCATCGTCGGACGATAAACCTCACCCGTGATGGTCGCCGCATATCCGCCCGCCTCCGCATGGATCAGAACACCGGCCGCGTGATCCCAGGGCTTCAGACTCTCATTGAGGCAGAAGCTCATAGCGCCTGTCACAAGCATGCGATACTCCCAGGCCGAGCAACGCCATGTCGTTACCCGCAGGAACTTTAGCAGGCGCGGCGCCAGCTCAGCTCGCAGATCCGGTTCGAACATATGCAGCGGAATGAACCCGTGCATCTCGTCTACCGGTGTCGGCATGGCGACGGAAAGCCGTGTGCGTGAACCGTCTGCCGCCACGTGCCATGCGCCCTGTCCCGGTCGTGCCACCAGAAAATCACCCAGAACAGGATAATGAATGATGCCGGCAATGGTTTGCCCGCCGGAAACGACGGCGAGAATACTGCCGAACATCGGCGTGCCATGGGCAAAATGCCAGGTGCCGTCTACCGGGTCGATGACCGCCGCAAGCTCCGCATCGGCAAGCCTTGCGAGAACCGATGCATCATCCGACACCGCTTCCTCGCCGATGATGGTGATGCCCGGCAGACGCGCCGCGAGCTTTTCGCTGATCATGCGCTCGGAGGCGATGTCCGCATCGGTGACGATATCGTCCGCCATGGTCTTGGCGCGGATGGTATCTGACGTGACCGAACGGAAACGCGGCAGGATCTCTCTGTCTGCCGCCTCGCGCATTATGCCCATAAATTCATTCAGCAGTTCGTCCGAAACGGTTTTCATGCGCGGCGTGCCTGCAGATAGGCTTTGAGCGCTTCCGGCTCGTCTGTCTGGAAAACGCTGACACCGGCCTCCATCAATGTGCCCCAGATGCGATCGGGATCGGCAAGCGCCGTCTTGTCCACCCATTCACCACTGGCTTCCATGTTGAGCGTGTTCGTCCACAAAGCCATGTTGGCGTCGCGAAAAATCTGGCGGTTGGCCTTGATGGTGTCGAGGCTGTCGAAACGCATCTCGCACATGAACGGCCTGATTTCCGACAGCAGTGCCATGGTTTCGTGGATGCTCTCGGCGGTGAATTTCGACATCGCCATGAAGGCCACGCCGTCGATGTTCTGGGCGCGCACCCAGTCCAGCTCCTCGCGGGTCATGACACGGGTCTTCAGGTCCACATAGGATGCGGCATTCATCTCGCGGGCGCAGGCTGCGACTTCCGAGAAAAGGCCGCGATCCTTGAGATCGAGATCCGTAAAAATACGTCCGCGTATGATTTCCAAAACCTCTTTCAAAGTCGGAATACGCTGATCCGTCGTGGCGCGATGTTCGCCGCCATCATCTTCACGCAGCGCAATGGCCTTCAGTTCGGCAATGGTAAAGGTTTCGGCGTCGCGGTCGATACCGGCCATGCGCAGCAGCGTGTCGTCGTGCATGATGAAGAGTTCGCCATCAGCACTCTTTCGGATATCGAGCTCGACGACGTCAGCGCCGACGGCGATCGCGCGCTCGATGGCCGCGAGGCTGTTTTCCGGTGCCCCATGCCACGCGCCGCGATGGGCAACGATGGCGGGATCGCGTTTCTGGTCGGCGATATAATCTACGTAATGCGTCATTTCATATGTTCCTTGGAGAGTATTCAGGTGCGGCGGGCCGCGAGATAGGATTTGAGTGCAGCGGCCTCATCGGTCTGGATGACCGAAATGCCGGCATCGATCAGCCGGCCCCAGACGGCATCGGGATCGGCAAGGGCCGCCGTATCGGTGAAGCCGGCGCAGGCAACGCTGTCGAGCGTGTTGACCCAGAGCGCCATGCCGGTGTTGCGGGTGAGGTCCGTCAGGGCAGCAAGTTCTTCCAACCTGTCGAAATAGATTTCGCAGACCGAGGGAGAGAGTTCTTCCAGCAGAGCCAGCTGCGTAGCAGCACCCGGCACGTTGAGCCGGGTTTTTGCCAGAAACAGCACCTCATGCGGAAGGATCGTTTTTCCGATCCAGCAAAAATCCTTTTCGGTTTTCAGCGAGGCCCAGAAATCAACCTGATGCTCGACACCCATGTCCTTTGCGAGAGCGATCACATCCGGGATCACCTCGCGTTCCTTGACGTCGAGATGCAGGAAGATGCGGTCCCGCGTCAGTTCGAAGACTTCGGCAAGGCTCGGCAGTTTTTCCAACGTGAAGGCATTGTTTTCGCCGCCATCGCGATCGCGCAGGCGCAGAACCGAAAGGTCGCTTGAAGACAGCGCCTCCGGCGTCTGACCGAGACCTGTCATGCGCTCCAGCGTTTCGTCATGCAGCAGAAAAAGGCCGCCATCGGCGCTGCGGCGGATATCTATCTCGACGACATCATAACCGGCATCGATGGCACGCTGGATAGCGGACAGGCTGTTTTCCGGTGCATTGCGCCAGATGCCGCGATGCGCAACCACGACGCAATCGCGGGCCTTGTCGGCGATAAATTCCCTGTAGCTCACTGGTATTCCTTCACCGATGCCGGTTGCGCGCCACCGAAAGCGTTGGCGATGGCGCGGCCGGTGTCACCGTCAAAGAGATGCAGGCGCGCCTGCGGGAAGGACAGCGACAAGGTCCGCGTCGTATCGATCTCGACGCCGAAGGGCATGGCGATCCGCAGGTTCTGTTCGGCAATCTTCGTTTCCAGAATTTCGTGCGAGCCGAGGTCCTCGCGGTAACGGATTTCCGTCTTGATGGAACCGCCTTCGTTGACGGCAATATCTTCCGGGCGGATGCCGAGCTGGAATTTACCCGTACCGGAATAGTTGGCAACGACCTGACCATCGGCTAGGCGCAGCACGGAACCGTCTCCTTCGACCTCCAAAATGTTCATCGGCGGCGAGCCGATGAATTTGGCGACGAAGACCGAAGCCGGATGGTGATAGATCGCTTTCGGCGTATCGAATTGCTCGATATGGCCCTTGTTGAGGATAAGGATACGATCGGCGAGCGTCATTGCCTCGACCTGATCATGCGTCACGAACACGCTGGTGGCGCCGATGCGGCGATGCAGTTCGGCAAGCTCCACACGCATGTCGTGGCGCAGCTGGGCATCGAGGTTCGACAGCGGCTCGTCGAACAACAGCACGCCCGGCTCGCGAATAATGGCGCGGCCGATGGCGACACGCTGGCGCTGGCCACCGGAAAGCTGGCTCGGCTTGCGGGTGAGGTAATCGGCAAGGCCGAGCATTTTTGCGACCGTAGCGACACGCTCGGCTCGTTCGGACTTGGAAACGCCGGCGACCTTGAGGCTATAGGCCATGTTTTCCGCGACCGTCATATGCGGGTAGAGCGCATAGTTCTGGAACACCATGGCGCAGCCGCGATGTTTCGGTTCCAGATCCTGCACCTCGCGGCCGCCGATGACGATCCTGCCGCCGGAAACGCGTTCC
This sequence comes from Neorhizobium sp. BT27B, assembly GCF_050455485.1. Taxonomy (NCBI): domain Bacteria; kingdom Pseudomonadati; phylum Pseudomonadota; class Alphaproteobacteria; order Hyphomicrobiales; family Rhizobiaceae; genus Neorhizobium; species Neorhizobium sp. BT27B. The sequence goes on along the minus strand of NZ_JBCIYT010000008.1, from coordinate 61,330 downwards.
AGACCGGCGATCATCTGCAGAAGCGTGGACTTGCCGCAGCCCGATGGGCCGAGCACGACGGTGAATTCACCGGGACGCAAGGTCACGTCGATCGCCGGGATGATGGTGTTTTTGGCGTCATAGGATTTGGTGACGCCGATAAGCTCGATCTCGGCCGCGGCGGCGCGAATGCTTAAGTCGATGGCGGTCATGGATCATTTCTCCGAAAGAACGAGGCCCTGGACGAGAAAGCGCTGCAGAAGAGCGATCATCGTGAGCGGAACGAGTGAGACGAGCACGGCACCGGCCATGATCATCGGAAAATCGGGCACCTGGCCGTCGGCATCCGGCACGAGGCGGGCAAGGCCGACGACGGCGGTCTGCATGTCGGGTGTCGAGGCGCCGACCAGCGGCCACAGATATTGCGTCCAGCCGCTGAGGAAGGTGAGCACGAAAAGCGAGGCAAAGCTGGGACGGGCCAGAGGCAGCAGGATATCGATGAGAAAACGGATCGGCCCTGCCCCATCCATGCGCGCCGCCTTGAACAGATCCTTGGGCAGCGTCAGGAAGAACTGACGGAACAGGAACGTGCCGGTGCCATGCGCCACCAGCGGCGCGATCAGGCCGAAATGCGTGTCGAGTACGCTCAATTCCAACTGGACCGGCGCGCCAAAAACCATTTCGATCAGGCTGTTGAGGCCGGTGAAATCCAGCACCCCATTCAGCGGCGAAAAGATGTTCGACGCCACCTGATAGGTGGTGATGACGCGGATATCGAGCGGCAGCATGATGGTGGCGAGAATGAGCGCAAAGGCCACGCCCGCCCAACGAATGCGGAAATAGACGATCGCATAGGCCGACAGGAAGGACAGGACGCAGGTGGCGAGCGCATTGGAAAAGGCCACGATCATGCTGTTGAGCATCTGCACCGGGATGCGCGTATCGTGGATGACCTTGCCCATATTGGCGAACAACTCGGTGCCCGGAACCCAGGCCAGACCGTTGCGCAGCATGTATTCATAGGACTGCGAGGCGGTGGATAGCGTCAGGTATAGCGGCCCGACGATATAGAGTATGCCGATGGCGAGCAGGATGCTGGCGGCGATGTTGATGGAACGTGCGTTTTCGACCATGGCTCAGCGCTCGTAATTGATGCGCCGGCCGAGGAAGAAGAACTGGCAGGCTGCGAGAAGAAGGACAAAGACCATCAGGATGGCCGTCTGGGTGGAGGCGCCGGAAAGATCGAAGCCGCGGAAACCGTCGACATAGATCTTGTAGACGAGCAGCGTGGTGGAGCCGCCCGGACCGCCGCCGGTAATGGTGTCGATCAGCGCGAAGACCGAGGTGATGCTTTCGGTGAATTCCAGCACGAAGGTCAGGAACAGCTGCGGCATGATCAGCGGCAGCTGCACATCGAAGATACGGCGCCAGGGACCGGCGCCATCCATGGCGGCGGCCTGATACATGGTGGGCGGGATCGACCGCAGGCCGGCGAGCAGGATGACGAAGTTGAACGGAATGCCGCTCCACACATGGGCGGCCACCAGCGTCACGAACGCATCCGTGCCGTCGATACCGGGGTTCCACAGGCCGGGAAACAGCGCATTGAGCGGCGCCATCAGGCCAACGAACGGGTTGAAGATGAAGGCGAAGACGACACCGATCGAGGCACCGGCAATGCCCTTCGGCCAGACGAGAATGTTGCGAGCCGGATAGGACATGCCGATCTTGCGATCGGCCGCCACCGCCAGCATCAGCGGCACGACGACCGCAAGCGACGATGCCGTCAGCATGAAGATGACCGTGCGCCCGGTCGCGCCCCAGAATTCCGGATCGCTCAGCACGCGCTGAAAGTTCTGCAGACCGACAAATTCCGAACCGCCGCCAAAAGGCTGCTCGAGGAAAAACGACCAGTAGAAGGCCTGGAAGACCGGCACATAAAAAAACAGCACGATCAGCAGCATCAGCGGCGCCAGCAAAAGAGCGGGCAGCCAGCGATGGCTGAACAGGGATGATTCCGACGACATGAACACAGTTCCGAATAAGAGAAGGCATGGAGCGGAAAACCGCCCCATGCTTTGGAAGGTCTCGAAAGACCCTGATCAGGGAAGCTGCTTGCCCTTGTAGGTCTGCTCGAAACGGCGCAGCAGCTGGTCGCCGCGCTTCTTGGTGTTGTCGAGTGCGACCTGCATGGTCTGCTGGCCGGCAAAGGCCTTCTGGGTTTCTTCCATGAAGACTTCGCGGAACTGCACGTAGAAGCCGAGGCGGATGCCGCGCGTATCGGCGGTGGCCGGCTGGTTCATGGATTCGACGCCGACCTTGGCCGTGGCATACTTTGGCGAATTGGCGTCCGGGCTTTTGGCGATCGTATCCAGAACGTCGGTGGTGACGGGAACGTAGCCGGTGGCGGCGGTGAAAGCCATCTGCTGTTCCGGCTTGCGCAGGAAGTCGAGGAAGGCTTTTGCTGCCTCGATCTCGGGCTTGTCGTGCCCCTTCATGATGTAGATGGAAGCACCACCGACAAAGGTGTTGTGACGGGTGTAATCCTTGTACATCGGCGCCATGTCGACGGTCAGTTCATACTTGCCGTCGAAAGCCTTGGCGGCGGCGGCGTAGGAACCGGACGACTGTTCCATCATCGCGCATTCGCCGGCATTGAAGGCGGCGGTGTAGTTGCCTGCCTTGGTATCAGCCGCGAGACGAACGAGACCTTCCTTGCGCCATTCGACCAGATTGGCGAGATGTTTTGCCGCAAAGGTGCTGTTGATGACGTATTCGGCGTCGAGACCGTCATAACCGTTGTGCTTGGTGGCGATCGGTAGGCCGTGGCGGGCGGAGAACTGCTCGAGGATCCGCCAGGTGTCGCCATCAGTGACGAACGGGCAGGCATGGCCGGCGGCCTTCAGCTTGCGGGCGGCTTCGATAATGCCTTCCCACGTCGTCGGCGTCTCAGTGATGCCGGCTTTTTCGAGCTCGGTCTTGTTGGTGTAGAACAAAAGCGTCGAGGAATTGTAGGGCTGGGCGAACAGCTTGCCCTTCGAGGTTTCGTAATAGGCGCGGGCACCGGCGATATAGCTGTCCCACTTCACTTCCGGCATCAGGTCCTGAACCGGCTCGACAGCGCCGGACAGCATCAGGTCGAGCGTACCGGCATCGAAAAACTGGATGAGAACCGGGTGGTTCTTGGCGCGGTAAGCGGCAATCGCCTTTTGCATGGACACTTCGTAGGAGCCCTGGCCGACGCAGTTGACCTTGTGTTCACTCTGGGAGGCATTGAAGGCATCGCATTGTGCCTTGATGGCGACTTCGACATTGCCGGTGTTGCCATACCAGAATTCGATATCGGTGGCCTGTGCGGACCCGGCGCCCGCCATCACGGCAGCCACGGCCGCCAGAGTAAACTTGTTCATCATCGCCCTTGCCTTTTCGGGTCGACCGAGCCTCGCCCGATCCTGACGGCGGTTTATTACGCTTTATGTGTAACAAATACATGACGATGAAAATGGCTTGAAAGGACAGTTGTTGGCCGCTAAGCAGGCATAAGTTGCGATGAGAAAAAACGTGATTATTACACTTATCCAGTAAGGTATTTTGGCGTGTCAGGTGTTTATGTTCCCAAGGCATTGATTGCACAGCGCTTTCTCCGGGCAAACGAGACGACAGTCGTCTCCTCCAATGAGCGCAAGCTGCTGCAACTGATCTGGCGCAATCCCGGCATCTCCCGCTCGGAGATCACCGGGCACACCGACCTGACGCAGCAATCGGTTCATCGCATCCTCGATCACCTCGCAGACCGCAATGTCATTTTGCTGGGCTCGGCCAAACCGGGGCTTGGGCGCGGGCAACCCAGCCCGATGCTGCGCCTGAACGGCGGCCATGCCTATGCCTGCGGCATCTCCGTCAATACCGACATCATCGGCATCTGCCTCATCGATCTTGCCGGCAAAATTCTGGGCGAGCGGGAAGTACCGCTTCGCGAAACGACGATGCATCAGGCGCTACAGGTGGTGAAGCGGCAGGTCGTCGAGTTGCAACAGCAGAACCGCCTCGCCGGGGATGATTTGTTCGGTATCGGTTTTGCGATTGCCGGCTACCATGTCGATGGCACGCGCCATAACGCGCCGCTGCCACTTCACGAGTGGTCGATGATCGAGCTCGGCCCGATCATCACCGAGCTTTTCGACCGACCCACATGGGTTATCAATGGCGGAAAATCTGGCGCGATTGCAGAATCGATGTTCGGGACCGGCCGCTTCATCCGGCATTTCGCCTATCTGAGCTTCAACTACGGTTTTGGCGGCGGCGTGATCATCGACGGCGACCTCCTGCAAGGCGGCAATGGCAATGCCGGCGAATTTTCCGGACTGTATGATGAGATCGAGACCGACCGGCGCCCTGCCCTGCAATATCTCATCGACCGGCTGAACCAAAACGGTGTCAACGTACCCTCGATCCATTACATGCGCCGCCATTTCGATCGGGACTGGCCTGGCGTGTCAGACTGGGTGGAGGAGGTGACGCCCGCCTATATCCGCCTCGTCAACGCCATCCGGGCCACACTCGACCCCCAGGCGATCGTCTTCGGCGGCCAGATTCCCCCCGCACTGGCATCCATGCTGATCGAGCGGACGAAGATTTTCGATCGCCCCCGTTATGGCGTGCATCGTGGCGGACCGAAGTTGATTATTTCGGAGATAACCAGTGATGCTGCCGCCATGGGGGCAGCCGTCATGCCGTTTCGCCGGATGTTCTATTAGGCTTGGCGGCAGGCAATCTCAGTAGCTCCTGCTGAAGATCGAAACTCTCACCACCCAAAAGATGCTGTTTGGCGAACCAGCCCGTCACGATGAGATGCGCAGTCCGTTTCTAGAGACGGCAATTGCTCAGCAAGGACATGGTCGAACGTCGGCTCAAGAGGCGCCTGCTAACCTTTGACACCGGACGAGATCATCACTGCCTCGGTCACCTTTTTCTGGAAAATCAGGTAGGCGATCGCCACCGGCATGGCACCAAGAAGCGCAACGGACATAAGGCGCGCGTAGAACACACCGAACGCGTCGTTGACCTGGGTTATGCCGACCGGAATTGTCATCTTGTCCTCCGTGGTCACCGCCAGGAAAGGCCAGAGGAACTGGTTCCACGCCATGATGAAGGTGATGATGGCAAGTGCTGTGGTAATGCCCCAGTTGAGCGGCAGGTAGACCTTGAACAGCAGCGTGTAATCACCACCACCATCAAGCACGACGGCTTCTCGCAGTTCCTTCGGCACGGCATCGAAGAACTGCTTGTAGACGATGATGACCACCGGAACGATCAACTGCGGCAGGATGATGCCGGCCCATGTGTTGATCAGCCCCATGTCGTTCATCAGGATAAACTGCGTGACCACCAGCGCCTGCGATGGCACCATGAAGCTCGCCAGCACGACGCCATAAAGAATGCGGCGACCGGGAAAGCGCATCTGCGAAATCGCATAGGCGCACATCATGCCCGAAACGATGACGGTGAACGTGATAATGACCGCCGTGCCGATCGAGTTGATATACCAGCTGACGAGATTGGTGTTCCAGAGAATGTCGATATAGGCGGCCGGATTAAACTCGTCGGGGATGACGCCGGCCTCCTTGGAGACGACCCTATCTTCCGAGCGCATCGAGGTGATGAAGGCCCAGTAGAGTGGAAAGATCCACAGGGCGGCGGCGGCGAAGGTACCGACCGTCAGCACACCGTTTTCGAGTTTGCGGAGCGATGTCATCGGCGGCCTCCGGCGCGAAGAAGTTGATATTGCAGCACGGAGAAGGCCGCGATGACGATGAACAGCACCAGCGCGATGGCCGAGGCATAACCGCCGTGATTGAGCTGAAAAGCCTCGCGATAGACCATCAGCAGCATCACATAGGACGAATTGAACGGCCCGCCCTTGGTCAGCAGATAGATCTGATCAAAGATCTTCAGCTGCAGGATCATCTGCAATGTCAGGACAAGCGCCGTCACCGGCCACAGAAGCGGCCATGTGACCCGGCGGAAAAGCTGCATGCGGGTGGCGCCATCGAGCTGGGCCGCCTCGTAATAATCTTTTGGAATGTTGCGCAGGCCGGCAATGAACAGCAGGACATTAAAACCGTTGGTCCACCAGATGGTGACCAGCGCCACCGTCGGCATGGCCCAATAGGGGTTCTTGAACACCGCGACGGACTTGCCGAAGAAAAACGCGATGACCGGCTGCAAAACGCCAAACTGGAAATCCAGCATCCACGTCCAGATCTGCGTAACCACGGACACAGGCAGGATGTAGGGCAGGAAAAAGATGGCGAGCGCCAAGGCCTGCACGGAGCCGCGCAGCCGGTTGATCATCAGCGCAATGCAGAGCGCCAGCACCGTGGTCGGGATAACCGTCAGGAGGACGAAATAACCGTTGTTCCTGAGCGACGTCAGGAAAAGCTTGTCAGACAGCAGGCGGCTAAAATTGTCGAAACCGACCCACTCACCCTCGCCGATCAGCGGACTGTTGGTAAAACTCAACTCCACCAGCCGTATGGCCGGATAAAGAAAGACCAGCGCGAATGTCAGCACGAAGGGCGCCACAAGCGAAGCCGCCACCGCCATTTCTTTGCGCCGATTAGTCAGTATTGCCACGTCTTGAACCTCCATGCTCGTGAGAGTGGCCGCCGAAGAGCGGCGGCCACGGCTGACGGTGTCACTTCAACACGTTCTGCAGGTCGGACTTCATCTGCTCGGCAGCGGCCAGAGGCTCCGCATAACCGTGGATGGCGGGCGAGATGATGTTGATGGCAGCGTCATAGATCGGCGAACCGACACCGGCGATGGATGAGCGTGGATCATAGGATGCGGTTTCGGCCAGCGCCGCATAGGTGGCGTTCGGCTCCATCTTCTTGAACTCGGCGCTTTCGGCCACCGGCTTGAAGGCGGGAATATGCCCGGCATCGGCCCAGGCAATCGCGTTCTTTTCCATCCAGCCAATCACCGTCATCACCGCCTTGCGCTTTTCCGGTGTTAGCTTGTTGTTGGCGGGAATGGCGAAGGAATGCGAATCCGCCCATGTGGTCTGCGTGCCCATCAGGTTCGGCACCTGCACGGCGCCCCATTTGTAACCGAGCGAACCCTTCTTATCGAGGTCGACCATGGTCGGCACTTCCCAGACGCCGTTCAGCGAAAAGGCCGATTTGCCGGAGGTGAACAACGCAACGGAGGCTTCATATTCCGCCTGTTCCGGCTGCCACTCATTGGTCTGCCAGTTGGTCATCACCTCGATCGCCTTGGCGGCTTTCTGGAGATTGTCGCCGGCCAGAACCTCGTTGCCGGTGATCAGCTCGCCGCCCAGCTGGCGGAACAGAGTGTAGAACACGCGGTAAGTCGCGCCATCATCGCCGGTGGCATAGGAAACCGGTGCCTCGGCGCCCTTTTCCTTGGCGTAGGTCAGCGCTTCTTCGAAATCCTTGAGATTGTTGATGCCGGTCAGCTTGCCATTGGCATCGAGGAATTTCGAACCTTCGAGAAATTTTGCGTTGTAATAGAGCACGATCGAATGGATATCGAACGGCACCGCATGCAGCTTGCCGTCATCGCCGCTGGCGGCCTGAAGCGCTGCGGGAAAAAAGCTGTCCTTGGTCAGACCGGCATCGGTCAGGTCTTTGTCGGTGATTTCATCCAGCACGCCTTCCTTCAGCCCCAGCGGCATGCGCGACAGATGGTAGGTCATTACGTCAGGTCCCTGCCCCACGGCAACGGCAGTGCGCACCTTGGTGTAGAAGGGCACGCCCCATTCCAGCGTCGTGCCGGTGATCTTGATACCCGGATGTTCCTCGTTGAAACGGGTGATCAGCGCCTTCATGCGCACGCCATCACCGCCGGAGAAGAAATCCCACCAGGTGATGTTTTCCGCAGCCAGAGCCGGTACGGACATTAGGGCGATCGCGGTTGCCGCGAAAAGCTTTCTGCACAACATTTGAAGTGTCCTCCATCACGAAGCCACCTCTCCCGAAGGTGGCGGGTTGAAATGTCTGCCATTTCCCTGAACTCCGGCGCGAATTCCTATCGCAACCGGCTGCCGTCTTCGGCAAAGAGCAGAACCTCCCCTGCATCCGCCGAAAGCGATATCTTTCTGCCATCGAAATTTTCGCGGCGGCCACGCAATTCCACCACGATGTCCTTGCCCGTCACCAGGCACGCATGCAGGTAGGACACGCCGCCGAGATCCTCGGCCATATCCACAACAGCCTCGAAACCACCCTCGGCCGGATGCAAATGCTCGGGCCGGATGCCGACCTTGACCGCCGTTCCTTCGGCAACGCTGGCATCCGACTTTGCCGACAGTTCGAAACCGAGCCCATCGAGCGCGACACGGATCATGCCGTTCTGTCTTGCCGCCACCCTGCCGGGCAAAAAGTTCATGGCCGGCGAGCCGATGAAGCCTCCGACAAACTGGTTGTGCGGATCATCATAAAGCTCGAGCGGTTTTCCCGCCTGCTGCAAAACCCCGCTTTTCAGAACGAAGATGCGGTCGGCCAACGTCATTGCCTCGACCTGATCATGGGTGACGTAGATCATTGTGGCACCGATCTGTTTGTGCAGTCTGGCAAGTTCCAGCCGCATCTGCACGCGCAGTTCGGCATCGAGATTGGACAGCGGCTCATCGAACAGAAACACTTTTGGTTTGCGCACGATCGCCCGCCCGATGGCCACGCGCTGGCGCTGGCCACCCGAGAGTTCGGATGGCCGTTTCTGCAGCTGTTCCTCGAGATGCAGGATGCGGGCCGCCTCCTGCACCATATCGTTGACCTCAGCTTTTGGTGTCTTTTTCAGCCGCAGCGAAAAGGCCATGTTCTCGAATACGGTCAGATGCGGATAAAGCGCGTAGGACTGGAAAACCATCGCCACTTCACGCTTGGCCGGCTCGACATCGGTAACATCCCGGCCCTCGATCGATATCGAACCCGCCGTCGTTTCCTCCAGCCCTGCGATCATGCGCAGCAGCGTTGACTTTCCGCAGCCAGATGGCCCGACGAAGACGGCGAAGTCACCAGTCGGGATATCGAGACTGACATCATGAACGACGCCGAGTGCGCCAAAACTCTTGCTGACATTGCGAAGCGTGATCCCCATGCCGGACCTCACGAAACCTTCAGACGGAAAACGTGATAGGACAGCGGGGCGATCGCGCCCTTCAGATTTCCGTCCTCGACGCCGACGCCATTGCCCGCCTTCGGTACGACGTGATCCGGCTTGTCCGGGCCGTTTGTGTCGGTGAGATTATATCCCTCCATGGCATGATGTTCATACAAGGAAATGTCGGCAAACCCGGTGAGGCTGACATCAAGCTCCGCCTTTTCCGTCAGGTGGCGGTTGACCACGAACAGCGTCAGCAGGCCTTCGTCCCGGTTACGCACCGCCGCGACATCGAGATAGGAAACATCGTCGGCCACCTGGCAATCATAGGTCGGCGCATCGACCGCCACACGCAGCGCCTCGCCACGACCGAAGATCGAGGCAAAACGATAGGGGTGATAGATCGTCTGGCGCCATGCAGGACCGTTCTTTTCGGCGCGGATGGGCGCAATCACATTGACCAGCTGCGCGATGCAGGCGATGCGGACACGGTCGGAGCGGCGGATGAACTCGTTGAGCAGGCCGGCGACGAAAAGCGCGTCCTCGAAATTGTAGGTTTCTTCCAGCAGCGCTGGTGCTTCCGGCCAGTCCCAGGTGCGCCAGCGATGACTGTCTTCCTCGCGGATATGATACCAGACATTCCATTCATCGAAGCAGATATGGACGTCGTTCTTGGCGCGCTTCTTCGATTTGACGTAATCAATCGTGCCGGCAATCGTCTGGATGTAACGGCCGGTTTCCTCGATCTTGCCAAAGTAATTCAGCGTATCCTTGCTGGAATTGCCGAAATATTTGTGCAGCGAGATGTAATCGACATTCTCGTAGCATTCCTCGAGAACCTCGCGTTCCCATTCCGGGTAGGTTGCCATCCCGTCGTTGGAACTGCCGCAGACGATCGCCTCGATCGTGCTGTCAAAACCCTTGAACGCCTTGGCGGTTTCATTGGCGAGACGTCCGTATTCGGTTGCCACCTTGTGGCCTATCTGCCAGGGGCCATCCATCTCGTTGCCGAGGCACCACATCTTGACGTCGTAACCGTCCTTGCGGCCATGCGAGCGGCGCAGGTCGCTCCACTTCGTGTCCGATGGGAAATTTACATATTCGAGGAAGTTGCGTGCATCTTCCAATCCGCGCGAGCCGAGGTTCACCGCCAGCATCATCTCGATGCCGGCCATATCCGCCCACTCGGAAAATTCATTGATGCCGATCTGGTTGGTTTCCTTAGAGCGCCAGGCGAGATCCAGACGGACCGGACGCTGATCGCGCGGGCCGATACCATCTTCCCAGCGATAGGCTGATACGAAATTTCCGCCCGGATACCGGATGGCCGGAATTTTCAAATCCTGAACGAATTTCAGGACATCGGTACGAAAACCATTGGCATCAGCCTTGGGATGCCCGGGCTCATAAATACCGCCATAGATCGCGCGGCCCATATGTTCGATGAAGGCCGAATACAGCCGTTGATCGATATCGCTGATCTTGAAATCGCGGTGAACGGCGATGCGTGCCTTCATGCTTGTTCCTCCCAGAAGCAATCAAATAAACGATATAAATCGTATTTTTCGATATACTCATTAGAGATGGCCGATGAAGTCAATGGGGAAATTGTGATGCACCGCAGCAAAAACAGGCGGATTGCAGACCGACGATCTGACTTATTGCTTGGTTTTCAGGCGCAACAGCAGATCCTGCTCATAGTTTCCAAAACCCTTGCCGAAGATGTTGATGCCGCCTGGATGCTTGCCGTCGGCCTTGACTTCAACCCGAATACGGATGGACCGATGTTCGTCGAGAGCAAGATAGGAGGTCGCCACATCGGAAATTCTCAAGCCGTCCACATAGGTCCCGGCCTCCGTCACCGACCATGTTTTAAGCATGCCGTATTGAGACCCCTTCAGCTTCCACCAGTCGGGCGTATAGGTCCCGCGCCGGTCGCCGAAATCGCCCGGCGATGTCCAAACGCCGATTTCGTGACCATTGATGGAAAGCACGATATCTGATGGCCAATTGGGAAGCGTTCCCGGCACTTCCGAGCTGACTTCCATCACGATTTCAACGGCTTCTATCGCATCGCCGCGCAGCTTGGCATTATTCGGGAACTGGTATTCGACGAAACCGCTGGTGAACCACAGGAGGCTCGTCTTCATCCGCTCCGGATCCATGAAGGTTTCCGGAACATCGAGGAGGCCGATGATACCCTCCGTCGAGCAGATGCCGCAGGGGGCTGTAACGGCGTTGTTTGTGTAAAGCCCGAGCGGCATCGACACCTCGATCAGGTCGGATGCCAGTTCCTGCGTTTTCGGCTGGAAGGTGACGATGAGTTCGTCATAGATGGCAAAACAGATTTTCTGGTTGCCTTTGCGCGCTTTCTGGACTTCGATCCTCACCAGCCCGGCCTTTTCGAGGACCTGCAAGTGCGTCGAGACGGAAGACTGCGGGAGGTTTGCCGCTTGCGCCAAGTCGTTGATATTGATGCCGGGTCGCTTCGACAACTCCTTCAAGAGCTTGATACGTGGCAAGGATGAAACGCCCTTGATGGCGGCGATATCCTTCTCGGGGTCTATCACAAGAAATTTCGGGTTCATGGAGCGAGCCTGCATATCACAATCAGACATGCATATCGGAATTCCTGATGCAGATAAACATCAAGTTTCGGCACTTTGCAGTCAAATGCGCTGATTGACGAACGACGTCGATAATCAAGTATCAAGCGCTTGAGCGGAGCCGAACCTGCGACCCGTCGTTCAAGTGACTTGCTATCAACCAATTTCAATCCGAACAAAGGTCTGATTTCCGGCATGGCAGGGGCTGTCCTGAATACCGCTAGGCGGTGATAGCTTGAGGACCTGACAAACCAGCACTTCCTCAAACGGAGGTCAGATTGTGGTCGCCAGTTGCGCGAGCATCGTCGCCAGTTCGTCTATGCGGAAGGGTTTCGTCAGGCGCGGAATATCGGGATCCACGCCCTCGTTATCGGCATAGCCAGAAACCAGAATAACGGGTGCGTCAGGCTTTACGCTCCTTACTTCCCGAGCCAGATCGGTCCCGCTGATGCCAGGCATCAGATGGTCGGTCACAAGAAGATCAAAGTGCGTCCCAGACTTGATCAGATGGAGAGCTTCCTCGCCGGAAGCCACCTCGATGACCGCGTAGCCCAAGTCGCCGAGCATATCTGCCGTGCTCATCCGCACCAGGTCCTCGTCGTCGACAAGGAGTGCGGTCCCGCAAGTGTGTGGCACCTCGAGCAAATCAGCAACGGTGTCGGCGGTTTCCGGAGTAGCAGCGCTCAGTGGCAACCACAGTTCAACATTGGTTCCCAGTCCGAGGCAACTCTGGATGGTGAGTGCGCCGCCAAGCTGGGACGCAAGTCCATGTACCATCGATAGACCAAGGCCCGTACCCTTCCCCACGCCCTTGGTCGAGAAAAATGGCTCAATTGCGCGAGCAAGCGTCGCCTCGTCCATGCCTGCTCCAGTATCTGCGACGGACACGCAGATATAATCACCGGCCGGAAGGTTTGTTCGATGACCCGACAAAACATTTTCCACTCTGGTAGAAATTCGCAGCTTACCGCCGTTCTCCCCCATTGCGTCGCGTGCGTTCACCGCAAGATTCAAGAGCGCCATCTCGAGTTGGTTCGGATCAGCTTTTGCAGGTGGAAGGTCCTCCGGCACCTCGACCACAACCCTAATCTGCGGACCCGTCGTGCTTGCGATGAGTTCACCCATTCCCGCGACGAGCTGAGCGACATCGACTGGCACCGACTGAAGCGGCTGACGTCGGGCGAAAGCGAGCAGCCGCTGAACCAAAGTCTTCGCGCGTTCGGCGGACTGCACTGCCCCTGCTATCAAACGCTGCTCTCGCTCACTCCCCACCCCCCTGCGCTGGAGCAGATCAAGGGTGCCGACTATAGGCGTTAGCAGATTATTGAAGTCGTGCGCGACGCCGCCAGTGAGCAAGCCCATCGCCTCCATCTTCTGCGATTGCCGGAGCGCGTCTTGTGCGACCTCTAGCTCAGTTTGGCGTGCTTTATCGTCGGTAACGTCGCGCGTTATCGAATAAAGCTTGCCGCTTTCCGGCACCGCGACCCACGATAGCCAGCGCCATGCGCCATCTCGGGTCCGGTAGCGGTTTTCAAAGCGCGTGACCGATACGCCGTTCCGCACAAGCTCAAGGGCGTGTGCGATTGCCTCTGCGTCGTCGGGATGAGCAAATTGCGCAAATGGCCGGCCCACGACCTCGTCCGCCGTCCAACCAAGCGCTGCCGTCCAGGCGGGATTGACCGTGTCGAACGTTGCACGGGTCAGATCAATCACCGAGAGCAAGTCTAGGCTATGGCGCCAAATCTGGTCGCGCTCTGCGCTGGTTTCGGCCACCCGCCGCTCCAACGTGTCGTTAAGCTCACGAAGGCTATCCTCGGCGCGGGCGCGCTCGCTTGCTGCTCTGACGCGCTCTGCCACCTCGCGAAACAGGCCTTCCTCTGACGTCGTCCATGCACGAGGAAAGGTGCTCTGCAAGGCCAACAAGCTGACCCAATTCTCATCCTCGAACAGGACGACATCAAGGTAGGCGCCGACTTGCCTGGCCCTGAGCCCGGCCCGAGCGTCTTCATTGAACCTCGTATCTGTCTGGACATCGTCGACCTTGACGACCGGAAACTCATGATAGGCGCGCAGCAGCTCCGGTCCGAACGCCGCAAGATCGTGTTCGCCTACGATCGAATCGACACCGCGCGTATAGTCGCGCTCAATCTTCATGAGGCTGCCGAAATACTCCGCATAGAACACCCGGCTGAGATTGAAACGCTCACCGAGTCGCTCAGCCGCGACCGCGGCGATTTCCTTCGGCGTCTTGAGCACCCGCATGGCGTCAGAAAGCGAGAGCAGGAATGCCTGGCGAGCTTCGCTCTCGCGCAGGGCTTCCTCGGCATGTCCACGCTCGATCGCAGTTGCGAGCTGGGCGGCGATTGCGCTCAGCGCGTTGAGTTCTCCTGGCGAGAAAGGTTTACCCCGACGACCAAATGAGACAGTGCCAAGCAGATCGCCCCCAGCGAGCAGCGGCGCGCTAAAATAGGTATCGAGGCCCAACACCCTCAGGAATACTGCGTGCGCCACAACGGATGTTTGAATTTCGGTAACGTGCATCGCTGCACGATTAACCGCGACAATCCCACAGACAGTTTGGCCAAATTCAATCCGAGCCGCGGCTTGCTCCTGCTCCGGCGTCAGCCCAACTGCTGTGATCAACTTGAGCGCACCGTCGCCGCACTGGTAGTGAAAAGCTACGTCTAGGCCAAACTCGTCTGCAACAAGCAAGAATAAGGTTCGCACAGCCTCAACCTGATCATCCGCCCCGAGCAGGATCGGCGACGCTTTGGCGACAAGTGAAAGGCGACGGGCATGCTTCTCGGCCCGCGCTCGCTCGGCCCGCGCGGTACTTTCCGATCGCCTGAGCTCTAGCCGCGCCATGGTTTGTTTGGCGAGCACCTCAAGCGCGCGTTTCTGCCGCTCGCTGATACCCTGCGGCCTGCTCTTCCGATCCAGGACGCAAACCGTGCCGAGCGGTATGCCGTCAGGCGTCTCTAGAACGGCGCCTGCGTAGAAGCGCAGGCCGTCGGCGATGTGGATCAGCGGATTGCCTCTGAAGCGATGGTCCTGCGTGAGGTCCGGCACAACAAGAACGCCCGGCTGCATGATTGCGTGCCGACAGATGGACACATCGAGCGGGAGGGTGTCCGTGCCGATGCCAACCTCCGCCTTGAACCATTGGCGATCGGCAGCGATAAAGTTGACCACGGCAATGGGCGCTTCGAGGATATCCGCAGCCAACTCGGCCACATCATCAAAAGCCTCTTCCCGGCCACTGTCGAGTATCGTGTAGCGCTCGATCGCGGCCAGACGATCGGACTCATTCCAAAACGGCACCGAAGGTTTTTGATCCAGGTCGGACGTCAACTCGAGCATAGGAAGAAGCTCTCCAGTATTATCATTCTGGAATGCGCTTCCGGGTAATGCTGAAGCAGACGGCAGAACGCTTTTCAATTGTTGATAGCCAAACGGCGTATTCTCAACACTAATGTAGATGCCAGGGTGATTTTTACCAGAGGCGACAACGGCGATTACAGTCAGGTATTTTACCACTGTTGCGCTGGGAACGCTCGCTTTCGTCCGCATTTCTCCGCCGCCGAGAGACGCCCGAATTGAGGACCTGCCCACCGATGAATTCTGAGGTTCCCAAATGCAAAAAGGCCACTCTCTCGAGTAGCCTTGAAGCTTGGCAATATCAGTCAGCGTCAGGCGCGGGGGTCTGGACCGTAGCGACCACGCTCTGCTGCGATCTGATCGGCCGTATAGGGATCCGCGGCGTCATCGAAACGTGACCAGCCTTCAGTGGTGTAGGCCTGGCGGCGGGCAGTGAGATCGACCGACCGGGTGCTGCGAAGGATAGCCTCGGAAGCGGCAACCTTGTCTTCTTCGACCTTGGCAGCGACTACCGCGCCGCCGCGACGAACACCTTCAGCATAGACGTGAGCGTCTTCCTCTTTCACGCCAGATTCGATCATCGCGCCGACGATGCCACCGACAGCGCCGCCAGCAACAGCACCAGCGACAGCCCCGACAGCGGTAGCTGCGAGCCAGCCTGCGGCCACGACAGGACCCACGCCGGGAATCGCCATCAAGCCGAGGCCTGTCAGGAGACCACCCGCGCCGCCGGCGACAGCGCCGATACCAGCGCCAGTACCCGCACCTTCGGCAGCGTTGTTACCCTGCCCTTCGATATCTTCCTTGCCATCCTTGTTCGAGATGATGCTGATGTGATCGGACGGAACGCCTGCATCTTCGAGAGCCTTCACGGCAGCGCGGGCATCGTCGTAGGAGTCGTAGAGACCTGTAATCGTAGGCATTGGGGGTTTCCTCGTCGTTTTGTTTTTGTTGTTGGAAGAGCTGGCTTACTGAGCCATCGTGATGTTGCCCTGGAAGTCGAGCGCGACGTTGCCGTGCTTGCCATCCTTGCTGCCCATCGCACGCCAGACACCCTGATCGTCGAGCTTGAGACCCGATACGTCTGTGTAACCAGCTTCTTCGATGCGGGATTTCGCCTGGGCTTCGGTAAAGCTGTTCTTGCCAGCCACGGGCGCACCCGGGTTCTGCTCGCCCGAATTCGAGACCGCAGGTGTCGTCTGCGTGGTCTTCGGTGCTTCGGTCTGCGCGATGGCGGCGCTTGCGGAAAGAAGTGCGGCGACAACGCCAAAAGCAATTTTTTTCATAGTCTTACTCCCAAATCCTGCACCGTTTTGAATGCACCTGGAGAACACTTCAGGTTGGGAAAGGTTCCGACTTCCGGACCTCTTGGATTCCACGTGAGTCTGTGACGGGGGTTGGAGGAATGCGATCGAAACGACATTGAAAGCCGCTGCGCATGTTCTTACTAGCGGACGCCGAGCGAGTTGACCGGGCCGATTAATGACCCCGCTGACATTGTTCGGAACCTTGGCTGACCGCCCTCGTTCTGTCCCGCCTATTCCATGGCATCACAAGGGAGAGAACACGATGGCTACTGCCGACAAGTCCACCAAGGATGACAAGGCTTCTAAGAATGTCGCAAAGAAGACCGCGCGCGCCTCTGGGACAAAGAGCGGTACTGCCAATACCGAAACGCGCAAGAAGCGTGCGCAAGCGGTGGCCACCAAGGCCGCGGCTCGCAAAGAAACACGGGCCTCTCAAAAGGACGTCAAGAGCCTCTCTGACCTCTTTGAGCACGCACTTGGCGACATCTACTACGCCGAAAAAAAGATCTATAAGTCTTTGCCAAAGATGATCAAGGCAGCCGATCATCCTGAACTCGTTGAGGCACTGACCTCGCATCGTGATGAAACAGCCGGCCAGATCGAAAAACTCGAAGCGATTTTCGAGCTTCTCGGCAAACGCGCCAAAGCTGAAAAGTGTGATGCTATCGACGGCATTCTTGAAGAAAGCGAAAGCCTGCTTGAGGATTTCGGCACAAGCGTCGCTGCGGACGCCGCGATCATCTTCAGCTGCCAGGCGATCGAGCACTATGAGATCACACGTTACGGTTCGATGCGTGCTTTCGCGGACGCTCTAGGTATGGATGAAGCCAAGCAGCACATTGATGACATCCTTGCCCAGGAGAAAGCTGCCGACGCCAATCTTACGGAACTCGCTGAGGACTCGGTGAACGCTGCCGCAGCCGAGTACGACGACGAATAATCGAGGCCGTCCGGATGTAACAGGTTGGTCGGTTTTAAAGCCGACCAGCTCCATTTTCGTCGGCTTCAGAGAGAGCAAAACTCCACCAAGTGCCGGCAGTTTTGCTTACCGTGATATCGGACACGCCCACGAGGGCCATCATCACAGCATTTGTAGTTTGATGTCTGGCCGGCGCTGATGCTTACTAGACGAAACCTTTATTCGCCGTGGTTGACCTGAACGCGTTCCCAGAGGTTGAAGCTGAGCCATGAGCGTGCATGTTGTATCGACGATCTTGAGATGTGTCGCAGATCGACCTAACGGCACAACGTGCCCGAGCGAAGTTGCACGCACCCTTGCAAACGACCAGAACTCCCCGTTTAAGTGGCGTGAGTATATGTCAATGGTACACGAGTCGGTGGATGCCCTGGTTGCGCGAGGAGAGATCACGCTCAGCTGGAAATCTAACGTTATGAAGAAGCGAGCAGGACCCTACCGAATAAGTGAGCACGGAAAAATGGCTAAGTCGAGCGATTATTTCACGACCGCGCCACTGGTCGCGCACAGCATGGTTACCGTCAATACGCGCGGCGGACTGCGTGGCTGTAGATGTTGATGTCGCCTTAAGCTGTGGATGGGATCGGAACCGACCATTGTTAGAAATCAGATTTCACTGAAAATTCCGAGCCTTCACCTTCAGCGTATCGATATGAAGATCGCGCACGAACATATCCCGAGGGGTCAGCACGGGCTTGGGCTTGTCGCGTGGATCCGGCCCACCACCATGAGCAAACTCATCACCTCTGCCCGCCGGCATCTTGAACTCGGCATCCCGGTCCGCCAGGCCTGACAGATCAGCGGTCAAATCGAACAGCTGCTGCGCGACCAGATGCACGACCTCGCCTTCGCGTTGGATGCGGCCATTGATTACCATCATACTGGAGCCGAGCACGATGCGACGGCGTTTCTCGACCAGCGATGGCCAGACGACGATATTGGCCGGCCCGGTTTCGTCCTCGATGGTGATGGACATGACATCCTTCACTGATCCCGGCTGCTGGCGCATGCTCGCCTATCAGACGAACCCCGACCAAATGGGGCAGATCGTTGGTAACGCGGCCGGCGGCCAAAAGCAGCTGGTGCATACACGCTGGGGCTTACCTGTTGATTGTCACTGATAACAGACCAGACGTTTCCGCAACTCCGGATGGACGGTAAATGGTCGTTCGCGGGAGGGGCATGGCGTTTGAGCAATCACCGTTTGACGGAGGCCGTGAGGCGGGAACTGGTCTCTCGACTCGTGAGCCCACGACCTCAACCAGAAACTTGCAAAGAACACACCGTATGCTGACCGGTTTAGCGAACTCTGGTTCCGGCAATCATCGGCATACGTAAGGTGAAGCATGTCTGCTCTTCGTTTGAACTTACGTCGATCCGCCCTGCATGGGCCTGCGCGATCTGCGAAGCGATGTAGAGACCAAGACCAAGCCCCTGCGTGCCGGACTTGCCCTCGCCACGCCTGAATGGCAGAAAGAGCTTGTCGATCTGCGATTTTTCAATTGGCGTTCCGCCGTTGGTCACGCAGATCTCAAGCGTCCCGTCGCTTGCCTCAGCACGGATCGTGATCGGCTGATCCTGTGCGCCATGAGTGATTGCATTTGACAACAAGTTCGAAACCATCTGCGCCAGACGAAGATGGTCGACGGAGACAATTTCCGGAACGTTCAGGGATGCCGTGATCTCACGGTCTGGATTGGCTACCTGCACCTCATCGATGACATGCTGCAACGTTCGAGCAAGATCGTCCTCTGATAACGAAAGCGATAGTCCGTCCCCCATGCGTGCCCGGGCAAGGTCCATCACGTTCTCCACCAGCCCTGACATCCGGGACAGGCTCGCCTTCATAAGCTTGAGGATGACCGGACTGCGGTCGGTCCATCCATCCCTCAGCAGCCTGGTCGTTCCCGCATCGATCGCCGCGATCGGGTTGCGCAGATCGTGACCAAGCACGGCGATGAACTGTTCGCGTAGTTCGGCAAGCGCCCGTTCCTGCTCGAGCGCTGCACTGCTTGTCTCCAGCCTCTTCCCGGCATCCAGATGATGGGCGATCAATTCCGCGAATAGCTTGAATGCCCCCAGCACTGCGGGGTTCTTTAGCTTGGCAGGGTTGGGGTCGATGGCGCACAGCGTGCCCCAAAAGGCACCGTTCTCCAGAATGATAGGCTCCGAGATGTAGCTGCGGAGACCGTAGATACGTGGGGTATGATGATCCCGGTACTGCGGATCTTCCGCTGCATCATCGAACACGATCGTCTGGCGATGACTGCGAATCTCGTTGCAGAGAGTGCTCTCGATCGGAAGTTCGTCGCCGGGCTTTAGCCCGAAGCCGACCGGGTCGAGAACCTGGCAAGCGACCCAGCGGCTCTCGGTGACGCGCGCGACCGCGGCGAAACCCATTTCCGTCATACGCAGGACAACGTCCAGCATCGTCGGCACGGCTGCGATCCCGGCAACCCGTTCGATATCGTGTGCGAAGTCCTCACCAGACGTCTCAACGTCAATCTTGGCTGGCACCCTGGACGAAGCCATGGACTCGATGAAGGCGGCATTCTCCAGGGCGGTAGCGGCGGCCTCGGCAAGCGCCTCGAGCGCCTCAACCTCCCAGTCAGCAGGTGTGTAAGGCTGCGACCAATATACGCCAATCGCCCCGACAGGGTTCTCCGATCGGACGGGCGCCATTGCCATCGCGCGGACAAAGGTTCCCGCATAGAGCTCGTAAGGGATCCGGTCATCTTTCGTCACGTCAGGAATGACCGCCGTTGCCCTGTTGCTCATCGACCAGCCGCTGACGCAGGCGATCGAAGGAAACTTCTGTCCCTTCCAAAGCGGGCCGATGGCATCTTCTTCGACGTAGTGACAGAGGTCGCCATCCTTGAAGATTATCGCGATACCGTCGCAGCCGATCACTGACCGGGAGGTCTCTCGAACAGTCTCAATGGCAGCCTCAACCGTTCGGGCCCGGGCGATCGTCGCGAGAGCTTTGGACAGAGAAGCGAGTGGCGTTGAAGGTCTGGTTCGCTGATCCATCGACCATCGTCTTTCCGGTATTAGCCGTTATATCAGCGCCCATGTTCGCACGGCGCTCCGATTTCTGATAGCAAAACTTATGTGAAGAGGCTTTTGCAAAAGATATGCGGTTGCCGAAAATTCAGTCACAGACCGCGAGTTGGCGGAGAGAGGAGAGTACCTCCCTCTCGGAATACGGCTTCCCCACAAAGCCGAGCGGTCCGAGTGGCAGGGCGGCTTCCCGCGTCCGCTCATCCAGGTTCCCGCTGACGAAGAGCGACGGGATGTTCCAACGCTCCCGTAGGGCAGCCGCCGTCTCGACCCCGTTCGTTCCTCGAGCGAGGTTTATGTCCATGATGGCGACGTCGATCACGCCCACGTTCTGCTCGGCGAGCGTGATAGCCTGTTGCATATGGGAGGCCTGGCCCACGACCTCGTAGCCCGCATCGAGAAGCATGTCCTCAAGATCCATTGCGAGCAGCATCTCGTCCTCGACAATCAACACACGAAGGGGCATCAGTCGCGCTCCTTCGGAAACGTCACCGTCGCATTGTAGATCGCTCCCTCCAACTGCCGGAACGTACCGTCGATCTGAGAGGCCATGCTGTTTACGAGCTTGAGTGACAGATCGGAAAGCGTGCCTTGCGCGGCATCGCTCACTTCCAGCTCCATCAGACCACCTGCGATTTCCCGGAGGGATACGTGGACGGCCGCGCCTTCCTTCAGCGCGTTCCGCATCGGCGAGCTCAGTAACTCGTTAAGAATAACGGATATCGGGATCGCACGTTCGGTCGGTAGAGATATTTCGTCGGCCGTGACCTCGATCCTGCGTGCCTTTGTCGATCCGGCAATATCAAGGCAAAGCTTGGTGATGTGATCAGACATGTCGACGGTCAGCGAATTCTGGGTCCTGTAAAGACGCTCATGAACCGAGATAATAGCCCTTACGCGAGATATCGCCTCGTCGAATGCCTGCAGAACGACTGGGTTTTCCAGCCGTCGGGCCTGCAGGCGAAGAGTGCTGACCACGAGCTGGAGGCTGTTCTTGACGCGATGGTTCACTTCGGAAAGGAGCTGCTCCTGTGCTTTCAAAGCCATCGACAGTTCCGCCTCGCGGTCGCGTTCGGCCGTCATGTCCATCATCACACCGATCATTCGAACCTTGCCGCTTGAAGTTCGGAGCACCTCGCCGCGCGAATTGATGTGGCGGACTTTCCCATCCGGCAGCATGATGCGGTAGTCGAAGTTCATTGCCGTCTGGTCGGGCGAGTCCAGAACGCTGGCAACGACTTGCTGAACGCGACCGAGATCGTCTGGATGCATTCGTGCAAAATAAGGCTTCGCGACAGGACCGCCCTCTCCGGGATAAAAACCGAACATCACGTCAACCGCATGGCTCCTGCGCCACATGTCGGTTTCCGGTTCGTATTCCCAAGAAGCCAGATCGGCGGCATGGAGCGCAACACGCAGCCGTGCGTCCGCCTCGCGCCGCTTGACGACGCTCTCGGTCACGTCCATCGGGTTCTGGATGATGTATCGGATAGTGCCATCTTGCCTTGCGACAGGAGTATGGATCGGAGTCCAGAACTTCTGAGTAAAGCCGCCACCCGGCTGTGGAATATCGTATTGGATAACCGCCATCTCATGCGGCTTTCCCGTAGCCAGTGCGTGACGGAGTGAGATTTCGAGCGGCCCCTGCTCCACTGTACCGGCCGCGTCAGGGTTTTCCGGGAACGCCTCGAGAATGCTCCGTCCGACGATGTCGTCTCGGGTGCGCTCAGTCAGGCTCAGGTAGGCATCGGAAGCCCCGACGATGACAAGATCAGTGTCGAGAACAAGATAGGGCTGCGGCATCCCCATCAGGATGGCGGCGAAATCCGTCGGTCTGGCAAGCTCATTCAATTGGTCATAATCTCCGGCCGTCCGACACCATGTTCGTATTTGATTACGTCAGGATTAAGCGGCCTGCAGCCACGTCCCCATTCCCCAGCACCTGAAACTTGAAACATCGGAAAAGGTTTCATCCGCCAATGCGAAATTATGCAGCTAGCGCGTCCTATCGTGGAACGAAATCCCGTAACCCGTCGTTTGCATGCGATTTTCTAACTAGCTGCGCCCCGGAAATCTAACAAGGATTCCCTTTGGCTGATCTGGAGCCCCCCGTTTCGTAGACGTTGCGACATGGGTTTGCTTGTGGCAAATATCGGCGATCCACGCCCTTACAGGAAAGCGAGTACCGGACGTTGAGCTATGACAGAAGCACGGTCGATCTGACGAACTGTGATCGGGAGCCCATTCACATCCCCGGCTCCATCCAGCCGCACGGTGCCATGGTGGTCGTAGACGATGAGACGGGCCTCGTCTCATTTGTATCGGCCAACGTCAGCGAATTCCTTGGCGACACCAACCGCGACTATCATGGAACGGAACTCGCCGACGTCGTCGGAGCGGGCGTTGCGCATAACGTCGCCAACGCCGTAGCCAAGGCAGGTTCAGGGCAGATCGCTGCCGTCGTGCTCAAAGCCGACATGGTTGACAGCGGTGTCACCGCAGACATCACCGTTCACCGTTATGAAGGTCGAACATTCCTCGAATTCGAACGCCCGGCTTCACTGGAAGATACCGAGGTCGCCCTCCACCTGACCCAGTCGCTGATGAAACGCGTCGACGCGCAGAAGGACTTTGATGGCCTGTTCCGGACGACAGCTCGCCTGATCAGGGCCATGCTCGGATACGACCGCGTGATGGTTTACCGCTTCCTGCACAACGGAGCCGGTCGCGTCGTGGCGGAAGCGAAGGAAGGTTCGCTCGAAAGCTTCATGGGGCAGCATTTCCCGGTTTCCGACATTCCTGTTCAGGCCCGTAAGCTCTATGTCCGGAACTGGGTACGGGTGATCGGCGACGCATCCTTCGTCCCCGTGCCGCTGCAGCCGAGCATCTCCGATGAAGAGGCTCCTGTTGACCTCTCGTTCGCCCACCTGCGAAGCGTGTCGCCGATCCATTGCGAGTACCTTCAGAACATGGGTGTAGCAGCCTCGATGTCGATCTCGATCGTCGTTGACGGCGAGCTGTGGGGACTGATCGCTTGTCATCACAACACACCGAAGCATCTTTCCATCCCGTTGCGAGTCGCCACTGAGATGTTCGCTCAGTACTTCTCGCTTCACGTCGCGACCATCGAAAATCGGGCCCAAAAGGCCGCTGCCGTAGGGACACGCGCCCGCCTCGACGCGATCATCGCTGGCGTGGACCCGGCTGATCCAGTGGAACTGACGCTGCGGGCTAGACTGCGCGAATTTTCCTCGCTGATCGCGAGCGATGGCGCAGGCCTCTGGACGCAGGGAGAATGGGCATCATTCGGTGTCGCACCGCCTGAGGACGTGGTTCCGTCTCTCATGGAACTGATCTCGCAGAAGGCAGGCCGCAACATCTGGGATACGCAGGATCTCAGAGAAGAGACCGGAAACGAAAACGTCTACGGCTCCCGCGTCGCTGGAATGCTCGCCATCCCGATTTCGGTTTCCGCTCCGGACTTCCTCGTCTTCTTCCGCAGTGAAGAGGCGCACCAGATAGAATGGGCCGGAGAACCCCGAAAGAAGATCGAGCTAACCGAGTCGGGCGAGCGCCTGACACCACGCGGCAGCTTCGAGACCTGGAGGGAAGATGTCCGGCACAAGTCGGTTCCATGGACCGATGCGGATCTGGTCGTCGCCGATGCCATCCGCGGCTACGTTCGGGATGTCATGCTCTCTCACAACGACGCAACCGAGGAGCAGCGTGAGAAAACTGAAGACCAGAGGAAGTTGCTGAACTCCGAGCTGAACCATCGCGTCAAGAACATTCTGGCGCTGGTGAAGTCGATCGCGACACAGACGGGAGCGAACTCTCTCTCGGTTGATGATTACGCGAAGTCGTTCGAGGGACGGCTTCGGGCTCTCTCCTACGCACACGACCAATCGTTTGCCGGAACCGATGGTGGCGAGTTGCGCGGTCTTATCGAAGCCGAGGCTGGCATGCACCGCTTCGCCCAGATGCCGGATAGGATCACGATCGGCGGAGATCCGGTCGGGCTCACCGAGCGCGCTTTCGGGGTGTTTGCCCTCCTGCTTCACGAGATGATGACGAACGCCGCCAAGTACGGTAGCCTGTCGGTTCCATCGGGCAAGCTCGACATCTCCTGGTCAATAAATGCTGAAGGAAACTGCGAGCTCTCGTGGGTTGAGAGCGGCGGCCCGGAAGTGGTGCAGCCCACCCGGCGCGGTTTCGGATCGAACCTGATCGAGAAGACCATCTCGCACGACCTTGGCGGCACCGTCGATATCGACTTCGCGCCCGCAGGTCTCCGGGCAAGGATCATGGTCCCTGGCAAACATCTGCATGCGGTCACCGAACGGGAAGCTGGTCAGCAGTCGGACATCTCCGTGGCTGACGAACTGCTTGTAGGCCTCCGAGTTCTGTTGGTGGAGGATCAAGCGCTTATCGCCATGGATACCGAGGAGCTGCTCCGGACCATGGGGGCATTGGAGGTTGTCGTAGCTGCCGATGTCGAGACTGCGCTCGACAGAATCGCCGAGACGGTTCCAGCCTGCGCTGTGCTTGATCTCAACCTCGGGTCGACCTCTTCGGAGGAAGTCGCTGTCGAGCTTGAACGTCACAACGTCCCCTACGTCTTCGCCACCGGCTACCGCGACAGCGTGAGCATCCCGGATCGCTTCTCCAGCGTGCCGGTCGTGCGCAAGCCTGTCGCGATGAGCGCTTTGGCCATCGCCCTTCAACAGGTCATTCCAGTCTGATATTGACTGACGTCAGGTGACCCTGTGAAGTCGCGCTGGCGATGGATAGAAGATGTCTTCGAGCGTCTTGAGGACGGCGGCGACACCCAGGCTTACGGTAACGGGGTCCGCTGGGACACCAACCGGGGGCGTCCTCGCTGCGCGGCTCCCGTGCCTAACGAGCATCGAGATCTTGGCGAAGCCCTTCAGTCTGCAACAGCTGGAGCAGAGCGTGCTGGCGGCGGTCAAATGAAGCAAACGCCTCTCGTTCCGGTCTAAGGCCGTTTCTATCGGTTGCCCGATACAGACTACCGCCAGGAATTTCTGCCTCATGCTCTTGATGGGATCAGTACCTACGACCCGCAATTGAATGACCTCCGATCATGAATTCAATAAATATGTCGCCGGTTCAAGTCACTGCGCGGAAATCTACCGCCCTTCTCCAGAAAGAGCACTCGTCAAGAAAGAAGGTTCTGCCCAACGTCACAAGAATATTCCCTGTGCCTCCCCATTTTGAATGGCATGCGCCTATCCACAAGCGCGCGAGTTCCACTCTCATCACTTCGTTGACCGGTAAGGTTCGACAGCATTAAACAGGGTCATGGAACGCGCGAAACCAGACACACCCGTTCGAATAGCCCTGTTGCAACTCTTCGTCTTTCTATGGGCAGCGATCGCATTTTTCAGTTCGACAGAGGTCACGCACGCTTTGCAGGTTGAGAGACTGAACGGACAGTTGATGAAGCTTGATCCTGAAACTCGGCTTGAACAAACCGGCGACACCAAAGTCATGTTTCGGATAAATCGAGAAAGCCGAAAATTTAGCATCGACAAAGTTATCGCGTATGCGTTCGGCGACACGATCAGCGACGAAAACTCGTTCGTGGCCCCCGGCGCTGTCCTACGCAGCCGAGGTGAATGGTATCGATTGTCGTACACATGTACGACTGGTCTTCGGCATCTTGATGCACACAAACTGAATTATGAAATCGGCCCGATTGTGCCTCGCTCGAAGTGGCAGAAGCATTTCTTGTACGATTGATTGTTCGGGATCCATCCGTAGCTTTGGACGAGGCGAGACAAAATTGCTCGCTGAACCAGGCGTCCAAGCTTTACGTTTCGCGGCTCTTGCGTGCCGGCTTTGCTAGATAGCACTTAGTCGAGCAATTGCTCATCCCACACTTCGACCCGCAATTTCTGGACGGCGGGCCGATCAATTACGATCATTTCATATTTATACAACAAGCGACCAATCAGTTTCGAGCCCATTGGTGAACATCATTTCACGAGATCGACCTTGTCTCGCACTCAACGGTCCGAGTTGACGATCACCTCTTCCCCAAATGATCCGTTCTTTGGCATGGGTTTGTAGGTGGTGTTTGAGGCACGCAGAACTCTTATCGGACGAGCACCAACCTCTAGGGCCTGTCGCATGTCTCCATCAGCATCACCGTAATAGATCTTTACAGCGTGCTCCTTGAGAAAAGTCGTCTTGGTCGCATCACCGGCGGTGAATACCACTGGATTAATCGATGCCATGCGAAAATTCCGCTTGATCGTTTCAGTCACCCGTTCGCCTGGGCTGCCCGTACGCCCGGTGATGAAGAAGATATTGTCGCCGCGCTTTGTGTGCATGGCTATCAATTTGGCCGCAACCTCTTTTGGAAGCGAATAGTTGATATCGCAGTTAGCATTAATATCTGTCCAGAATTCCTGGTTCTTCAAATAGTCGAATTTACCGGGAGAGTATTTCTGCTGCCCGTAAAAGAAGCAGGGGCTGGAAAACAGAACTGTATCGTCCACGTCAAAGCCGACCGTCAGTGGCGGTTGCCCCTCAAGTGATTTTTCGATTTTTTCGATATCAACCCAATGAATTGGATATTGATGGGAAAGCTCATCCGTGCTGGCCCCGGATGCGCCGGTTTCTGCAGCTGTCGGCATCGAAATTCCAAAAACGGATGCGCTGATGACTATACTGACAAGCCCGAACTTCACTGCTTTCATCGCTATTCTCCTTAAACATTCGTGTAGGGTTTAGAGCGCGACTGGCAGAGGTACCGATACCACCAGCGGGTAAATGATAATGGGCGCAAATCCACTCGCGATGATCACACAGTCAACTCAAGTGATGGCCACATGCGCTGGCGTAATCACGAAGAATTGCGTGAACATATGCTGTCTTTATCGCTTCAAATTCTGGCTCAATTTCGCCGGACCTTACATGCGAAGCAGCCGGCGCGAGATACTGGCTGACCAAGGTTTCCGGAATTCGGACATTCCTTAATCGTTGCTTCAACCCCTCGACAGCCGCCCGCGAAGCCGGCTGGTTCCAATAATACCTTATGCGATCCGAATAGCTGTAATGTCGTTGAACGTGCTGCACCGTCAGATTGCCTGGATAGTATTTCTCCCAGTGCGCCCGATCAGTCATCATGATCGCTTCCAACTTATTCTTGAGTCCCGGAGAACCACCGTCCAGTTCAGCAGCGACGAGATCCAAACCATAGAGCGCCTCGCGCAAAGCAAAGGTCAAGCCCGGACCGACCTTCAGGATAGCAAATCCGTCATCAACCAAAGCGGACAATGCTGCTTTGGTTTGGTAGTCGGTAGAATGGGCTTCAAACACAATACTCGGCATGTCAGACAGCGCATGCGAGAGAGATTTTGCCCGATCCTGGTCATAAGCAATCACATTGGCGTTGCCGAACTCTACACCTGGCTGAACGACCAGTCCGATGACACGTTCAAAGGCGGCTTCGAGCCCCCTCTTTGCGAAAGACTTCGAGTGAACATCTAACGTCCTGCGCGCCGCGGCCGGATCGGTAACATCCAGATGGTCGACGGCGTGCGATGCGCCACCCGGCACTGGCACTTCAGTCCCGATAATATAGACGGGCAGGTTGGCGCTCTTGCTCTCAGAGACCGCTGCTAGTGCGGCCGCGCGTTCGGCCACGACTTCATCGGCAAGAACTTCTTGTTCTCCTGCACATCCCATTGAACAATCGAGATGCAGCTTCGAGAATCCTGCCTTGGCATAGGCCGCGACCATTTCCTGCGCTTTTGCCATTGCATCGACTGCGGGCAGATGTTTCCATGGATTAGGGCCGAGATGATCCCCACCGAAGATGAGACTTCCAACGTCGAAGCCGGCACTTCCAGCTATCTGCTCGACGAAGCCGCGAAAATCGGCCGGCGTCATTCCGGTGTAGCCGCCATACTGGTTTACCTGATTACAGGTTGCTTCGATAAGCACCGGCTGGCCAAGACTGCGCCCGAGAAGAAGAGCTGATCGAATGACGTCCGGATGTGCTGAGCATACCGATGTTATTCCATATTTTTCGCCACGATCACGGCGCGGCCGCAAGGATAAAAGAGGTGAGCTTGTCATCAAAATCTCCGTGGCATCAGGGGGAAGCAGTGGCTTCGAAAACATCGGGCCAACCGCTCAGGAAGATCGGCGCGAGATAGTCCACGACCTGTTCCCGGTTCGTCTGGACGAATTCTGCCACCACCCGGCGCTCGAACTTCACGGCATGCAGACAATCAAACTCGGGACGTTCGCCGGCAGCACACAGAGCTGCCCGGTTATGGGAAAAGGAATACTGAGCCTGCTCCGCAGTCATATCGAGCCGCAGTGCATAGAAAATTCCTACGGTGGAAAGGTCACCGCCTGATTTCATGCAAAGCGGTCGATACCGCTCTAGCTTTTCGCCGAAATCCGGTCCCAGTTCCTCGATGACCTCACGCTGGCAGCAGAGCTTAGCATCGAGTTGTCCATCGGAATCCAGTTCGATGCCGCCACCTGGGCACTGTATCTGCGAAGGTGCCGATGTGTGCGACGACATCTGTCCTAATAGAATATAGTTGTCGCAGGTAAGGACAACCGCCGCTGAAAAAACGGCGCGACAATCAAACTCGTTAACATCGTCCTGCGCCGCGTACAGATAGTGTGCGTAATCCGTCAGTTGCATATGGACGGCGGAATCTTCGTTCTCGTTTGGAATGGATGAAGCAGACAGAACCGGCCCATTAAAAAAGCGACCTTCGTGATTGATCTTCGCCCAGTATTTTTCGACTTTCGTGCTGTATGCAGGTGGGAATTCGACTGATGATCCGTCGAATGCGAGCCGCAACTCCCGACTGCTGAATCTTATACGAGGCATGGCAATTGTCTTTCGTTGTCACCTGAACATGCTGTGTTCAGCCGATTTCGGCAGCGGCGGCGTTGTCGAGATACCAATGGACTGCATGGTGGGTACCGAGAAAACTTGCCGGGCAATCAGTGGAGGGAGCCTCCCGCAAACTACGACGCACGGCGCCTGCCTTTGCTGAACCGGTCGCCAGCATGACGATTTCACGCGCGTGCAGAATGTCGGCGATACCGATGGTAATCGCCCGCTCCGGCACCGACGTAAGTTCGATCAAGCTTGGTTGATTAGCCGAAAGCGTTTCATCGGCTAAATCCACCACTCTCACATGGCTATCTGAGGCCGAACCGGGCTCGTTGAAACCGATATGTCCGTTCGTACCGAGTCCGAGCAATTGAACATCGACAGCGCCGCTTTCCTTCAACCTCGTTGCATACCGTCTGGCCTCTGCAACGACATCTTGTACATCGCCATTGATGAGGTTGGTCTTACGCGGATCGAAATCAGCCAGACCAAACAGTTCACGCTGCATGAACGCGGCAAAGGAATCCGGGTGAGAGGCCGTCAGGCCACAATATTCGTCGAGATTGAATGTCTCGACATCGCAAAACGAGATCTTGCCTTCGCGAAAAGCATGGACCAGCTTCGCATAGACATGCCTCGGCGTCTGGCCAGTTGCCAGACCAAGAACGCTTTTCGGATTGCGCTTGACCGTTGCAAGTAGATGTTCCGCGACCGCGTCTGCCGCCTCACCTGCCGTCGGAAAGATATGTACGCGAGGAATCTGAGCCAGTGCCGTCGTCTGCGAGGATAGAGCCATTTTGTGCAAGCCTTAGACAGGTCGGAGCGTGATGCCCGGTGGCGAAGTGTTTGTTCAAAGTGAGATGCGACGAAGATTGCCGTCGAGTGCGAGGATTTCGTGAGCCGGTGTTCCTGAGCGAAGTATCGGACGCTCGATACGCATTGCATCCCGAGGGACCATGGCGGCCATGCTGTACGCTTCCTGCAGTGACAGCCCGACGTGATGGACAGCGTTCGAGAGGCAGGTGGCAAGATCCACATGCGCACCGGCAAGAGAGCCGGCACTGTTGATCAATGCACCGTCACGTACGCTGATGGTTTCCCCGTAGAGTTCGAAATGATCGGGCCCCCCGATCGTCGCCATCGCATCGGAAACCATGAACATACGTCCATCAACGGGACGCGCACGGCAGGCCAGAGCGACCATTGACCAGTGCACATGGTGACCATCGACGATGATGCCGGCATAGGCATCGGAATTGATCGCAACGCCGACGATACCGGGCGCACGCGATTCCATCGGCGGCATCGCGTTGAAAAGATGCGTGAAACAGCTGACGCCGGCTTCCAACCCCATCCGTGCCTCGTGTGCGGTTGCGGCGGTATGCCCCGCCGATACGATTACGCCCATATCCGCAATGCGGCGGATCGTTTCCGCATCCACCATCTCGGGCGCAAGCGTCAGCATGACCGGAATGCCGGCTGAGCGCAGGTCGTGAAGGATTTCTAGCGTCGCATTCTCCATCGAGCGGATGAAGGCGGGATTATGCGTCCCCTTGCGCAGCACGTTCAGATGCGGGCCTTCGATATGCAGCCCCAGAAAACCATCCAGCCCCCAGGCGTCCCGCGCCGCAGCGGCTGTCTTGCGCATGCGCTCGCTCTCGCAGGTGATCAGCGTCGGCATGACCCAGCCGGTGCCGAGCGATCGTTGGGTCTTGACGATATCAGCGATGGTCTGTGCCGTCGGCGCGGAATTGAGCATGACGCCGCCGCTGCCATTGACCTGAAGATCGGTCAGCGCAGGGCCGAGCAGATGGACGTGGCGGTCAGGGACCTCCCCGCTCTCAAGCGGCCGAATTCTTGTCAATTCGCCACCGGACAGTTCGGCGGCAAGTCCAGTTTGCAGCGCGCCATCGGTCCAGAGGTAATCGGTGGCAATCAGTTGTCGCATCGGAAAAGTCTCCAAACGGGTCAGGATAGCTGGCGGGTCGCCATGATGGCGGCACCGCGCGCACCGGAACTGTCGCCATGAATGGCCGTGCGGATAAAAGGCATCCGCATTTCTCCGAGCAGCAGCGATTGAAACGGCTTTTCGAGCATCGGCACGACATTCGGGATGCCGGACAGTCCACCACCGAGAACGATGCAATCGGGATCATGGCCAAGCTGGATGATCAGCAGTAGTTCCGCGGCGATGTGAGCCCATTCCGACAGCAACGCCATATGGTCTGCCTGACCGGACATCGCCGACGCGACGATTTCCTCTGCTTTCAGGGGGCGGCCAAGGCGATGGGAGCCGAGCGCGGCAAGGCCGTTGCCGGAAACATACTGCTCGAAACATCCGTGTTTGCCGCAGCCGCAGGGCCATATTGGCAGGTCGCGCGGCACCAGCACATGGGCGGGAATGCCGATATGACCGACCTCCAGCGCCGAACCGTTGAACCGTTCCGTCAGCCGGCCGTCAATCGTCAGCCCCGCGCCGACGCCCGTTCCCATGATCAGGCCGACGACGCTTCTGCAACCTTCTCCCGCGCCACCGTTTGCTTCCGAAAGTGCAAAGGCCTGGCAATCGTTCATCAGTGGCAGCCGGCGGGCGATCCCGTTCGACAACAGCAAGCCGATGTCATGGCCGCTGGCCGGCAGGTTGGAAGTGAAGGCGCGGCCGGTTTGAGCATCGATCAGGCCCGGAATAGCCATACCGATGGGCAAGGATTGCGCTTCGCCGGAAAGCTGCTCGAGCCACCGCACCTGTTCTGCAAGGGCATCGATGAAGTCAGAGAGACTGTCCTTCGGCGTCGCGATACGTCGCATCTCGACGGTGGCGAGATCGTCGGAAAACAGTCTCGCCTCGATTTTCGTGCCGCCGATATCGATGCCGCCGCAGATCATGCCCGCACCGGATAAAGCGTCACGCCGGATACGACGCGCGAAAGATTGCCCTGCCCCGCGAACGGATTGTCGATATTGAGCGCAAGCTCGCCCGACCACGCCACAGCCCAAATCTGAGCGGCAAGAATATAGAGCGGTGCCTCCCAGCGCGCCTCGCCGAGCGTTCTCAGATCGACGTCACAGCCTTCGCCGCCGAGCGTCAGCACCGTGGCGTCCGGATATTGCGCCTTGATTTCGCGGGCCACATCCCAGTCGTAAAGCGCCGTATGCGCATCGGGATGGATCATCACCACGATCAGGTCGCGACCGGTGATGACCGCCTTGGGACCATGGCGAAAACCGAGCGTGCTGTCCCACGAGGTCATGGTTCGGCCGGCCGTCAGTTCCAGAACCTTCAGGGCAGATTCGCGAGCAACGCCCTTCAGGGCACCCGATCCCAGAAAGACGACCCGCTCCGGCCTTGCCGGCGTCATGGCCTGCAGCGCGGGCAACAGGACGGATGCCTTGTCCGCGATCGTGCCAAGATTTCCCGCCACATCCGCCTGCTCATCGATGCAGGCCAGTGCGGACAAAAGCATGGTCGTGAAGCTCGACGTCATTGCAAAGCCGCTGTCATGGGTGGCTTCGGGCAATGCGATCACCTTCTGCTCGCCGGCGCCTGCGGGCTGTCGCGTGGCAAGGGCGCCGGTCGGATTGCAGGTGATGTTCAGCCGCTGCACTTTCGGAAACTGCCGATCCAGAAGATCGAGCGTGCCGATGCTTTCGGAACTGTCGCCGGAACGGCCGAACTGCACCACGAGAAGCTGCGGATCATCCCGCAGGCATTCGAAGGGGCACGCAACGATGTCCGTTGTCGGGATCGCCTTGATGAGCAGGCCGGAGGTCTTCGCAAAGCTCAGCGTATCACCGATAAAGGCCGAGGTGCCTGCACCTGCGAAGATGATTTCCGTGATCTGCTTCTCGCGGATCCAGTCGCTTATGTCTCGCGCCTGGTTCGCAAGAATGGGGCCCCATTCGGCCCAGATCCGGGGCTGTGCGAAAATCTCGTTCCATGTCTGGCTGTCTTCGGGCCGCATGATCAGTTCCTGTTCTTGCTCGTTTCAGTGCCGGCGTGACGCTGGCGGAAATTGGGATATGCGGGCGGGATTATATCCCGGTTGCCTGCGGGAGAATGGCGCACAGGATCGTCCTGTCGTCACAGCTTTCGGCCGATGTCGAACCCTTCACGGCCGGAAAAGCGCCCGTCTTGTGAAAATCGGCTGCCTCGACCCGTTCAAACTCAGCCTCCCAGTCGCCGACCTGAATTCCATCGGTCGGGATCGAGACATAGCCATCGGAAAAGATCTCGATGCTTTTGACCTCGGCCTTGGGCAACAGCACATCGGTTATGCCATCGACAATGATGTCCTTGCCATTGATGGAGGCGTAGCCGAGCAATTGCGTGCTGTTGGCATAATGGAACTGCGTACGAATGCCGCCCTTCAGGAAGGTCGCGGCGATCTTCGGCGATGTCGCGGCGGCAGATACGGCGGCGGCGATGGCAGCCGATGCATCGGCTTCCGTCAAACGACCGGTTTCAACGGCCGCATCGAGACCGTCGAAAATCACCTTGCGGGTGGCCATCTCGGCTTCGTCGCTGTTGTCCATCCGGCCCGAAAGAATGCCATGAACGGCAATGCGGGCCGCCGTGCTCACCGTGTCGATCAGCTTATGGTGCTGGTAGATGACCTTGCCATTGATACGGATGCCGGTGTCGCCAAGGGCCAGAAGACGGAAATGATCACCGGTGCTGACGACGATGGCAGCCGTCGTCGATGGCGGATGAGCGATGTGACGTTCGATCGCGGCGTCGCGGACAGCGTCGCTCAGAACCTGGAAGATATCTCGGCTCGATGCGGAGATGAGCTTGCCGGAAGCGGCCAGCCTCGCGGTCGCCTGGGCTGCACTGCGTGCGGCGATGCGACCCGAACTTTCGCCATCATAAAAGGCGCCGGTCGGATCGGTTGCGCCATCGAAAACCGCCAGCAGAGTGTCCGGTTCGATGAGAACGACGTCGTCGCCGGGCTTGGTGCTGTTCTTATATTTGGAGCGCGAAAATGCTTCGATATTCATAAATGCTATTCCTGTTGGCGACAGGTCTCCAGCCGGCGCCCGAGGGCGCCGGTCGGGACTGTCGATTGGCCAAGGCCAGTCTCAGACGAAGGCAGCTTCCTTGCGATCCGAAAAGCGGAAGACGATGAAGACGCAAAGCCCGGTCGATGCCAGCAGAAGCGTGGAAAGCGCCGCCGCCGTGCCGAACTCACCGTCGATGACCTGCACATAGATCAACACCGGCATGGTAATGGTCCGCGACGTGTAGAGGATGAGCGTCGAGGACAGTTCGTTGATGGCGGTGATGAAGCTCATCAGCGAACCGATGATCAGGCCGGGCATCATCAGCGGCACGGTGATCGACATGAAGGTTTTCGCCGGTGATGCGCCGAGATTGACTGCCGCCTCCTCGATCGAGGGCTTGATCTGCCGCAGGATTGATGTGGTCGAGCGCACGCCGTAAGGCAGGCGCCGGATGAAGACGAGCAGGATGATGATCAGCGCCGTGCCGGTGATATCGAATGGCGGATGACGGAAGGTCGCGACATAACCGATCGCCATGACCACGCCCGGAATGAGATAGGGTACCATCAGCACCAGATCGAGCGAACCGGAAACGACATTGTTTTTTCTGACCACGATGAACGACAACAGGCCGGAGACCACCGCGATCAGGGCGACGGCGGCAAGCGCGAACAGAAAACTGTTGTAGATCGCCTGCGGACTATCCCGAAGAATGCGCTCATAGCTACCGAGCCCGAAATTGCCGGTGAAGACAGGGCCGCTGGTTTCGAGGAACGACGTGTATACGACGGTAAAGGCGGGCAGCATGGCGATGAAGACGACGAGATAGCAGAAGCCATGCACCAGAATCGACTTCAGCGGTGACATCGACTTCTTGACGGGCCGGTTGGTCAAGGCGCTGGCATATCTGCGCTTGGAAAGAATGTGCCGCTGCAGCACGAGCGCGATCATCGAAATGGCGATCATCAGCATCGAAACGGTGACCGCCATGGTCGGTGTGCCGCCCATTTCGGACGTGTACTGCGCATAGGCGATCGTCGCCAGCGTGCGAACCCCGCGGCCGAGAATGGCCGGCGTTCCGAAATCGGCGATAGACAGGACGAAGCAGATGATGGCGCCCGTGCTGACCGCCGGGAAGATCAGTGGCAGCGTGACCTTGTAGAAGCGCTGGAACGCGGTGCAGCCGAGATTTTCAGCGGCATCCTCGTAGGACTTGTTGATCGTGTTCAGCGCGTTTTCCGTCATCAGATAGATGTAGGGAAAAAACTTCAGGCTGAAGACCATGACGATGCCGGGAATGCCGTAGATCGTCGGCGCCGGCAGGCCGATGGCCGACAGGATATTGGTGACGGCACCGTTGGAGCCGAACAGCATGATCCAGGCATAGGCTCCGATAAACGGCGGCGCGCACAGTACGAGAACGGCAAAGGTGGCGATGACGGCGCGGCCGCGAATGCGATAACGCGATGTGCAAAAGGCCAGCGGAATGCCGATCAGGCAGGCGCCGAGCATGCCCATAAGGCCGATCACGATCGTATTCCAAAGCGCTAACGTATAAAAACGGCGCGTCAGAACCTGCACGTAATTGGAAATGCCGAAATCACCGGTCGAGGCATCGAAAAAGCTGATCGCAAGCACGTTCACGATCGGCAAAAGCAGGAAAACGGCGAGCAGGAGAACCGCGAGGATGGTGATGACCGTCCAGAAACCGGGCATTCTCAAGCGGCCTGAAAAGGCAGATGTTGCGGCGACACTCATCAGAACAACCTCGCTCCGGTGACACCGTCCTCGAACAACTGGACGCTACCGGCGGCAAAGGCGAAGGTGGCGTCGTCATTGGGGTGAAGCGCGATGATATCCGGCGTCGGCTTGGTGATCGCCTCGATCTCCTCGCCGGATGCCAGCACCGCAGCAACCGCCATTTCGCGACCGGTAAAGCTGACCTGACGGATTTTCACCGGAAGGCGAATGAGGTCATCACTGCCTACGGCCGCGTTGACAGAGATGAATTCCGGGCGAACTGCGGCAACGATCGGCTGGCCTGTCGGCAGGCCGGCCAGCTGCGGCAACGCGACGGATGTGCCCGCAATTGCCGGCTGTGCACCTTCGACGGACAGCGCCATGAAATTGTTGGCACCGACGAAGGAAGCGACAAAACGGTTGGCCGGGCTGTTATAGACCTCCCACGGTGCCGCCGCCTGCTGGATGACGCCGCCATACATGACACAGACGAAGTCGGACATGGCGAGCGCCTCTTCCTGATCGTGCGTGACATAAACGGTGGTGATGTTCATCGACTGCTGGATGGCACGCAGCTCGCGGCGCAGATCGACGCGCAGCTTAGCATCCAGGTTGGAGAGCGGTTCATCCATCAGCAGAACCTGCGGATTGATGACAAGCGCGCGGGCAAGGCCAACGCGCTGCTGCTGACCGCCGGAGAGTTCGTGCGGCATGCGCTGCGCGTAGGGTTTTAGCTGGACGATATCGAGGATATCGGCAACCCGCTTCTGGATCTCCGACCGGGAAACCTTGCGCTGCTTCAGGCCGAAGGCGATGTTGTCGGCAACGCTGATATGCGGGAAAACCGCATAATCCTGAAACACCATGCCGACATCGCGCTTGTGAGCGGGAACGTTTTCGATCTTGTGGCCGGCAATCGCGATACTGCCGCTGTCCTGCTGATGAAAACCGGCAATCGTGCGCAAAAGCGTGGTCTTGCCGCAGCCGCTTGGACCGAGCAGGGTAAAAAACGAGCCGGAAGGGATGGAAATATTGATATCCGACAGAGCGACCGTCGCGCCGTAACTCTTGCGGATGCTGGAAATCTCGACAGCGGACATAAAGCATCTCCGTGGACCGTCAGGACATTGGCGCCTGCGGTCAAACGAACAGGAATTTGCGAAAGGATGCGGCCATGATCTCACGGGTCATGGCCGCGGGTTCTGTTACTGGATATCCAACATGACGTCGTTCCAGGCCTTCATGACGCGATCGCGGTTGTCGGCAGCCCATTTGAAGTCATACTTCGCATCCGGAACGTCCGTCAGCGGCACGAGCGCAGCGTTGGCAGGAACGTCACCACGGATCGGCCGGCGACCGTGCTTGGCGACGACTTCCTGGCCTTCCTTGGACACGATGAAATCGATGAATGCCTTGCCGTTTTCAGCATTCGGGGCGCCCTTAACGACGGCCATGCCGTCCGGCGCGATCGCAGTGCCTTCCTTCGGATAGACGATATCGACCGGCGCCTTGCCGAGCTTGTAGCGCAGCGCTGCGTCTTCGAGGGTGATGCCGATCGCCTGTTCGCCGTCATTGACGAAACGCGGCACGGCGCCCGACGAGGTCGAGAAAACGGTGTTGGCGAGAATGCCCTTGTAGATGTCCCAGGCCTTATCTTCAGGCTTGAACAGCTGCAGCACGGTGGACAGCTGGATATAGGCCGAACCGGACTGGTCGGCGCGGGCCGAGGAGATCAGGCCCTTGTATTCCGGCTTGGCAAGATCTTCCCACGATGTCGGAGCAGGCGCCCCCTTCAACGCGTCACGGTTGACGATAAACGCGGTGACGACTGCCGTGAAAGGGATCCAGTTCTTGCTCGGCGAAAGTGACGGCGTGATCGCCGATGCTTCCTTCGGCTCATAGGGCTGGAAAAGATCGGCAGAAAAATCGATGACGGTGCCATCGACACTCCAGATGACGTCCGCTGCAGGCTTGCCGCTTTCCGCCTTGATACGGTTCATCAGCTCGCCCGAACCCGCCTTGACCAGCTCGACCTTGGTGCCCGTCTTCCTTTCGAAGGCCGGCAGCAACTCATCCATCATCTGCTGCGGCGCTGCGGAATAAACGACGACAGTGCCATCGGCATGGGCGACAGATACGGATGCGAACATGGCGGCACCAGCCGCAAGAGCAGTCAGAACATTACGAAAATAGCCCAAAATGGCCTCCACTTTTATATTTGGTTCCCGGGAGCGTCTCACCCATGTTGTGCCCGGTTTTCCGGTTCTATCGATCACATGTCGGCGCCTATTTTTAATTTTCATTACGTAAGTAAATATGTCAAGACGGTTTTCATGAAACTGTCACAATTAATATAACCATATGGTACGCAACCATTTTTCCCCTCACTCCGCTGTGCAGAACGCTGTCTGGATCGACAGCCGGCAAAGAAATCACATGCTTGAACTATCTATTTACGCTAAGCCTCGGACGGCTCGCGTAATGGGGGAACAGGCGTGATTAATCTCGGCTATAACGAACGCCGCCTGATCGAGATGTTGCGCGGTCGTGGAAGCATGTCCCGCACCGAACTTGCGCGGGATATGGATGTGTCGGCACCGACGCTCACGCGTCTCACCTCAAGCCTTCTGGAAGCCGGCATGATACGGGAGGCCGATGAAGCCAGAACCGGCGGCGGCAGGGGCAAGCCTTCGACCGCCCTGGAGCTTGATCCCGACGGTCTCTTCACTCTCGGCGTCTATTTCAACCCGGACGATTTGCGAATTTGCGTTGCGGATCTGAACGGCCAGATCCGCGCCGAGATTCGTCAGGATTTGCAGGACCACAGTTTTCAACACATCATGAGCATCGCCGAACCGGCCGCGCGCGAAGTCGTCCTGAAGGCGAATGTCGATACATCGCGCATCCTCGGATGCGGACTGTCCTTTCCGGGGCATTTCTCCCGCAATCCGGGCCACGTTTTCCAGATTCCGCAGTTTGCGAGTTGGCATGATGTCGATGTCGATCGGGATTTTCAGCCCTTCTTCGATTATCCGGTGCATCACGAGAATGATGGCAAGGCCGTCATTCTCTCGGAACTCTATTATGGGGTCGGGCGAAACCTCGCCAATTTCGCAATGATCTGGCTGACCTACGGCATCGGCGGCGGCGTTGTCGTGCAACGCCATCTCTATCGTGGCAGCAACAGGAATGCCGGCGAGTTCGGCGGCCTTTTCCCAAAGTCGCATCACCGCCCTTCCGGCCAGGATCTGTGCAATCAGTTGGCATCCGGCGGCATCACCATCAACCGGCTATGCGAAATCGATGAAAGTTATGCCGACCATCCCAAAGTGACCGAATGGCTGGGAAGAGCGACCGACCAGCTACGCGCGCTTGCACTGACCGTTGCAAGAACGCTCGACCCTTCCGCCATCGTGTTCGGCGGTTCGCTGCCGGACTGGCTGATCGGTGAGATCGTCAAAAGGTTGGGATCGCTTGAAAGCCTCGGCGAGGATTTTTTTGTTGAACCGCCGGAGATCCGCAAATCCGGCCTGAGCGAGGTGCCGCATCTGGGTGCGGCGACGATCCCTCTCTACCGGGCGACGACACCAAGTTATTATTCCGGCAGGGCATTGAAGGGCTGGGCCTGATAAAACCGGGTTCGCACCCTCGGGATCTCACACCTGCCCACTTTTCCCGCGGCCACGTGGCTTGAAATCAACCAGAATGGATTTCAACTCGATTTCGCGCACCCGCCTCGCCGCCTCATCCGGCGTGACCCAGGCGAGCCTCCTCTGGCCGACCTCCTTGAAATCCTCGGCCATCTCTTTGACCTCGATCTGATAGATATCCACCATGCAAGGCGAGACATCACGGTCGCTCAGCCATTTCAGATAGGTGTAACGGCCAACCGGCTTCTTTCTGACGACACCGCGGGCGCCCGCCTCCTGCCATGCTTCGAGTGCGGCCGCTTCATGCGGTTGTTTCTTTTTCATCGGCCATCCCTTGGGAATGACCCAGCGGCCGCTATCGCGCGACGTGATCAGAAGAATTTCGATATTGCCGTCATCAACGATGCGAAAACACAGTGCGCCATACTGCTGGCGAAAGTCTTCCTTGAACAGCTTGTCAGGCATGGCCGCCAGCTGGCTCAGCAAGGTCTTGGGCTTTGTTTCCTTGGGTTTGCTCTGTTTCCTGACGGTTTTCATGACCTGCTTTGACCGAAACAGTATCAATGTTCAATAGGGCTCGCGCGCCATACCCTTGCCTGCATCATCCGCCCCTAACGGATTCGCGCCAGACCAGATCAGCGGTCATTCTGCAAAACTGACCATTGTCGGTCATTGGCTGGCTCAGCCATGAAACGGCTTCTTCGGCAATACGATCCACCGGCTGGGCGAACGTGGTGAGTTGATAGGATGACCATGAGGATTGCTCGATATCGTCGAAACCGACGACACAAAGATCATCCGGCACGGCCAGCTTGAACTGATGGCGGGCAGTGTCCATCACGCCGCAGGCCAGAAGATCGTTGGCGCAGAAGATCGCATCCGGCCGCACCTCTCGCGTCAGCAATCGTTGCGCCAGCACGACACCGCTCTGGTAACGGGTCGGCCCGAAACGCTCGACGGTCACGTCTATACCGAACTCTCGTCCCGCCGCACGAAACCCCTCTTCGCGCGCCATCAGGCTGGGTGTGCCGACATCGGAATTGGCGAAGGCGAGACTGCGGCATCCGGCTCGCTGGAACGCGATAAAGGCTCGCCGCGCCGCCTCCTGGTCACGGAGATTTATCATCAAAGCCCCTGCACGCTCCTCGTCGCGATTGATGAGAACAAGTCGCTGACCGCTTTTTACGCACAGATCAGTGATCGATTTGTCCGGCATCCCTGACAGGACGATTGAGGCATCGGCACGATAGCTGATGGCGAGCTTCAAGGCTTCGTCGACGCTTCTGTCCGATCGATCGGTGTTGATCAGCATGGCAATCTTCGCGGCATTCTGAAGGTGCCGGGAGATCGCCCGGATCAGGCTTGCGCGATAGGGCGTATCCATCTCGGAAACGATAAGACAGACGATGCCGCTCTCGTTGCGCATCAGCCCGCGGGCGAGATGATTGACGTGATAACCGAGCGCCTCCGCCGCCTCCATCACACGGCGGCGGGTCTCTTCGGAAACGCTGGCACCGGGCGTAAAGGTACGCGATACGGCAGAGCGCGACACGCCTGCCCGTTCCGCAACTTCCTTGGCGCTCACGAATATCTTCTGGCTCACGACATACTCCCACGCTTTTCCTGCATCTTTTTGCAAGGGAGTGCAACATGCGTGTGACATCGCATTTATGCACAGCATCTGGCCCTAGCATATTTGAGGTTGACAATCCGCATGAACGCATGAAACCTTTGCACACGCTTGCAAGAGCGGGATGATGTGGAGGCGTCATCCAAATCTGGGAGGATATCATGCGTCTTGCTTTGATGGCGTCGGCCGCTCTGGCCGGCCTGATGTTGAATGCGTCGGCGACCAAAGCCGCCGAAGACCTCAACCTCATATGTTCCGCCGATGTGGTGATCTGCGAAATGATGCAACAGATGTTCGAGAAGGACACCGGCATCAAGGTCAACATGGTCCGCCTGTCTTCGGGTGAGACCTATGCCAAGGTCCGTGCCGAGGCACGCAATCCGAAAACCGATATCTGGTGGGCGGGGACAGGCGACCCGCACCTGCAGGCAGCATCCGAAGGACTGACGCAGGAATATAAGTCGCCGCATCTCGATGAATTGCAGGACTGGGCCAAGAAACAGGCGGAAAGCTCCGGCTACAAAACCGTCGGCGTTTATGCCGGCGCGTTGGGCTGGGGTTACAATACCGATCTCTTCAAAAAGAAGAACTACAAAGAGCCCAAGTGCTGGGCCGACCTGCTGGACCCTGCCCTGAAGGGCGAAATCCAGATGGCCAACCCGAATTCCTCGGGCACAGCTTATACCGCGCTCGCATCGCTGGTGCAGATCATGGGCGAGGACAAGGCGTTCGATTACCTGAAACAGCTCAATGGCAATGTCTCGCAATATACCAAATCCGGCTCGGCGCCGGTGAAGGCGGCAGCGCGCGGCGAAACCGGCCTCGGCATCGTTTTCATGCATGATGCCGTGGCGCAGACTGTCGAAGGTTTTCCGATCAAGTCGATCGCGCCCTGCGAAGGCACGGGTTACGAGATCGGCTCGATGTCGATCATCAAGGGCGCCCGCAATCTGGAAAGCGCCAAGAAATGGTATGACTGGGCGCTGACGGCCGAGGTGCAGTCGCACATGAAGGAGGCAAAATCCTTCCAGCTGCCGTCGAACAGACAAGCCGAGGTTCCCAAGGAATCACCGCGCTTCGAGGACATCAAGCTGATCGACTACGACTTCAAGACCTATGGCGATCCGACCGAGCGCAAGAAGGTGCTGGAACGCTGGGACAAGGAAATCGGCGCCAACGCCAACTGATCCCTTGCCTGTCTGCCGCGCTTCGGCTGACCGGGGCGCGGCATGATCGACTAGTCATGTGATGAGGTCGCATCGCACCATGAACAATCATAACCGCAGAATGGATATCGTGCTGGCTCTCGGCTTTGCAGCCTTGGTGCTCATGCCGTGGTATCGAATAGAACAAGGCTTTTATGCCTTTACCTGGCTGGCGGATTTTCCGGGCAAGCCTTCGGTGGCACCCGGCATCCTGCAAATCGCCCTGCATGGCCGCATGTGGCTGATTGCCGTCCTGCTTGCCTATGGTCTGGCGGTGGCCGCACGCTTTACCGCCGATCCGATGCTGCGCGGAAAACTGCTGTCCATTGCTGGCGGTTTCGGCGTGCTGTTCCTTGCGCTGCAGGGACTGGCAATCGGCATGACCGGTTTTACCTGGACGATCAGCGAAACGATTTTCGGTCCGCTGGCGGAC
The DNA here is from genome assembly GCF_050455485.1 of Neorhizobium sp. BT27B. Taxonomy (NCBI): domain Bacteria; kingdom Pseudomonadati; phylum Pseudomonadota; class Alphaproteobacteria; order Hyphomicrobiales; family Rhizobiaceae; genus Neorhizobium; species Neorhizobium sp. BT27B. The sequence continues at coordinate 18,346 of NZ_JBCIYT010000008.1, read as the reverse complement.
GGCCAGCCGCCGATGGGAGCGGGTGCCGTTCTGTCAGCCATCTGCTTCGTGCTGATATTCGCCTTCGGCCTTGCCGAACGCGGCGTCATGCGCGGCGATGCCTTTGTCGTCGCGACCATTTCCATGCTGGTCTTTCTCGTTGCGGTCTTCGTGTTTTACCCGATCGGCGCCATGTTCATCGGTGCCTTTCAGGATTTCGATGGCTCGGTGAATTTTGCCGGCTTTTCCCGCAATTTCGTCGACTCTTCGATCTGGAGCCTGGATTGCGTCATTGGCGGTGCCCGCTGCGGTGTTGCATGGCGCACGCTGTTCCTCGCGATCATGACGGCTGCCGGCTCCACCGCGCTTGGCCTTGCCTTCGCGCTTGTCGCAACCCGCACACGGTTTCCGTTCAAGAAGGGGCTGCGGCTTCTGACCATCCTGCCGATCATCACGCCACCCTTCGTGATCGGCCTGGCCCTCACCTTGCTGTTCGGCCGTGCCGGCATCGTCACTCAAGGCCTGTCTTCGACTTTCGGCATCGAACCGAGCCGCTGGCTTTACGGTCTGACCGGCATCTGGATCGCACAGGTTCTGTCGTTTACACCGATTTCCTTCCTCGTTCTGATCGGCGTCGTTGAAGGCGTCAGCCCCTCGATGGAGGAAGCATCCCAGACATTGCGTGCCGATCGATGGCGCACCTTCTGGCGTGTCTCGCTACCGCTGATGAAGCCCGGCCTCGCCAACGCATTTTTGATCGGCTTCATCGAAAGCATGGCCGATTTCGGCAATCCGCTGGTGCTTGGCGGCAGCCACGGCGTTCTGTCGACGGAAATCTTCTTCGCCGTCGTCGGTTCGCAGAACGATCCGGCCCGCGCCGCCGTGCTCGCCATGATCCTGCTCGGCTTCACGCTGTCCGCCTTCCTCGCCCAGCGTCTCTGGCTGTCGGGCAAGAACTTTGCCACCGTTACCGGCAAGGGCGACAGCGGCGCCCATATCGCCCTGCCAAGACCGCTTTCGATCGGTGTGCATGCCGTGGTCATTCCATGGATGATCTTTACGCTCGTTGTCTACGGCATGATCCTGTTCGGCGGTTTCGTCAAAACCTGGGGCCTCGACAACAGTCTGACGCTCGCCCATTACGCCAAGGCGTTTTCCATCACGTTCCGCGATGGCTCGCTGGTCTGGACAGGCGTCGCCTGGAACTCGTTCTGGACGACGATGGAAATTGCCCTGATCGCCGCACCGCTGACGGCAGCGGTCGGCCTTGCCACGGCCTATGTCATCGTGCGGCAGAAATTCGCCGGGCGCGAGCTGTTCGAATTCGCGCTGATGATGAGTTTTGCCATTCCCGGCACCGTCATCGGCATCAGCTACATCATGGCCTTCAACCTGCCGCCGCTTGAAATGACCGGTACGGCGCTGATCCTGATCGCCTGTTTCGTGTTCCGCAACATGCCGGTCGGCGTGCGCGGCGGCATCGCGGCGATGAGCCAGCTCGACAAGAGCCTCGACGAAGCCTCGATGACGCTGCGCGCCACCACCTTCCGCACCGCCCGCAAGGTGATCCTGCCGCTGCTGCGCCCCGCCATCACTGCAGCGCTGGTCTACTCTTTCGTGCGCGCCATCACCTCCATCAGCGCCGTCGTTTTCCTGGTCAGTGCCCAGTACAACATGGCGACGTCCTATATCGTCGGGCTGGTCGAGAACGGCGAGTATGGCGTCGCCATCGCCTATTCCTCCATGCTGATCGTGGTGATGATCACCGTCATCACCGGCTTCCAATTGCTGGTGGGCGAGCGACGGCTGCGGCGCGAAAACCGCGTTGCCGGACTGAACCAGCCGACCCTCCCCATCATCTCCAAGGAGAAAGCCGCATGACCCGAAATGCCGGATCGGTCACATTCCAGAATGTGCGCAAGACGTTTGGCGCATTCACCGCCATCGCCGACCTGTCGCTCACGGTCGAACCCGGCACGCTGGTGACGCTGCTCGGCCCTTCAGGCTGCGGCAAGACGACGACCCTGCGCATGCTGGCAGGTCTGGAACATCCGACATCTGGCTGTATCCTGATCGGTGGCAAGGATGTGACCATGCTGCCCGCCAACGAGCGCGATGTGTCGATGGTGTTCCAGTCCTACGCGCTGTTTCCGCACATGAATTCGCTCGACAATGTCGCTTATGGCCTGGAATCCTCCGGTCTGCCGCGCAAGGAAGCGCGGCAGAAGGCCGAACATGGGCTCGAACTCGTCGGCCTTGCCGGCATGGGCGGGCGGCTTCCGGCGGAACTCTCCGGTGGCCAGCAGCAACGCGTCGCCGTGGCGCGTGCGCTCGTGCTTGAACCGCAGGTGTTGTTGCTCGACGAGCCGCTTTCCAATCTCGATGCCCGCCTTCGCCGTCGAGTGCGCACCGAAATCCGCGAGCTGCAGCAACGCCTGCAGTTTACTGCCGTCTACGTCACCCACGATCAGGACGAGGCGCTGGCGGTGTCCGACCGGATCATCGTCATGAAGGACGGCGAAATCGCCCAACAGGGTTCGCCGCGCGAGCTTTACGAAGCCCCCGCCTCGCCTTTCATTGCCGATTTTATCGGTGAGGCGAATGTTGTGCCCTGTGAAGTGATCGACATCACCGGCAGCGATGCGACCATCAGCATCGAAGGATTGCGCCACGTCGTGCCGGCCCGAGGTGCCCGGCCCGGCAGGCACCAGCTGGCTGTACGTCCCAGCGCCATCACGCTCGAGCCTGCCGAAACGGCTGCCTTTCCGGGCCGCATCAGCCATGCGGCCTATCTGGGCGATCATATCGAATACGAGGCGGAAACGAGCGGCGGGACCCTGTTCATCGTGGACCCGTCGGTCGACCGCCCTCTTGCACCCGGTACCCGCGTGGCGATCGGTTTGAAAAACCGCGGCATCGCCATCATCGCGCAGTGATGCGCCTGCACAGATCGAAGGATATTTGCCCATGGCAGCACAAGAGGACGAAATCAGAAAACGCCGGAAGCTGGCCGAACGCGTCGCCGTCGAAGCCGGCAAGCTTGCGCTCGGCTACTTCAATCGCCGCGACACACTGGTGATCGAGAGCAAGGGCGATCCACAGGACGTCGTTTCGATCGCCGATCGCGAAGTCGAGGAACTGATCCGCAACTGCACGGGTGATGCCTTTGGCGCGGATGGTTTTCTCGGAGAGGAATACGGCCTGACCGGCGGCAATAGCGGCTACACCTGGGTGGTCGATCCGATCGACGGCACCAGCCCTTTCGTGCATGGCATGCCGAACTGGTGCGTTTCGATTGCCGTGCTGCACAAGGGCGAGCCGGTCGTCGGCGTGATCCATGTGCCGTGCCACGACGAACTTTATTCGAGCGCGCTGGGCCAAGGCGCCACTCTGAATGGCAAGCTTCTTGAACTTGGCACAACCAAAACCATCCGCAATGCCGTGACCGGTATCGGCGCCAATCATCATGTGACGCCGGAATCGGTTGGGAAGATCGTCGAGGATCTACTGGCGAGCGGTGGCAATTTCGTCCGGCTGGGCTCCGGTGCGCTGATGCTGGCCTATGTCGCAGCAGGCCGCCTCGTCGGTTATTTCGAGCCATACATGCATGCCTGGGATTGCCTTGGCGGTTATTGCCTCGTGCGTGAAGCGGGAGGCTGGTTTCTGCCTTTCCCCAGCGAAGGAGATCATCTGACCAAGGGGGCACCTGTTCTCGCCGCCGGTCCGGGCGCAATCGAAGACCTGCTGCGTATTTCCGGTATCGACAAGGAAGGTGTCGCCGCCGCGTAGCTGCGAAGGACATGCTGAGGCCGAGGAGGGCCTCAGACAATACCGCCGGATAGGGCGGCAGGCCTATTCATGGAAAGGGAGGAATACGACCATGAAGACTGTTCTGACATCAGTTCTGACAACCGCAGCCTTGGCTCTGATGGCATCCAGCGCATTGGCCGCCACGGAAATTTCCTGGTGGCACGCCATGACCGGCGCCAATAACGAGGTGATCGACCAGCTTGCCAAGGAATTCAACGAGGGCCAGTCCGATTACAAGATCGTTCCGGTCTTCAAGGGCACCTATCCGGAAACGTTGAATGCTGGCATCGCCGCCTTCCGCGCCAAACAGCCACCGGCGATCATGCAGGTTTTCGATGCCGGCAGCGGCGTGATGATGGGCGCGCAAGGCGCTATCGTGCCGGTCGCCGACGTTCTGGAAAAGGGCGGCTTCAAATTCGACAAGGCGCAATACCTGCCGGGTATCGTCGCCTATTATTCGAAACCGGACGGCACGATGTTGTCCTTCCCCTACAACTCGTCCTCGCCGATCCTCTATTACAACAAAGATGTGTTTGCGAAGGCAGGGCTGAACGCAGATGCGCCGCCGAAGACATGGCCGGAAGTGTTTGAAGCCGCCAAAAAGATCAAGTCCAGCGGGGCCGCGAACTGCGGCTTCACCTCGACATGGCTGACCTGGATCCAGACCGAAAATCTTGCCGCCTGGAACAATCTCTCCTATGCGAGCCACGAAAACGGCCTCGGCGGCACCGACGTCAAGCTGGCCTTCAATGCCGAACCCTTCGTCAAACATTTCCAGTCGATCGCCGATCTCGCCAAGGACGGCACGTTCCGCTATGGCGGCAGAACCTCGGAAGCAAAGCAGCTGTTCACATCCGGTGAATGCGGCATCCTGACGGAATCCTCCGGCGGGCTTGGCGACATCATCAAATCCGGCATGAAATACGGGATCGGCCAGCTACCTTATTATGAGGGCGAAGGTCGGCCGCAGAACACCATTCCGGGCGGCGCAAGCCTGTGGGTGTTCGCGGGCAAAAGCGATGCGGAATACAAGGGTGTCGCCACCTTCTTCAACTTCCTGTCGCAGACCAAGATCCAGGCCCGCCTGCATCAGGTGTCCGGCTACATGCCGGTGACAATGGCCGCTTATGAAGACACCAAGAAATCCGGCTTCTACGACAAGAACCCCGGCCGCGAGACGCCGCTTCTGCAGATGATGGGCAAGCCACCGACCGAAAACTCCAAGGGTGTGCGCCTCGTCAACCTGCCGCAGGTGCGCGACATCATGAACGAGGAATTCGAGTCAATGCTGGCCGGCAAACAGGATGCCAGGGCAGCGCTCGACAAGGCCGTCGAACGCGGCAATGCGGCGATCCAGCAGGCGATCGGCAAATAACATCCATATACGCCGTCCGCATGTAAAAACCATGCGGACGGCTATCCCGATATCGAGGAGGTTGCCGGTGCAGAGCGTCGTCTTTCCGAACAAGATCCTTCCCTATTTTCTGGTCGCACCGCAGATCGTGCTGACCATCGTGTTCTTCTTCTGGCCGGCAAGCCAGGCGCTTTACCAGTCTGCCATGCGGGAAGACCCCTTTGGGCTGCAGAGCGCCTTTGTCGGGTTTGCCAATTTTTCGGCGATCCTGTCGGACCCGAACTATCTGCATGCGCTGCGCGTCACTGTCGTGTTCAGCGTGGCAACCGCTCTTCTCTCGATGGGCATCGCCTTGCTTTTGGCGACGGCTGCCGATCTCGTCGTGCGCGGCAAAGGTTTTTACCGCACGATGATGATCATCCCCTACGCGGTGGCGCCCGCCGTGGCCGGCATGTTGTGGCTGTTCATGTTCAACCCCGCCATGGGCACGTTCGCCTATATTCTGCGCCGCAACGGCGTCGCCTGGGATCCGCTGCTGAACGGTGATCAGGCCATGGCGCTGGTCGTGGTGGCCGCCGCATGGAAACAGATCAGCTACAATTTTCTGTTCTTCGTGGCGGGTCTGCAGGCCATCCCGAAATCGCTGCTGGAAGCCGCTGCAATCGATGGTGCGCGCGGCGCACGGCGATTCTGGACAATCGTCTTTCCGCTTCTCGCACCGACCACCTTCTTCCTGCTGGTCGTCAACACCGTCTACGCCTTTTTCGACACCTTCGGCATCATCCATTCCGTCACCGGCGGCGGACCGGCCAAGGCCACCGAAACGCTGGTCTACAAGGTCTATAACGACGGTTTCGTGAACCTCAATCTCGGCTCGTCGGCCGCACAGTCGGTCATCCTGATGGTCATCGTGATTGCGCTGACCGCCTTCCAGTTCCGCTTCGTCGAGCGGCGCGTGCATTATGCGTGAGGTGAAAAGATGATCGAAAACAGACCCGTAGCAAGCCTGATGGCGCATCTGATGCTGATCCTCGGCATCATAATCGTCGCCTTCCCGATCTATTACACCTTCATCGCCTCGACGGCGCCGGCCGGCGCAATCGTTCGTCCACCACTTTCGCTTCTGCCGGGCGGGCATATGGTGGAGAATTATACGGAATCCATTTCCGGCGGCGTCGAACGCGTCGTCGGCGTCAGCCTCGAACGGCTGCTGTTCAACAGCTTTGTCGTCGCGATCGCCATTGCCATCGGCAAGATCGTCATCTCGTTCCTGTCGGCCTTCGCCATCGTATTCTTCCGCTTTCCTTTTCGCATGGGCTTTTTCTGGATGATCTTCATCACGCTCATGCTGCCGGTGGAGGTTCGTATCCTGCCGACCTACAAAGTGATCGTCGATCTCGGCCTGCTCAACACCTATGCCGGTCTCACCCTGCCGCTGATGGCTTCGGCGACAGCCACCTTCCTGTTCCGGCAGTTTTTCCTCACCATTCCGGGCGAGATGCTGGAGGCGGCGCGCATCGACAATGCCGGGCCGTTCCGCTTCATGAAGGATGTCCTTCTGCCGCTATCAATGACCAATATCGCGGCGCTGTTCGTTATCCTCTTCATCTACGGATGGACGCAATATCTCTGGCCGCTGCTCGTCACCGACAGGGCAGAGATGAACACGATCATCATCGGCCTGCGCCGCATGGTGGATTTCGCAGATGCCTCGACGCCGTGGAACTACGTGATGGTGACGGCGATCCTGGCAATCATCCCTCCCGTCATCGTCGTGGTGCTGATGCAGCGCTGGTTCGTCAAAGGTTTGGTGGAGACCGAAAAGTAATGGCTACGATTGAACTCAAGGACGTCCGCAAGACCTATGGTGCGAATATCGAGGCCATCAAGGGCGTATCGCTCGACATCAAGGATGGCGAGATGATCGTGCTCGTCGGCCCGTCCGGCTGCGGAAAATCCACGCTTCTGCGCATGGTGGCCGGACTGGAAAGCATTACCGGCGGCGACGTGACGATTGCCGGACGCCGGGTCAATGATCTTGAACCGTCGGAACGCGACATTGCCATGGTGTTCCAGAATTATGCGCTTTACCCACATATGTCGGTGCGCCAGAACCTCGCTTACGGCCTGAAGAACCGCAATACGCCGAAAGACGAAATCGACCGGCGCATTACCGAGGCTGCCCGCGCGCTGGAAATCGAGCCGTTTCTTGACCGCAAGCCGCGACAGCTTTCCGGCGGCCAGCGACAGCGTGTCGCCATGGGCCGTGCGATCGTGCGCAAGCCGGCAGCCTTCCTGTTCGATGAACCGCTCTCCAATCTCGACGCCAAGCTGCGCGTGCAGATGCGCGTCGAAATCCGCAGGCTTCAGCGTTCGCTCGCTACCACCTCGATATACGTCACCCATGACCAGATGGAGGCGATGACACTTGCCGACCGGCTGGTGGTGCTCAATGCAGGGCGCATCGAGCAGGTCGGCACACCGATCGAGCTTTATGAAAAACCGGCCACCACATTCGTTGCCACCTTCATTGGGTCGCCATCGATGAACCTGATGCCGCTGGCCGGCAAACAGGGTAGCGGCGTGAACTGGCCCGCCAATGTGGCCACTGTCGGCATCCGCCCGGAGGACCTCCTGATCGCGGATCCCGCTGTGGACGATGGTTTTCGCACGCAGGTACAGGTGATGGCGGTCGAGCTGGTTGGTGCGGAAAGTTATGTCCATGGCCTAACGGAAGATGGCAGCGCGATCGTGTTCCGCGTGCCCGGCCGCTCTGTCATTGCGATCGGTGAGACACTGTCGCTGACCGCCTCACCGGATCGTTTTCACCTGTTCGACGCCGAAGGCCGTCGCGTGGAGCCGCGGAACCCGTGACGGCATCATCGCGCAGCATTTCCTGCCGACACTTGATTACCGCAACAGCCTGAATATTATTAGACGGCTAATGAAAATTCGATTGCTTTCGACTGGAATATCCATGTCCGTCATCATAGCCCTGATCGCATTGGCCGGCCATATCGCGCTCCTTCTGTGGGGGACGCGCATGGTGCAGACTGGCATCCAGCGCGCCTTCGGACCCAGCCTGCGTTCGTTTCTGGGTCATGCGCTGAGCAACCGCTTGAAAGCCTTTCTGGCCGGCATGGGTGTCACGGCAGTTCTGCAAAGCAGCACGGCGACGGGCCTTATGGCAACGGGCTTTACGGCCGGCGGGCTAGTGGATCTGGTGCCGGCGTTGGCGGTCATGCTGGGAGCCAATGTCGGTAGCACGCTGATCGTGCAGGTGCTATCCTTCAATGTCGCAGCAGTTTCACCGGCTCTCATCCTGATCGGCGTCCTGATGTTCCGGCAGGTGCAGAACCCGCAGGTTCATGATCTTGGCCGCGTGTTCATCGGTATCGGCTTCATGCTGCTGGCGCTGCATCAATTGCTCGATGTGCTGGAGCAATATGCCCATACACCCGCCTTCGAGACCATTCTCCACGCAATTTCGAAGGCTCCCCTTCTCAGCCTCCTGCTGGCAGCAGTGTTGACATGGGCAGCGCATTCCAGCGTCGCAGTGGTGCTGCTGATCATGTCTCTGGCAAGCCAGGGCCTTCTTGATCCCTATCAGGCCTGTGCGCTGACGCTGGGCGCCAATCTCGGAACGGCCATCAATCCCGTTGTCGAGGGCCAGTCAGGGGCCGATCTATCAGCGCGACGGCTTCCGATCGGCAACCTTCTCACTCGCGTCATCGGCGTTGCGCTGGCTTTTCTCTTCCTCGAGCAGATCACCACCCTAATGACCTCCTCTGGAAGCAACGACGGCCGCGTGGTGGCCAATTTCCATACAGTGTTCAACCTTGTGGTGGCGGCATTGTTCATGCCCTTCCTGACGCCATTCGCAAATGCTCTTGTCCGGTTCATGCCGCAACGCATCGACGAAAGCGACCCAGGCCAGCCCCGTTATCTCGATCCCTCGGCCAAGGAGACACCGATCGTTGCGCTACAGGCAGCAGCCCGTGAGGTCCTGCGGATCGTCGATATTCTGGATGAAATGCTGGCGGGCACCAAAGCGTCACTCTCGACCAACGATCGCCGGGCGCTGTCAGTTCTGCGCAAGCAGGATACGGTGCTCGATCGGCTCAACACCGCCGTGAAGATCTACCTGACCTCCATCGATCCCGACGAACTCAGTGATGCCGACAAGCGTAGGCTCGAAGAAATCCTGATCTTTTCCACCGGGCTCGAACATGCCGGTGACGTGCTCGATCAGAATGTACTTCCACACCTCGCCAAACGTCTGCGGCGCGGCATGACATTCTCAAAGACCTCCAAAAGCGAATTGAACGCTCTTTTCGACCGCCTTGCGACCAACCTGCAAATCGCTGCCGCCTTGTTCATGTCGCAGGACGGGCGAATGGCCCGCATGCTGGTGGAAGAGAAAATTGCGTTCAGGAAAGCGGAACGCGAAGGCACAAAAGCCCATTTTGACAGGCTTCGGCAAGGAGATGTCACGGCAACCGAAACCAGTTCCCTGCATCTCGATTTGCTGCGCGACCTCAAGCAGATCAACTCCCATCTTGTCGCCGCAACCGCCTATCCCGTTCTTGAACAGCAGGGCGACCTGCTGCAAAGCAGGATCTCAACGAGCCACTGATTTGGAAAATGCCACCTATTTGCCCGAATGGCTAGGGCGTTTCATCTTACCGATAGCTAGTCAAGTAAGGTAAACCCCTGCAATTATCAGTTCCCAAGGTGACAAGTTCCCACGTCGGTCTTGAAGGGATACGAACTCTCGCACCCGTTCTAGTGAAAATATCTAAGAATAATTGTCCAGTATTGGCAACTACTTGCCCTTTTTTTTGACCGTTGGCCCGCCCAGTCATCGCGGCCGTGGCGGATTATGAAAAGCACTCAGGCCTTCCCAAATCCAGCTGTTGAATAATCGGACGGCCCATCAGTCGGCAGTGGTTCTGAAGACGCCCGCCTTTGTCCGTGTGCCGAGCAGCCCGCTCAGCTCAGGCTCCTCAGACTTGACCCTCTGGACGTCCTCAAGGGTGAACGACTCGCATGAATATGGAGGTTCGTTTGGCTGGGGATAAGCACACAACCTTAGAGTTTACGTGATGTTTCGACTAGCCGCAGTTTTATTGCGGCATCGACCCTTGCCGGTAATGGCTCTTGGAGCAGAGGCGATAATGCTGATGGCGAGATTGTCAGGATCAGCGAATAGGCGACAAACTTTCGCCGACAAGGACCAGACTGCAACGGTCGGGTGTTTGGCGATGCAACATACTGGAGGCGACGCGTGGCAACCGTTCTTGTCGTTGAAGATGAACCCTTGATCCGCCTGACGGTGATCGACGCGCTTGAAGATGCTGGGTTCCACGTCATCGAGGCCGAGACGGCTGACGATGCCCTCGCAGTCATCGAAAATCGCCATGTCCATCTTCTCTTCACCGACGTTCAGATGCCAGGCACGCTGTCTGGAGTGGATCTGGCTCATGCCGTTGCCGAGCGCTTTCCAGATGCAGGCATCATTGTGTCGTCGGGCCGCCTTACTCCGGCAGACCTGACGCTTCCTGCGTCGGCAGAGTTCTTTGCAAAGCCTTATGACTTTTCTATCATCATCGCCAAGCTTCGCGCACTTTCCAACTTATAAGCGCATTCGACAGAAGTGACCTACACACTCCATTTTAGCATTACCGTCGGCTCGCAGGAATCGCATCTCGAGCATGACCTACGAGAGATTATCGTGATAGACGAGAAGGACCACGGTGAAGGTGATAATGCCCATAGCCATTAGAATGAAAGCGCGCTTGGACGACGCTCGATCTTTGAAGTTGACTGCTGCGACGAAGGTACAGACTGACCACAGCACGGTGATCATGATCAACAACCAGGAATAAACGAGCGGCCCAAGATCGTAGCCTCCACCGCCTATTGATGGCGAAGAGGGCTTGTCGACCTGCACGGCAACAAGGATAAAGACTGGGATTGCAAGTGCTGACAGCCAGAGGCACATCGACTTGGTTCTCATCGGCCTTCAACTCACCTCTTCGCCTCGTATGCCTTCGATTGAGAAACTTATTTGAAAGCGTCATCTCCGCAACACTCTCACCGCACTTTCCCGAAGGGCCGCTCGGCCAAAAGCTAGGCTGACCCTTTAATCCAGATGTCGAGAGCCCTCGCGGATCTTCTTTCACACTGGCTTACTGGCTTGAACAGAGCGTTCAAGTGTGTCGGACTAGGCGAGTTCGAGTTTTTTGCGATCACGAACCATATCGTCGATCCTGTATAGAGACCTTCAAGCCTGGACGATCCATAAACACTTATATTGCATGTGCTCGCGATAGCTGCCACTGTTGGCGGCTTGCCGCAGGAGTAGCGGCTGTTCGCGAGATTGCAATTCTCGTTTGCACCCACGTATCCCGCAGATCTGCCTGCCCCGTCCTGGGGATGGAGCTCGTGCGCTCGGAGATACTTATGCCCACAGACCTATCTTGTGAGCGATTTGTGGCGAAAGCCGCAAACCTTCTTGCAGCGATGGCGAACGCCAAGCGTGTCCTCATTCTCGAAATTGTCAGCAAACAGGAGATTTCGGTTGGCCCATTCGCCGTCATGGCAGGCCTCAGCCAATCGGCGCTTTCACAGCACCTTGGCAAACTGAGAGGTGCAAAGCTGGTTCAGACCCGGCAGCATGCCCAGACGGTGTTCTATCGAAGCGATTCAGATGAGGTCAGGCGCATGTTGCAGACTCTCTACGACATATTCGGGGCCGTCTCCCCGCTGATTTCCTCGGTCGATTTAAGCGAGAAGCGACCGGCTTCTGTAACGGGCCCCGCATGAAATCTGCCTTTCACACGAGCATCTCGATAGACACAAGGAGAATGGCGTGGGCGTTACTGTAATAGATTTCGCGGCTCGTTGGCAGACGCCGGTCTGTGTCGGCGACGGGCCGCTTTTGACCAAAACAATATGGGGACCGGCCGATGCGCTGCGACACATGAAGACGATCGGTCACAGGTCCGGCCCAATCTACTGGAGAGCGCTCCATCTCTGCCAGCACGCTGTCACCAATGGGGTCCATCCAGAGATATGCCGCCCGCACTTCATTGCTGTATGTGCGGAAAACGACGCGAGGCGATTTGATGAAGAATGAGTCGTAAACACCTAAAGAGCTAGCCGCGCAGCGTCCATATTAAGCGTCGCCAACGCGCCGCCAGGCGTCCAGTTGATTGTGATCGATCCTGCGAGGTGCCCGGCCATTGTTCGCTCAAGTAGCCTGCTTCCATAGCCACCTTCCCCCACCGGTGTAACCACCTCAGGCCCTCCCTGCTCAGTCCAAGTTAGAATGACAGTATCTCCGGAGACAGTTCCCGAGACGTCAAGGGTTCCAGCTGCGAGCGAGAGCGCACCATATTTAAGGGAATTGGTTGCGAGCTCGTGGATGACGAGCGATAATCCGGTGGCGGCCCCCTCGCCCACGCCCATCCTCGGGACGGAGACCCTGATGCGTCCCGAGAATGCAGCCGTTTCCTCATAGGGAGCAAGCAGGATCGTGATCAGGTCGCCCAAAAGCGCCGCCTTTCCCTGACCTCCCGGCAAAGGCCGTACAAGGTCATGGGCACGCCCGAGTGCGGTCAGCCGTTGGGTCAACTGAGACGTCATGTCGGCGATCGAATTTGACGACCGGGATGTTATCTGGGTCAACCCCGTGGCGATAGCCAATAGGTTTTTCACGCGATGGCTCATTTCGCCTGCAAGAAGTTCATGGCCCTCTTCGGCCTGCTTACGGCCGGTCACGTCAAGAAAAATTCCTGTCATCAGACGAGCGACGATATCCTCGTCACTCCCCTGTCCGCGTGCCGAAATCCAGCGAACATCAAGAGCGCTCAGTATCCGAAAGTCGATTTCGTAGGCTCCGACAACCGCGCGTGTGGCCGCGAAAGCCGCGCGCACCCTATCCCGGTCTGCCGGGTGTATCTTGGCCGACAAATCCTCGAACGACAGATTGCCGTGTGCAGCTACATCCCACAGTTCATACCCACGCCGGTCCATCATGAATGCATCGTTATCGACGTTCCATGTCCAAAGAGATACTCCGGCAGCCTTGAAGGCGCGTCGTAGCTGATCCGGATTCCATTCGGTAGTCAGATCATCAGTCACAGAGGTTCTCCTCAGGTCACGTCTTGCCGGCGCGCTTCTTCGTCAAGCCGGCGGAAGCCTCCTGAGTGTCAAGAGCCTTTCTTGCGAGCCGAGCTTCGCCAAGACGTATTGTCTTGGTCTTGCGGGCTTGGACAACGGCGTCCTTTTCTTTAACCGCGTGACCGCGAGCAAAGAATTGCGACTGCTCGTTGCTGAAAGCAGTCTCGGCCTGCTGTCGCGATTTCGCGCGTGTTTGTGTCATCGTATATTCCAAGGAATGGCGCCCAAAAAATCAGGGCAAAAAAAAGGCCAGGCTATTAGCCCGGCCTCGCAGATAACGCGGTCTCGTCAGTGCCAGTACATCCGTGGTCAAGAACGGAACCGGGTAAGGATCAGGCAGCCTGCAGATTACAGGCCGACATCTTGCCCGACTTTACGTCGCGCTCGAGCTCGTATCCAACCTTCTGGCCCTCGACGATTTCGCGCATTCCTGCGCGTTCGACTGCCGAGATATGAACGAAGGCGTCTTCGCCGCCGTTGTCAGGCTGGATGAAGCCAAACCCCTTGGTGGAGTTGAACCATTTTACTGTGCCTGTGGTCATGATGATGATCCTTTCAAAGCATGAACTATGGGCCGCAGAACCGGAGCTGCACGGATGGTAATAACGATATTTTTGAAAGGAAAGTTCGCTCAAGGCGCGGTGCTAATCGCGCGGTAACCAAAGCTTAGCAAGCAAAAGATCGATAAAACCTAAAATAGAGACAACACATACAAAGTCAACCTTTAGTTTTGACTCGCCATTGAAGCTTGGCTGCGACACCCCATATTAATCCAAGGCAAGCTCGGATCGACGACATCATCCTCAGCGCCTTAATGCTATCCGAATTATTTCCGTCGACGACATCTGCAGTGGGCATGGTGTCGCATGATAGCTGCCGGTAAAGCCGCGCGTTGTGCGCGGCGACTGGTGATTTGCTCGCGTCATCGCGAGCGGTCGGTCACTTTAAACTGTGGTCTCCCTAAACCCTATCGCGATTGAGCATTTAGCGTCGATACCACCCCAGCCAGTTGCACCAAAAGGAACTACCCAATGAGCGAAATCAAGGAATTTTCTGTGAGCACAAACGGTGATCGCTGGTTGTTGGACATGAGCGGCGGCGAGGCAGTCATCCTTCATATGGGGAACGAGCCATCCGGAGGGCATGAGACCAAAACGCCACTCGCTGATTTCCTGAATGAACGAGCAGGGAAACCAGAACACTCAGCGCTTCTACAAGTCCTTGGTCAATCACAGGATGAAGTCGAGCATCAACTTGGCGAAGACGATGCGGAGACATCATCGCACCAGATCGCCATGGAGTATATGCGTCTGGGCGGACGGCGCCTTGCCAAGGTAGATGACAACATTGTCAGCACCCGGACGTGGGAAGACGAGCCTGCGGAAGCGACTGCGTTGTGGCAAGCACAGGTCGAGCCGTTGGACGAAAAAGCTCAGCGAGAGGTCATGCTTCATCTTCCTTCCATCAGCGAACGTTGAATCCGAACAGAGGAGCACGACTATGATTGACGATCAAAATGATCTTGGAAGTGATGCGTCACGGACAGATCCCGAGACGGCCGATCGCGCGCGCGAAAAACTTGCCAGGGGGGCCGAACGAGGCATCGAAAAAGCGATGAGCGGTGAAGCCTCAGCTCTTTCTAACGATCCCCCAGATCAAGATCCGGTAGAAGGATCTATCGAAACCGCGGAACGAAACCTCGCCTGGAGTGGCGAGGATGGCCAACCGAGCGCCGAAAGCGTCGCTGGCGAGCCGGCTAACAGGCTGTCCTCAGCAGGATCCGAGGCCGTAGAGCCCTCGCATGAGCGATGACCGTCTAAGTAGTCTGGCGGGTCGTGAGATGCGCAGGTGGCTTCCTCAGCGCCATGAGCTTGAAACGACAAAGGGGCCGGTCATTACAGATCGCCCCCTTTGTCTTGACATGCCGGCAGCTCAAGCTGCTGCAAGTGCTTTCTCGATCTCGGGAATAGTATGTCCCGTAAGATCTTTATCCAGTTCGCCTATCAGCACGTCGGAAAGCGACTTATGGTAGCTCTTGCGCATCTCGCCGAGCGTGCGCGGCGCCGCCACGATCACAAGGCTCTTGATCTTGCCGTCAAGCACTCGAGCGTTCAGCAAGCCAGCGACGCCATTACTGAACCCATCCTCGTCTTGCTGGCTATCGTCAGGGTTTGCAGCGCTGCTTGGATGGCGAGCGCCAGATGCGATCTTCGAGCCGTCGACCTCAGCTGACGGCATTGCCTTGAGCTTGACGTTGGCCGCATCGCCTTCGTTCTGGAACAGAGCAAGTTTCTCACCATCGGCGACAGCAATTACTGTGTGCTGGGGAAGTTGCATATAGGATCTCCATCTTGGGCAGCATCGCTTCAACCTGTTGGATGAAACAGCGCTTGTTTCAGGGCTACAGTAACCCGGGCACAGACAATCAGTTCCCTGCATGCGCCCCTAATGAATGCCGGCGAGCGATCGCTGCAATAGCGTTTGGCAGCCAATGCAGGCCAACTTGGCGACCGGGACTAAGTGCAACTGGTCGCGATCAGGACGCAACGAACTCACTCAACTTTGAGGTCGAGACGCGAGCGCGCTTTGTCAATGACACGTTGAGCAAACCACGTCGTTGCGCAAAAGGATAGGCTTGAAAATGAGAAGCGCTTGCATGCCAGCGCGGCCCAATATTGGCTGCATGGAAATCATCGCAAGATACCGCGACTGGAAAATCTGCGCCGTATGCGCCTTCTCACCGGCAACATTAAATACGTTGTTAAGGAACATGCTCCTCCACCACACGTTGCTGCCTCACTCACGAACCCGTGACGGCATCAACGGAGGTCATCATGACCATCCTCTCCACAAATCTCCCAGTCGAAAATGCATTGGATAACTTACCCAACTCGACAGCATCGCTTCATAAAGTCTCGTGGGGTGCAATTCTGGCAGGCGTCGTTATCGCGCTCGCCGTCCAGTTTCTTCTCAATCTCCTTGGCGTCGGGATCGGCGCAGCCATTCTCGATCCTGCGACCTCCGATAATCCGCAGGTGAGAACATTCTCAATCGGTGGCGGGATCTGGTTTGTACTTGCCGGTATCGTTTCGGCCTTTTTAGGTGGTTATGTAGCAAGTCGGCTCTCCGGCCGGGCAAGCCGGTCGACTGGCGGCTATCACGGGCTGACATCCTGGGCGGTCACAACGCTTGTCGTACTATACCTTCTTACGACATCGGTCGGAGCTTTGATCGGTGGCGCATTCAGTGGCCTCTCCAGCGTTATCGGCGGCGTCGGCCAGACAGCGGCCACAGCTGCATCAGCTGCCCCCGCAATGGTGAATTCGGCAAATCCTATGGCGGGGATAGAGCAACAGATTCGCAACACCACCGGCAGCGATGCAAAGGCGCTGCAGGATGCAGCTGTCACTGCAATGCAGGCAGTTGTAACGGGTGACCAGGCAGCGGCTGAAGACACACGAACCCGCGCGGCAGATGCCATTGCACGTTCGCAGGGCATCCCCGCGGACCAAGCTCGGACCCAGGTAGAGCAGTACGAAAAAACCTATCGCGACAATATGGCTACTGCCAAGCAGAAGGCACTCGAGGCAGCGCAACTGGCTGCAACAACTGTATCAGCCGGCGCTATCCTCGGCTTCATTGCCCTGGTGCTCGGTGCAGTCGCATCCTGGTTCGGTGGGCTCTATGGAACGAAACGCGGTCTGAGCGTCACTGACACGATCTGAGTCCGGCGCCAATCGCAGACGGCCTGCCGGGGCAATACCTCCGCGGCAGTTCTCATGATTGCAAGGAGCCATATGATGGCTAGTGACAAGAAACTTCACAATCTCTTCCATGATACCCTCAAAGACATCTATTTTGCAGAGCGAAAGATCGTCGATGCCCTCCCAAAAATGGAAACAGCAGCCAGCAACGGGCAGCTGAAGGATGCCTTTAAAAAGCATTTGGCCGAAACACAGGTCCATATCGAGCGCATCGAACAGGTGTTCAAGCTCATCGGCAAGCAAGCCGAACCAAAGACTTGCAGCGCCATTCTCGGCATCACCGATGAGGCCGATGAGATCATGCAGGAGTACCAAGGATCGACCGCGCTCGACGCCGGCCTTCTCGCGGCCGCCCAAGCTGTCGAGCACTACGAAATGTCACGATATGGCACCTTGCGCCCTTGGGCGCTCGAACTTGGCTTGAACGAAGCCGCGGGCCTTTTGCAGACGACACTGGACGAAGAGCAGAAAACGGACCTTGCACTTACCTCGCTTGCGACGTCTGTCGTCAACCAGAACGCTGAAGTCTGAACCAAGGGGAAAATAGGGAGCAGGCAATGCAGTCTGCTCGGCCGAGCCAACCATCAAAGGGTCATCCAGAATCCGAAGCCGCCGAGCCCTCGCCTGAGCAGTGATTGTTCCTGCAAAGTAAGACGCCGGTGCGATATGGGTTCCAAACACGAAGCGGCCGATCATCACTGATCGGCCGCTTCGCTTTGAATGGCACCCTCATCTACTCACCAACTTGGTCCGTGGAGTTGGCGCGGGACCTAACCTCATCTTCTCCGATATTTTCTGACCACTGCGTCACAGCTCTGTCGACCGTCTAGGGAACCGATATCACCGCAACCAGTTCTGAGCGTATTATAGCGTACAAAGTAAACGATGGGCGTATCCACCTATGCCGAGAGCTGCGACCATTCTTGCCGTCGAGGACGACCATGTCATAAGGTTCCTGATGGTCGAGGAAATTCAAGAGGCGGGATATGACGTTTTTTGAAGCCGAAAATGCTGCCAAAGCGATAAGCGTTCTGGAAACGCAGCCCGATATTCGTCTCATGATCACGGACATTGACCTGTTTTCCGAGGCCGAAGGCGTTGAACTTGCCAAGTTGGTTCGAGACCGTTGGCCGCCCATAAAAATCATTCTCACATCGTGTAACTGGTCGTTTGAGCGTAAGCGCGAATTTCTCCGCACCTTCTGCAATTGATTGAGCTTTGGCATGTGGTGTCCACTTAAAAAGAGGTGGAC
>NZ_JBCIYT010000007.1:235087-348688 GCF_050455485.1 Neorhizobium sp. BT27B | reverse complement strand
CAGGCTCATAACCTGAAGGCCGCAGGTTCAAATCCTGCCCCCGCAACCAATAAAATCTCCCAAAAAACAAATAGCCAAAATACAAGCGCATCAAAGCAACGCGTGCGCTCAAAACAGGTGGTCTGCCCTCCGCCAAACGACGCTTGGAAAATGGCGCAGCTTTCTTCTGCCGTCGTCAGTTCACCGCTTTCGGACAGACGCCAAATTGATCGCCTTCCATGCGGACAAACGCGATACCGGCGGTCTCGAATGCCAGACGCAGTTGCGCTTCCGTTGCGCGGTGTACGTCGTGACGGTCGCCTTCGTAGTCCCGGATCGTGCTGCGAGACACGCCTGAGCGCTCGGCGAGATCCATCTGCGTCCAGTCGAGATAACCCCGAGCGGCCCGACACAGAGCGGGGGTCAATATCTTGCAGTAGTCGCCTTGACCCATCGTTTAAAGCTGCCCATATTGGTCAATATCTTTCATATATGGCATTTTTGATTCGCCGACCAGTGTTGCTTTTGCAATACTCTGCTGGACAGATCTCTGCCGGAGCCGAAAAGGA
Source organism: Neorhizobium sp. BT27B (assembly GCF_050455485.1). Classification (NCBI taxonomy): domain Bacteria; kingdom Pseudomonadati; phylum Pseudomonadota; class Alphaproteobacteria; order Hyphomicrobiales; family Rhizobiaceae; genus Neorhizobium; species Neorhizobium sp. BT27B. Next base: position 348,140 of record NZ_JBCIYT010000007.1, on the reverse strand, counting down.
AACAGGACATTGGGATAACGACAGGGCCAACCATTCTTGCCCTTCTGCTGGTCTTGCCCTTTGTCGGAAGCCTGCTGTCTGCTGCGCTGCTGAAGAGCTCCTCGCGCAGCCTGCCCTCGCTGATTTCCGGGGTTGTGGCACTCGGTTGTTTTGGCGCATCGGCCGCCGCCTATCCGACGATTGCTAGAGGTGAGATCCTTCGCGCCAAGTTGCAATGGCTTCCGCAATTCGGTCTCGACTTTGCCTTGCGGATGGATGGTTTTGCCTGGCTGTTCTGTGTCCTGATCAGCGGCATCGGCTTTCTCGTCGTCGTTTATGCCCGTTATTACATGTCCGAGGATGACCCGGTACCGCGGTTCTTCTCCTTTCTGCTCGCATTCATGGGCGCGATGCTGGGCATCGTCATCTCCGGCAATGTCATCCTGCTCTCGGTTTTCTGGGAACTGACGAGTATCTTCTCGTTCCTGCTCATCAGCTATTGGCACAACAGTGCAGCGGCCCGCGACGGTGCCCGTATGGCGCTGACGATTACCGGCATCGGCGGCTTCTGCCTGTTGATCGGCGTGCTTCTGCTCGGCAATATCGTCGGCAGCTACGATCTCGACAAGATCCTGGCATCGGGCGATATCATCCGCAATCACCCACTCTACCTGATGGCGCTGATCTTCTTCCTGCTGGGCGCATTGACCAAGAGCGCGCAGTTTCCCTTCCATTTCTGGTTGCCCAATGCGATGGCGGCACCCACGCCGGTTTCAGCCTTCCTGCATTCGGCCACGATGGTGAAGGCGGGTGTGTTTCTGCTCGCCCGTTTTTGGCCGGCGCTGGCCGGGACCTACGAATGGTTCTTCATTCTGGGTGCGGCCGGTATCATCACGCTGCTGCTCGGCGCCTATTTTGCGATGTTCCAGCAGGACCTGAAAGGTCTGCTTGCCTATTCGACGATCAGCCATCTTGGGCTGATCACGACGCTTCTCAGTCTCGGCAGCCCGTTGGCAACGGTGGCGGCGATTTTCCATATGGTCAACCACGCCACGTTCAAGGCGTCGTTGTTCATGGCAGCCGGTATCATCGATCACGAGACCGGCACGCGCGATATGCGACGGCTAAGCGGGCTTTATACATTCCTGCCGATTACCGGCACGCTTGCCATGGTGGCGAGCGCCGCGATGGCCGGCGTGCCGCTGCTCAACGGCTTTCTCTCCAAGGAGATGTTTTTTGCCGAGGCGGTGGAAACGCATGCCGATTCCATTCTCGATCGTATCCTGCCTTATGTGGCGACATTGGCCGGTGCCTTCAGCGTCGCCTATTCGCTACGCTTCATTCACACCGTATTTTTCGGCAGCCCGCCGGCCGATCTTCCAAGACCCGCGCCGCATGAGCCGCCACGCTGGATGCGTTTCCCGATCGAAATTCTGGTGGTGATCTGCCTGATCGTCGGCATCGTACCGTCTTTCTCCATCGGGCCGTTCCTGCATGTGGCTGTTACCAGCGTGCTGGGCGCGGATACGCCGGAATACAGCCTGTCGATCTGGCACGGTTTTAACCTGCCGCTGGTGATGAGCATGGTCGCGCTGGTGGCCGGTGCGGCGATCTATTTTATCCTTCGCCGCTATCTGGCATCCTGCGCGGATGGCCCGCCTGTCTTCCGCCGTCTGCGCGGTCAGCGCATTTTCGAGCGTATCCTTGTCGAAGTCTCTTGGCGCTGGGCGCGTCTGGCCGAACAGCGGCTTGGGACGCGAAAACTGCAGCCGCAATTGCGCTGGGTGGTGTTTACCGGTTTTCTCGCCGGCATGCTGCCACTCACCCTGTCCGGTTTCGAACCGCGTCCCTTTGCTTTTTCAGGTGTCGATCCGATGTTTGCGGTCGTCTGGCTGATCGGCATTTGCCTGGCGATCGGCACGGCCTTCATGGCCAAGTACCACCGTCTGGCGGCGCTGGTCATGCTGGGCGGCGTCGGCCTCACGGTCTGCATCACATTCGTCTGGCTGTCCGCTCCCGATCTCGCCGTGACCCAGTTGCTGGTGGAAATCGTGACGACCGTCCTTATCCTGCTCGGTCTGCGCTGGCTGCCGAAACGGAACGAGGGTGTCGATGACGCGGTCACATTACGTGCGCGCTTCCGGCGCTTCCGGGATCTGGCGCTTGCCATCGTTTGCGGCATCGGCATGACGTTTGTGTCCTATGCCGTCATGACCATGCCGGTTCCGGACGCTATTGCCACCTATTTCCTTGAAAACGCCTATAGCGAGGGCGGCGGACGCAATGTCGTCAATGTCATTCTCGTCGATTTCCGCGGTTTCGATACATTGGGCGAAATCGCCGTCCTCGGCATCGTGGCGCTTACGGTCTATTCGCTTCTGCGTCGTTTCCGTCCGGCAGCCGACAGCATGAGCATGCCGGAGCAGCAGCTTATCCAGAACCGTTTCGATGAGGAACGCCCGGAGCGTTCCGCCGGCGATACGGTGCGTGAATATCTGCTGGTCCCCTCCATCATCATGCAGTGGATGTTCCCGGTCCTGATCACTTTCGCAGTCTACATTTTCATGCGCGGGCATGATCTTCCGGGCGGCGGGTTTTCGGCCGGCCTGACGCTGTCGATCGCGTTTCTGCTGCAATATCTGGCAGGCGGCACGCGCTGGGCGGAAGATCGCATCCGTATTTTGCCCTTGCGCTGGATGGGGGCGGGTCTTCTGACGGCGATGCTGACCGGTATCGGCGCCTGGTTCCTCGGTTATCCGTTCCTGACCTCGCATTCGCGCTATATCGAACTGCCGCTGATCGGGAAAATGCCGGCGGCCACCGCATTGTTCTTCGATCTCGGTGTGTTCCTGCTGGTTGTCGGATCGACGGTGCTGATCCTCGTGGCACTGGCGCACCAGTCGGTTCGTATCAATCGTTTGCGGGCCAACGACGCTGAAAAAGCCAAGGGAGGAGAGGCCTGATGGAAATCATCCTGTCCATCGCCATCGGCGTCATGACCACATGTGGTGTCTGGCTGCTTTTGCGCCCGCGCACCTATCAGGTCATCGTCGGGCTTTCAATGCTGTCCTACGCCGTCAACCTGTTCATTTTCGGTGTCGGTGGCGTCAAGACCAATGTGCCGCCATTGCTGACCGATGATGTAGCGACGGGTGCGCTGGCCGATCCGGTTCCGCAGGCACTTGTGCTGACCGCCATCGTCATCGGTTTTGCCACGACCGCGCTTTTCCTCGTCGTGCTGCTGGCGTCTCGCGGCCTGACCGGCACCGACCACGTCGACGGAAGGGGGGATCGCAAGTGAACGGCTGGGCACATCATCTCATCATAGCACCCGTCCTTCTGCCGCTTGCCGCCGCCGCCATCCTGCTGTTCATCGATGAACGCAGCCGCATGGCGAAAGGGCTCGTCAGCCTTGCAGCGGCGCTGCTGCTGGTCGTCATCTCTTTCGTGCTCTTCCGCATAGAAAGTGGCCCGAACGATTTCGAAGGCGTCTATCTGCTGGGCAACTGGATGGCGCCATTCGGTGTCGTCCTGGTGCTTGATGCGCTGTCGGCGCTCATGCTGCTTTTGACGTCGTTGCTCGGTCTTGCGGCGCTGGTCTATTCGTTGGCGCGCTGGCACACGGTGGGTGCGCATTTTCACACCATGTTCCAGCTGCTGCTAATGGGCGTGAATGGCGCGTTTCTCACCGGCGATCTGTTCAATCTCTTTGTTTTCTTCGAAGTCATGCTGGCGGCATCCTATGGCTTGCTGCTGCATGGTTCCGGGCCTTTGCGCGTCAAGGCGGGTATGCACTATATCGCCGTCAATCTGGCGGCGGCGCTGCTGTTCCTGATCGGAGTCAGCCTGATCTACGGCACGACCGGCACGCTCAACATGGCGGATCTGGCTGCCCGCATTCCGAATATCGAGCCGGACCGGCGCATGCTGATGGAGGCCGGCGCGGGTGTTCTCGGTATCGCCTTCCTGATCAAGGCCGGCATGTGGCCGCTCTGCTTCTGGCTGCCGACTGCCTATAATGCGGCGTCCGCGCCTGTCGCCGGTGTTTTTGCCATTCTCAGCAAGCTCGGCATTTACGTCATCCTGCGACTGACCATGCTTCTGTTCGGCGACGGCCCTTCGGCCGGTTTCGGCGCAAATGTCCTGCTTTACGGGGGCATCGCCACGCTGATTTTCGGAACGGTCGGTGTGCTCGGTTCACAGGCGCTGGGGCGTCTGGCCGGTTTCTCCGTGCTGGTGTCTTCGGGAACGCTGCTGATGGTTCTCGGCATCAATGATGGCGCTGTATCATCCGGTGCGCTTCTTTATCTCGTCAGCTCCACCTTGACGATCGGCGCATTTTTTATGCTGATCGAGCTTGTCGAGCGCGGTCAGGATGCCGGAGCCAACGTTCTGGCGGTCACCATGGAAGCCTATGGCGATGCGGATGAGGATGAGCCAGAAGAGGGGGATGGTGTCACCATGCCCGGCACCATGGCCATTCTGGGCACCTGCTTTGCCGCCTGCGGCATTCTTCTCGCGGGTCTTCCTCCGCTTTCCGGCTTCGTTGCCAAGTTTGCCATGCTTTCGGCCATGATGGGCACCGGCGCTATCGGTGTGCCGCCCACGGCGGCTGTCTGGACGCTGGTCGCGTTGGTCATCCTCTCCGGCGTTGCATCGCTGATCGCGATGACGCGTGCCGGCATCCGCACCTTCTGGAGTTCGATCGAGGGCACTGTCCCACGGGTTCTTGTCATCGAAATCGTGCCGGTCATGTTCCTGCTAGGTTTGACTTTGGTGCTGACGGTTCAGGCTGGACCGGCGATGCAGTACATGGACACAACCATTCGCACGCTGGCCAATCCGTCCATCTATATCGATGCGGTCAGGAACGCGACCGTGATCACGGATTATGATGATCAGACAAAGGTGTCGGTGGAGGGTGCGAACTGATGCTGCCCTATCCTCTTCTCACCGCCTCGTTGATTCTGATGTGGCTTCTGCTCAGCGGTTTCACGCCGGGACAGTTCATTCTGGGCACACTTGTTGCCGTCTTTGCGTCATGGGCGATGGCATCGCTCAGGCCCGACAAGCCAAAGATCCGCAAATGGCATCTCATACCCAAGCTGGTGGCCATCGTCTTTTTCGACATCATCCGGTCCAACATCGCCGTTGCCGGTGTTTTGCTTTTCGGCAGAGGCAAAGGGCGCCGGCCGGGGTTCCTGACCATTCCATTGGAGATTGAGGATCGCACGGCGCTTGCCGTACTCGCCATTATTCTCACCAGCACGCCGGGTTCGGCATGGCTTGAATATGATCAGCACGACCGGACGGTTCTTCTGCATGTCCTCGATCTGCTTGATAAGAATGAATGGATCGATCTGGTCAAGAACCGGTACGAAAAACTCCTGATGGAGATATTCGCATGAGTGCAATCATCATTTTCACCGCCGTATCGATTGCCCAGCTGATGATCGGTGCAGCAATGGCCATTGCCTCGCTCAGGATGTTTCGTGGGCCGCGTGCGCAGGACCGTATCATCGGGCTGGATACGCTTTATGTCAGTGCCATGCTGCTGCTGGTAACCTTTGGCATCGGTACAGGCCGCGTGGTCTATTTCGAAGCGGCACTCGTCATCGGCATGCTCGGCTTCGTTTCGACTGTCGCTCTTGCCAAATTCCTGATGCGCGGGGAGGTGATCGAATAATGGGTCTTGTTGTCGATATTCCCCTATGGGGTGCGATTGCCGTCGCCTTCTTTCTGATCGTCGGGGCCTCGCTGACCTTGATCGGCGCGATCGGCTTTTTGCGATTGCCGACTTTTTATGAGCGCATCCATGCGCCGACACTCGGCACGAGCTGGGGTATCGGCGGCATCATGCTGGCCTCGATGATCTATTTTACCCTGTCGACACAGCGCTTTGTGTTGCATGAGATTCTCATCGGCATTTTCGTGACAGTGACGACACCGGTGACGCTGATGTTGCTGGCCCGTGCAGCGCTGCATCGCGACCGTGCGGAAGGCAATCCCGATGTTCCGGGCAAGGCGCACGAAGAAGACGGCGATTGAGATTGCGGGTTCGGTGAAAGCTGTTGTCGAAATCTTTCACCTTGAACAGCCCGGCACGCGTTCTATGCTTCATGCAAGAATGGTGTGAAAGCATGGTCCCGATCCGGTGGCCATCAGCAACCGGAAAATGACGGAGAGCCGATGGTTTACGATGTCGTTGTTGTGGGATCCGGCTTTTCGGCCATCGCCGTAACGATCAACCTTCTGAGGGAAATGCCGGCCGGTACCTCCATCGCCGTGGTTGGCGACGATGCCGGTTTCGGCCGCGGCACGGCCTATCGCACTGAATTCCATCTGCACCGCCTGAATGTCGCCGCCGCACGCATGAGTGTATTTTGCGATCTTCCGGATGATTTCCGGCAATGGCTGGGCGACCGTGGCCGCCCGGCAGAAGCGAACGCGTTTGCCTCACGCGGTGATTACGGGCTTTATCTGCGCGACCGCTTTGCGGCGCTCCTGCGTGAACGTCGACAGGATGTCCGGCTCGATTTTATCAGGGCCAAGGCAACACGATGCATGCGGGTCGTTGATGGGGGGTATTCTTTCGAGCTGGCAACCGGCAGCAGTCTGGATGCTAGCGCGGTCATTCTTTGTCTTGGCCTCGGCAATGCCGACCTGCCCGTCTCGCACCAGAACGACGCCGGCGACCGTATCGTCGAAAACCCCTGGCGTCTCAACTGGCTGTCACATGTGGAGCCGGAGGAGGATATCTGTATTCTCGGCTCGGGCCTGACGATGATCGATCAGGTGCTGGCACTGCGTGAACGAGGGCATAAGGGCCGCATCCAGGTCCTGTCCCGCCGGGGCCTTGTGCCGCATTCGCACGCCACTGTCGGATTGACACCGTCGCCACCGCAACTGCCCGAAACGCGGGCAATCAGCAAGCTTCTCCATGCCCTGCGCGCACAGGCCAGAGATGCGGCAGACTGGCGTGTCGTCATGGACGGTCTGCGGCCCCTGACGCAATCGCTGTGGCAATCCCTGAATGAGGAACAGCGTTCGCGTTTCCTGCGGCATGCACTGGCCTGGTGGAATGTGCATCGGCACAGGCTGGCACCGCCGGTGCGCCAGCGCTTCGAGGCTCTTCTGAACGCGGGCACGGTGGCCGTTCACGCCGGTTACCTGCAAAGCATGGAGCAGAATGACAAGCGTGTCGTTCTGCGCTTCAGGAAGCGCGGCGGGTCGGACATAAAGGAATTTGCCGTCGACCGCGTCGTCAACTGTACCGGCATGGAACGCGCGGGCCTCAAACACTCGCCCTTGCTGCTTTCGATGCAGGAAGGTGGCTTGCTGCGGCCGGATCGGCTCGGTCTCGGTATCGTCGTCGATAATGTTTCGCAGGTATGCGACGGCGGCGGGCGGGCGCAGCAGGGTCTTTACGCCGTCGGTGGCCTGACGGCCGGGCAATTCTGGGAAATCACTGCCGTTCCCGATATTCGCGTGCAGGCACACGCGGTTGCTGAGCGCATCGCCAAAAGTATCGATCCGGTATGAGAGCAGGGTCTCCTCGAGACCGGAGGTTTAACGACGTTTCTTTACCGTTGCTGAGGTGTGATCGGTAGTGCAGTTGTACGCGTGATCACCGGGTGGTATGAGCGCCGAGCTATTTCCACATATTGGTGTCAAGTTTTCCTGTCCATGGATACTCTGAATTCCCCGCCGCTCGTCTTCATCGATTCCGACAATATAGTCACCGGCTGGTCCGAAGGCGCGCGGCGTCTTCTCGGCTATCTGGAAGAGGATGTGCTGGGAAAACGATATGACGATCTGCGCAGTGATGCCGAGCGATCATTCATTGCGCTCGATGGCCGGGTCGTACACCTGATCGCGACATCGGTTCCAGCGCCCAACGGTGGGACCGTCATCACGCTTCGGGCGGCCGATCGGCTGGCCATGCAGGAACAGCTTGAACTGACACTCGCCAATACCGACGTCATCGGTTCCTGGGATTGGGATCTGCAAAACGACCGGGTGGTCACTGATCGGCGCTTTGCCGAAACATTCGGGGTCGATCCCCATGCCGCAGCAACTGGCCTGCCGCTTGAATCGTTTGTTTTCAACATCCATGCCGCTGACCGGGCCCGTGTATCGACCGAGATAGCAGATGCGCTTTCCAGCGGAGAACCGTTCCGCAGCGAGTATCGGGTGCATCATGCGGATGGATCTATCCGCGATGTCGCCGCCCGCGGTCGTCTGATCGAGAATGAGCACGGTCAGGCGATCCGGTTTCCGGGCATGCTGTTCGACATCACCGCCCGGCGCCAGGCCGAGCGCTCTGCTGCACAATTCGACGAGCGCTACCGCTCGCTGTTTCAGACACTGGATGACGGTTTCTGCGTCATTCAGATGATCTGGGACGAAAACGGCAATCCTGTCGATTACCTTTTTCTCGAGGTCAACTCGGCATTCGAGAAACAGACAGGTATCCTCAACAGTGTCGGTCGCCGTATGCGCGAGATCGCGCCCGATCATGAGCAGCGCTGGTTCGATATCTACGGTCAGGTTGCCCGTACGCAGGAAAAAGTTGCATTTGAAAATGCCGCCGAAGCGCTTGGCAAATATTATGACGTGCAGGCTTTTCCGGTCGATGGGCCGGAATCCGGCAATGTCGCCATCCTGTTTTCGGACAGGAGTGAGCAGAAGCTGGCAGAAAATGCGCTGCGCGCCAGCGAGGCCGAATTCCGCACGCTTTCGCAATCCGTCCTCAACCATATCTGGATTGCCAATCCCGACGGGCAGACGACATGGTTCAATGATCGTGTTTACGAATATCTCGGCGTTCCCGAAGGTTCTTTGACGGAAAGCATCAGGCCGTTCGTGCATCCGGATGACCTGCCGCCGGCGCTCGCCGCATGGCAGACGGCGCTTGCTTCGGCCCAGATCCTGCAGACCGAATACCGGGTTCTGCGCAAGGATGGAGCCTATCGCTGGCATGTGGTTCGTGCCGTGCCGGTGCGCGATGCCAGTGGTGCCATCCTGCGCTGGATCGGCACCAATACCGATATCGAGCATTCCAAGCGTAATGAAGAGGCGCTGGCGACACTCAACGCCACGCTCGAGCACAAGATCGAAGAGCGTACGCACGAGCTGATGGTCTCGCAGAAGGCGTTGCAACAGGCCCAGAAAATGGAAACCATCGGCCAGCTGACCGGTGGCGTTGCGCACGATTTCAACAACCTCCTGCAGGTCGTGGCGGGCAATCTCCAGCTTCTTGCCAAGGATGTCGCCGGCAACGAACGCGCGGAACGCCGCGTCACCAATGCCATGGCCGGTGTCAGTCGCGGTGCCAAGCTGGCCAGCCAGCTTCTCGCGTTCGGGCGCCGTCAGGCGCTGGAGCCAAAGGTCATCAATGTCGGCCGTTTCCTCAACGGCATGGAAGATCTGCTGCGCCGCTCGATCGGCGAATCCGTCGAAGTCGAAGTGATTTCCGCCGGCGGTCTCTGGAACACCTATGCCGATCCGACGCAGGTGGAAAACGCGGTTCTCAATCTCGCCATCAATGCACGCGATGCGATGCAGGGCACTGGCAAGCTGACGATCGAAGTCGGCAATGCGTCGCTCGATCAGGATTATGCGCGGGCGCATGTCGAGGTCGAACCCGGCCAGTATGTGATGATTGCCGTCACCGATACCGGCTCCGGAATGAGTGCCGACATCATGGAGAAGGTTTTCGAGCCGTTCTTCTCGACCAAGCCGGAAGGCAAGGGCACAGGTCTCGGCCTGTCCATGGTTTATGGTTTCGTCAAGCAGTCGGGCGGCCACGTCAAGATCTACAGCGAGGTCGGCCATGGCACGACCGTTCGTGTCTATCTGCCGCGCGCCGTTGCCGATGAGGATCGGGAAATCGTCGTCCAGAACGGCCCGATCGTCGGCGGTACTGAAACCGTGCTCGTGGTCGAGGATGATGACGAGGTTCGCGCCACCGTGGTCGAAACGCTGGCCGATCTCGGTTACCGCGTTCTCACTGCGCGTGACGCGCAGGCCGGCCTGACTGTTGTCGAAAGCGGTATCCCGATCGATGTGATCTTTACCGACGTCGTCATGCCGGGGCCGCTGAAGAGCCGGGAGATGGCGCGCCGCGCCAAGGAACGCCTGCCCAATCTCGTCGTGCTGTTCACGTCGGGTTATACGGAAAACTCGATCGTGCACGGCGGCAAGCTTGATGCCGGCGTCGAGCTTCTTTCCAAACCGTATACGCGTGAAGCGCTGGCTCGCCGGCTGCGTCACCTGATCGCCAACCAGAAACAGCAGCAGATGGCATCGGCGCCGAAAATGGCGACGACGACAAATCCCGCACCGGCTTCCTCGATGCTGCCGCTGACGGTTCTTCTGGTGGAGGATGATGCGCTGATCCGCATCAACACTGCCGAGATGCTGGCCGAACTTGGTCATCAGGTTCTCGAAGCCGGCACGGCCTGCGAGGCACTGACGGTATTACAGCGCGGCGGCATAGATCTTCTCGTGACAGATCTCGGCCTGCCGGACATGAACGGTCATGAACTGGCGATCAGGGCGCGTGAGCTGCTGCCGGAAATCGGTGTGGTCTATGCGACCGGCGACACATCCGTGCCCGACAATATTCCGGGGGCGGTGATGCTGGGCAAGCCTTACGACGAGGAAACCCTGAAGGCGGCGGTTTCGAAAGCGGCTCGCTGACACAACAAAACCGGCGCCGCGAGACGCCGGTTTTTCATTTTCGGGATGTCTTTATCTCAGCCGCCGACGCCGAACGTCGTGCCGCGCACGGCCCAGGCAGTCATCCGTTTCTCGATCATTGCGAAGATGACGTACATGGCGATACCCATGGCGGCGATGACGACGAGGCCGGCAAATACCAGCGACACACGGAAATTGGCCGATGCCTGCGTCATCAGCGTGCCGATGCCGCGATTGGACGCCAGTGTTTCGGAAATCACCGAGCCGACAAAGGCGAGCGTGATCGAGATTTTCAGCGACGCGAAGAGATAGGGCAACGAGCGCGGAATGCCGATCTTGCGGACAATGTCGAGCTGATTGGCACCGAGCGAGCGCAGCACGTCACGCAGTTCCGGTTCGATGGTGGCCAGCCCGGTTGCGACATTCACGGCGATCGGAAAAAAGCTCAGCATGAAAGCGGTCAGAATGGCCGGTACGGTGCCGATGCCGAACCAGACCACCAGAATGGGCACGATCGCCACTTTCGGCACCGAGTTGAAACCGACCAGCATGGGGTAGAGGCTGGAATAGGCGAACCGCGACGAGCCGACGAGAATACCGAGCGCTGCGCCAAAGATGACGGCGACGGCAAAGCCGATCACAGTCGTCAGCAGTGTCTGGCTGGAGTGGAACCAGATGATGTAGAGATTGTCCCAGAGAGCCACGGCAATTTCCGTCGGCGCCGGCAGCACGAAGGACGGTATCTTGAATCCGATGCAGGCAGCCTGCCAGATGAAGACGAGAAGGATCGGCAGGAAGATGGAGCCGAGACGTTCGAACTTGGTCATGGCGTCATCTCCGAACCTGCGGCTGATTTGATTTCGATCGGCAGGCGCTGGGCGCGAATTTCAGCGCGCAGCTCCATGACGTTCTCGTTGAATTTCGGATCGATGAAGGTGCGTTCGTTGCGTGGCCGGGAAAATTCGGCGGTATCGACACAGCGCACGACGCGGCCGGGCCGGTTCGACATGACATGCACCTTGTCGGCCAGATACAGCGCCTCACGCAGGTCGTGGGTAACGAGAATGGCGGTGAATTTTCGCTCCAGCCAGATGGTCTGCAGCACGTCCCACAGCTCTTCGCGGGTAAAGGCATCGAGTGCGCCAAAAGGCTCGTCGAGCATCAACAGGCGTGGCTGATGGATCAGCGAACGACACAGCGAAACGCGCTGCTGCATGCCGCCCGACAGTTGCCACGGATAATGATCGGCAAAACCGTCCAGCCCGACGATGCGGAGCAGATCCATGGCACGCTCGACGAACTCCTTGCGCTTGGCGCGGAACTGGTGGCGCTCAGGACGCACCACTTCCAGTGGCAGGAGCACGTTTTCGAGCGTCGTGCGCCAGGGCAGAAGGTTGGGGTTCTGGAAGGCCATGCCGACGATGCTGACAGGCCCGTCGATTTCTCGTTCGTCGATCAGCACGCTGCCTGATGTGGCGGGCATCAGGCCCGTCACCAGTTTCATCAGCGAGGATTTTCCGCAGCCGGACGGCCCGACGACCGCGGCGAAAGAACCCGCCGCGACAGCCATGTTGAGTTCGGAGACGGCAAGCGTCTTTCCATAGGAAAGGCTGACGTTCACCAGTTCCACGAGGTTTTTCATCACGTTTTTTCTCTTGTCGTCCGGGCTTGCGAAGCGATCACTTCGGCGGCATGCGTTCCGATGCGGGCGGCAGGAACTCGGTCGTGTAGACCTTGGCTGCGGCCGGAGCCGGAACCTTGTAGACATCGCTATTGGTCTTGATGGTCAGGTCCATGCGGGCCGGATCGACATAACCGAGGCCGTTCTTGTCGAAGGCCGGCGATTTCAGAACGCCCTTGTCCATCAGGAAGGCCAGACGTGCAGTTTCGAGCTTGGTGTCGAACATCGGCTCGATTTCCTGCATGGCGGTCATGCCGGCGGCCGGATCCTTCAAAAGGTCGATCGTGCCGGAAATCGTCGCCTTGACGAAACCCTTGATGATGTCGGGGTTCTTGGCAATGTAGTCGGGCATTGCCACCAAGACGCTGCCGTAGAGGTCGAGACCGTTGTCGGCATAGGAGAGCACAACGATATCGTCCTGCGGCACGCCTGCGGAAATCAGGTTGAAGACCGAGGTGGAGGAGAAGCCGGAAATAGCCTCGACCTGACCCTGAACCAGCATGGTTTCGCGCAGGTTTGGCGCCATCGACACCCAGTTGATCGAGGCCGGATCGATCTTGTTGGCCTTGGCAAACGCACCGAACATCATGCGGCTGGAATCGCTTTCGGGTGCACCGATCTTCTTGCCGGCGAGATCGGCAGGCTTGGTGATGCCGGACTTTTTCAGCGTGATGATCGAGTTCGGTGTCTTGTCGAAGACCTGGTAGAAGGCGACGACGTTGCGATCCGGGTTTTCGGCATTGAACTTGATCACCGAATTGACGTCGGTAAAGCCGATGTCATAGGCGCCGGCAGCGATCTTGACGACGGTATCGCCCGAACCATAACCGCGGTCCATCGAGACCTTCAGGCCGTTCTGCTCAAAATATTTATTCTTGAGAGCCAGGCCCCAGATGGCGTGGTTACCCTGCAGCGTCCAGTCGAGCGAAAACTTGACGGGCTTGAGGTCCTGCGCGGTGGCAGCGGTCAGCGAAGCGGCAAGCGCCATCGCCCCGAAGGCGATCTTCAGGATGGTCGATTTCATCATGTTCCCCTGGTTCGGTAGGTCTTGTTATGCCTACTTTTTGCGGCGCACTCCGCCGCTTGTCAACCGGTTGAATGACGTAGAAACAGGCAGAATTTGATTCTGCCTGTCAAAAAGGCGTTTTAGCAATTTCAGCGATAGGATCAGGCGTCTATCGCTGGCCAGAAACGCTTGTCGTTTGGCACATGCGAAAATGCATCCCAGTTCGTCAGCGCCTGTCGGTAACGCTCTCGATAGGCGTCATCGCTTTCATACTCGCCCATCTGTTCGGCAATCTCCGCGCCGATTTCGTAATAGGTATCGAGATTGCCAAGGTCCGGCACTGGTGTTTCTCCCCGCTCGGCCTCACCCTGCATCTGCCAGAACAGTTCTTCCAGCCGAAGGGCAAGGGCTGGAATATCGCGCAACACGCTGGTCTCCCGCTGTTTCTGCAGCGAGGTTCTGACCTTGGCGAGCGACTTGCGATCAGTGAAATAGCCGATTGCGCGTTCCACATACTCGTCCGGGGTGGCACAAGTCATTTCGGGAATGCCGGCAGCGGTGATGATGCTGCCGCAGAAGCGGGCGGCAAAACTCTTGCCCGGCATGGTCAGGATCGGCAGGCCGGAGGTGATGGCGTCGGCAGCCGTCGAATGGGCGCCATAGGGAAAAGTGTCGAGGAAGAGGTCGGCCAGACCGATACGTGCCAGATGTTTCGGGTTCGGTGCCTTGGGCGCGAAGATGATGCGGGTGGGATCGATGCCGGATTTTTCCGCTTCGCCAATGAGACGCTTGTTGACCTCGTCCTCGCCGGCCAGCAGCCACAAAAGGCTGCCGGGCGTCGCCTCGAGAATTTTCATCCAGCGGGCAAAACAATCGGCGGTAATCTTCTGCATGCCGTTGAAGCAGGCATATACAAAAGCGTCTTCCGGCAGGCCGGCATCCGCGCGGGTGATGCCTGACGCGATCTCGCGCTTACGGTCGAGCGGCTGGTTGCAGGCGATGCGCAGCACCTTTTCCGAATAGAAAATTTCGTCCTCAGGCCGCAGGATGAACGGGTCGGCGATGATGTATTGATGGAACGGGCTGCCCATCGAGCCGGGATAACCGCAGAAATTGACGATGACCGGCGCCGGGCGATAGGCGAAAATTTTTGTGCGGGCGTGCTTGGTATAGCCGTTGACGTCGATGAGAATGTCGACGTCGTCGGCGGCGATCTGGCGGGCCGCGTCCTCATCGGAGAGCGTGGCGATGTCGCGCCAGCAGTCGACGGCGCTTTTCATCCGCGTCTGTGTTGCATCGCCACGAACCGGATCACCGCAATAATAGGCGTATATCTCGACACTCGCCTTGTCGTGCAGTTCCAGAACTTCGCGCAGTGCGAAACCGACGGCATGGTCGCGCAGGTCGGAGGAAACGTAACCGATGCGTAGGCGCTCGCCGGTGCCGGTCTTCTGTTTTACCGTCTTGCGGGCAAAGGCACTGATATCGGGTCGGCCAACCAGCGATTTGTTGTAGCGATAGGCCTTGGCCAGCTGGAACATCGGGTCGTCGGAATAACATCCCAAGGCCAGCGGCGACATCGAATCGAGCAGCTGCCGCTTGCTCACATGGTCGGAGGAGATGATGATCGGCCACTTGCACTGGCGCTGCCGGATCGCCGTCCAGTGCTGTCCCGCTTCCGTCTTGTCGGGCCGAAGCTCGATGGCCTGCCAGAGCGTCTGCTCCGCATCCTCCAGCAGGTTGGCATTTTCCATGACACGGCCGACATGCTGCAGGGCCATCAGGCGGTAGGAAACACGTTCCGCCGTGCTGTCAGAAGTCTGCTCGATGAATTTGCGCCATTGCTGGATCGCCTGCACGGCAAGCCCGGCATCCTCATAGGCGCGGCCGAGATTGATGTGTCCGGGGCCAAAACGTCCGTCCAGCGTCACGCAATTGCGCAGCGCGTTGATGGCGCCGGTGACGTCGCCAAGCTGACGCAGGATGACGGAATAGTTGAAGCTGGCGAGATGCACGAACGGATTGCCGTCGTTGAAGGCGATCCAGGCCTTGTAGATTTCCGCCGCTTCCGCCTTGTGCCCGGCAGCACTTCGCCCTTCAGCAACCCGAAAGAGATCGGCCAGCGTCATTTTCTGCGTTCGCGCGAGTTCGATAATGTCGGCGAGCGTCGGAGGAGTGGAATTGGCGGCCATGATGTCAGGTCCCGCGTTGTGCGACCTGACGGCCGGCGTTGCAACCACATGCGATAGGTTGAAACGCTGTAACCGGGCAGGCTTGCCCGAAGCAAGCCTGCAGTGGCCTGATCGGAAATCTGGCCACTGCTTATGTTATTACATCCTCTCGAGCGTATCAGACCGCGAGGTAGGAGGAGATGATCGAAGCCACATCGTCGGACTGGGTATCGGCCGATTGCTGTGTGCTGGTGTCGGACGTTTCCGCTTCCGATGCGGCGTTGCTGTTGTCTGCCGAATAGGAGGAAAAACTCGTTGTCGAGTAGGATGACGAGGTGCTGGAGCTGGAAACGCTGCCGGCATCGCTTCTCTGGAGTGCTGCAACCTGCGCCGAGGTCATCGCGCCGATCTGGCCAGCGGTAAAGGCCTGCGCCTGCGTGGTCGGCAGGGCTGCCAGCACCGCGGTGCTGAGGCCGGTGACCGCCGTCGAGCTGAGCGACATGATGTTTTCCGGTGAAAATGCCGCAAGATCATCAGCACCGAGTGCTGCCGCCTGGATGGCCGTCAGCGCGCCGACTTGGCTCATCGTCAGCGAACCGAGCTGGGTCGTCGTCATCGCGGCAACCTGATTGTAGCCGAGTGCTGCCATCTGGCCGGTCGTCAGCGCTGCGATATCGTCCGTTGTCAGGGCTGCGACCACGGCCGTCGGCAGGCCGCGGACTGCCGCGGTGTTGATCGCTGCCAGTTCTTCGGTCGAAAATGTCGTCAGCTGCGATGTCGTCAGGCCCGAAAGGCCGGACGAGCCGAGTGCGGCGATCTGGGTAAGCGACAAGGCATCCAGCTGGTCATTGCTGAGCGCGTGGATCTGGTCGCTGCTGAGACCGGAAATGCCCGATGTACCGAGGGCGGCGATCTCGCCGGCCGACAGGGTCGCGATGAAGGCGGTCGACAGGCCCTTCATGCCGGTGGAGCTGATGGCCGCCAGTTTTTCCGGAGACAGCACATCCAGTGCCGCGACGCTGAAACCACTCAATGCATCCGATGTCAGTGCCGCGATCTGGCTGGTCGACAGGCTGTTGACCTGTTCAAGAGTAAGCCCGCCTGTCTGCGTACTGCCAAGGCCGGCAATGCCGCCTGTGCTCATCGCCGCAATCTGGGCGGTCGTCAGCGCGGCGATATCATCGGCACCCAGTGCCGCCACCTGTTTCGAGCCAAGGGCGCCAATCTGGGCGGTGGTCAGCGATTCCACCTGATCGACGCTCAATGCGGCGACCTGGGCTGTGGTCAGGCCGGCAATGCCGCCCGTGCTCAAGGCGGCGACCTGGCTGTTCGTCAGACCGGCAATCGCGGCCGTCGAAAGTCCGGGGATGGCATTCGAGCTGATGGCGCCAAGTTCGGCCGTGGTGAAGGTCGCGAGATCGTCAGCGCCAAGGGCGGCGATCTGGCGCGAGTTCAGCGCGCCGATCTGCGTGCTCGTCAGCGCCTCCACCTGATGGCTGCTGAGCGCCACGATCTGGTCGGTGGTCAGTGCCGAAGCCCCAGCCGAACTGAGCGATGCGACCTGCTCCGTAGAGAGGCCGGCGATCACGCTGGTTGCCAGACCCGGAATGGCCATCGAACTGATCGCCGCGATCTCGGCGGTCGTGAAGGTCTCGATGGCATCGGCGCTGAGTGCCGCAATCTGACGCGATGTCAGGGCGCCGATCTGGGTGGCGTTGAGCGCCTCGACCTGTTCAGTGTTAAGTGCCGCGATCTGCGTGCTGGACAGGCCGCCGATACCGGCAGTGCTGAGAGAAGCCACCTGGGCTGTCGAAAGTGCGCCAAGATCATCCGTGCCAAGGGCTGCCACCTGACGCGATGTCAGGGCCGCCACCTGCGCCGTGGTCAGCGCTTCGATCTGATGGCTGCTGAGAGCGGCAATTTGCGCTGTCGTCAGGCCTGCTATGGCCGCTGCGCTGAGAGCGGCAATCTGGGACGTCGACAACGAGGCGATCGCGGAGGTTGGAAGACCTGCGATGGCGCCGGGTGTAATCGCGCCCATTTCTCCGGGTGTGAACGTGTCGATGGCGCCGGGTGTCAGGCCTCCCATCTGCGAAGACTGCAGGGCCGCAATCTGCGCACTGACCAGTGCCTCGGCCTGTGTGGTGCTCAAGGCGGCGATCTGTGTGCTCGACAGGCCGGCGATACCATCGGAACCGAGAGCTGCGATCTGGGCCGTCGAGAGGGCGGCGATATCGTCGGTACCGAATGCCGCGACCTGCCGCGAGCCGAGTGCGTGGACCTGTGCCGTCGTCAGGGCTTCGATCTGGGCACTGCTGAGTGCGGAAATCAGATCCGTGGTCAGTCCGGTGATGCCGGATGCGCTCAGCGCCGCGATCTGGTCTGTCGAAAGCGATGCCAATACGTCCGTCGAGAGCCCGGCGAGCGCGCCAGAGGTAATTGCCGCCATGTCTTCGTCGGAGAATTTGGCGAGATCATCGGCTCCCAGTGCGGCAACCTGCTTGGAACTGAGTGCCGCGACCTGCGTGCTGGTCAGCGCCTCAGCCTGATCGGTGCTGAGGGCGGCCATCTGATCCGTGGTCATGCCGGCAATGCCACCGGCACTGAGTGCAGCGATCTGGCCGGTGGAAAGCGTGGCGATGTCATCCGTGCCGAGTGCTGCGACCTGTCTGGAGGTCAGTGCTCCGAGCTGCGAACTGGTGAGCGCTTTCAGCTGATCGCTGGTCAGTGCGGCAATCCGGTCGGTGCCGAGCGCCGCCGTGCTTGCGGTGCTGAGCGCTGCGATCTGTGCCGTCGACAGCGATGCCACCGTCTCCGCCGTCAGTCCGCCGATGGCACTGGAGCTGATTACGGAGATTTCACGGGTCGAGAAGGTGGCAAGATCGTCGGCGCCGAAGGCAGCTATCTGAGAGGCGCTGAATGCGGCAATCTGTGCGCTGGTGAGCGCTTCTGCCTGATCGGTGCCGAGTGCTGCGATCTGCCGTGTCGTCAACCCGCTGATGCCGGCAGTGCTGAGCGCGGCGATCTGGCCGGTGGTCAGCATGGCCAGCGTATCGGTGGAAAGGCCCGAAATGGCGGTGGCACTGATGGCGGCAATTTCCCGCGTCGTGAATGTCGCAAGATCGTCGGTGCCGAGCGCTGCAAGCTGGGCGGAGTTGAGCGCGCCGATCTGCGCGCTTGTGAGCGCTTCCACCTGCGCGGTGCTGAGTGCTGCAATCTGGCGTGTCGTCAGGCCGCCAATGCCAGCGGTGCTGAGCGCCGCGATCTGTCCTGTCGACAGTGATGCGATGGTTTCGGTCGGCAGACCGGCAATGACGCCGGGCGTGATGGCGGCAATGTCCTTGCTGGAGAACTGGGCGATTTCGTCCGGCCCCAGCACGGCGAGCTGCTTGGACGTCAGGGCTGCCACCTGCGCACTGGTCAATGCTTCGGCCTGGGCCGTCGTCAGGCTTGCAATCTGCTGGGAGTTCAGACCGTTGATGCCGGAAGAGCTCAATGCGGCGATCTGCGCGGTCGAAAGCGCGGCAATATCGTCGGTTCCCAGCGCGCCGATCTGTGCCGATTTCAGCGCATTCATCTGCCGTGTCGTCAATGCTGCGATCTGGCCGGTGCCGAGTGCATCGATCTGGTCAGAGGTCAGGCCCTGAATGCCGCTCGTGTTGATGGATGCAATCTGGGCGGTCGTGAGAGCGGCAAGATCGATGGTCTCGAAGGCAGCGATCTGCTTGGAACTCAGCGCTGCGATCTGCGCCGTGGTCAATGCGGCAACCTGCGCGGTGCTCAAGGCTTCAATCTGCTGGCTGCTCAAGCCCACCAGTCCGGTGGCGCTGAGCGCTGCGATCTGCGCGGCGGAGAGAAGTTCGATGTCGTCGCCGAGGGCGCCGACCTGCGATGCGTTGAGGGCCTTGATCTGTGCGGTCGACAGCGCAGAAATCTGCTCGCTGCCGAGCGCTTCAACCTGGGTGGTGCTCAGTCCTGTGATGGCGAGCGTGCTCAGCGCTGCGACCTGTGCAGTCGAGAGTGCCGCCATCGCAGCCGCACTGAGGCCACCAATGGCTCTGTTGCTGATTGCTGCAATACCGGTTGTCGAAAATGCCGCGATATCTTCCGGTTCAAGAGCCGCCAGCTGTGTGGAACTCAGGGACCTGATCTGAGCTGGAGAAAGAGCTGCCAGCTGTGCGCTGGAAAGCCTATCGATCTGATCGACAGTCAGTCCGGCTATCGCAGTCGTGCTCAGCGCTCCGATCTGCGCCGAAGACAGTGCGGCGAAAGCATCGGTGCCGAGGCTTGCGGCGGCCTTGTTGCTAAGCGCTGCAATTTCTGCCGTCGAGAAAGTAGCGATATCGTCGGCGCCAAGTCCCATCGCCTGGTTCGCCGTCATCGCCTTGATCTGGGTGATCGTGAAGGCATCAACCTGTGCCGTACTGAGCGCTGCGACCTGATCGGATGTCAGGCCGGTTACTGCGCCGGCACTCAGGGCTGCGATCTGTGCCGTGGAAAGGCTGCCAAAAACCTCCGGGCCAAGACCGGAGATGGCGCTGGAGGAGAGTGCCGCGATCTCGGCTGTCGAGAATGTCGCGATATCGTTCCTGTCGAGCACGGACAGCTGGTCAGAGGTCATCACCCTGATCTGGTTCACTGACAGCGCTTCGAGCTGGGCGTTGCTCATGATATCGATCTGCCCGGTACTCAGGCGTGCGACGGCTGTCGTGCTGAGTGCCGCAATCTGCTTCGTTGATAGTGCGGCAATGAAGTCCGTATCGATCACCGCGATCTGGTTCGCCTTCAGGGCCGCGATGGCGCTCGTATCGAGAGCGGCCACCTGTGCGGACGAAAGTGCTACCAAGGCATCTGTGCTGAGGCCTGGCATGGCACGGGCGGTGATGGAGGCGATATCGTCGGTCGAGAATGTCGCGATATCGTCATTTCCCAGCGCAGCGATCTGCTTGGACGTCAGCGCTTTCACCTGGGCAGGCGTCAGTGCCTCGGCCTGATCAACCGTCAACGCCGTCATGTGAGCGGGCGTCAGCGCCGAAATTTGGGCTGTGGTCAGGGCTGCGATCTGCGCCGTCGTCAGCGCAGCGACGGCAGCCGTTGTAAGGCCTACCACCGCACTGCTGGCAATCGATGCAATCTCCGCTTCGGAAAGCGTTGCCATGTTGTCGGCGCCAAGTGCCGCGATCTGTGTGCTTTTCATGGCGCGGAAATGGGTGGTACTCAGCGCGTCAACCTGCGCGGTGGAGAGCGCCGCAATCTGGATGGTGCTGAGTGCGCTTGCCTGTGCTGACGTCAGCGCGGCAATCTGTGCGGTCGAGAAAGCGCTAACTCCGGCACTGCCGAGGCCTGCCAACGCCTTGATGTTGATTGCTGCGATTTCGTCGGGAGAAAAGGTCTCGATCTGTTCGCTGGTCAGATAGGCCACTTGCCCCGAGGTCAGAACTCTTATCTGGCTTGCCGAGAGTGCATCGACCTGGGCGGTGGTAAGAGCCTTGATTTGCAACGTGCTCAGGCCGGTGATGCCGATGGTGCTGATCGAAGCGATCTGCGTGGGTGACAGCTCAGCAAGAGCCTCTGTCGTCAGACCGGAAATCGCCTTGTTGCTGATGGCGGCAATTTCCGCGTTGGTGAATCTCGCAATATCGTCACCGTCTAGCGCCGAAAGCTGCGCGGATGTCAGGACCTTGACCTGCACAATCGTCAGCGCTTCGATCTGGGTCGGAGACATGGCCTTGATCTGGGCCGTGGTCAGCGCGGCAACCGCGCTGGTGCTAAACGCCGCGATCTGCTGCGGTGTCAGATTTTCGATGGCCTCGTCCGTCAGGCCCTGTATCGCCTTGTTGGACAGGGCGGCAATTTCAGCCGTTGTAAACGTGGCAATGCCGTCCGCACCGAGGGCCGTAACCTGCGCCGAGCTCAGCGCCTTGACCTGCGGCACAGAAAGAGCCTCGACCTGAGCGCTGCTCATGGCTGCAATCTGTGTCGTCGTCAGCGTCGCGACAGCACCGGTATTCAATGCGCCGATCTGGCTGGTGGACAGCGTGGCAATGAAGTCGGTGCCGAGCGGTGATACCTGCGACGCCTTGATCGCATTGATCTGAACAGTTGTCAGTGCGGCAATCTGGTCGGAACCAAGGCCGGCAAGCACTGCAGGATTCATGCCGGCGATCGCGTTACCGCTGAGAACGGCGATTTCGTCTGCAGAGAATGTGGCGAGACCTGCGGCCCCCAGCACTCCGAGCTGGGTTGCCGTCAGTTCCTTGGCCTGTGCTGCGGTCAAGGCCTCCACCTGCGTGGATGCCAGAGCTGAAACCTGACCGGTGGTCAGAGCGCCGACCGATTTGGGATTGAGGGCTGCAATCTGTGCCGTCGTCAACGAAGCCATGGTTTCAGTCGTCAGGCCAACGATTGCCTTGCTGCCGATCGACGCCATGTCCAAAGTCGAGAATGTGGCGAGTTCTTCTGGACCGAGCGCTGCGAGCTGTGCGGAGGTGAGCGCGCTGACCTGCGATTCCGTCAGTGCTTCCGCCTGAAGTGTCGAGAAGCCACCGATCTGCGAGGCCGTCATCGCGGCGACCTGGGCGGATGTCAGGCTTTCGATCGCATGCGTATCGAGCACGGCCAATTGATCCAGCGACAGGCCGACGATTGCCGATTGCGAGATCGCGCGCAGCTGTTGGGAGCCGAGGACTTCGACATCCTCCTTGTCCAGTGCGGCGATCTGGGCCGAGGATAATGCATTGATCTGGCTGGTCGAAAGCGATGCCACGTCTTCGGTCGACCAGGCGGCGACGGATGCCGTCGACAGGGATCTGATCTGGCTCGTGCTCAGATTTGAAACGATCGAAGTCATGTGAACAGGTCCCGGGCTAAATCGAACGAAATATGAATTTTCGAAGCGTAATCAGGTTTCTGCCTTGGCCTTGCACAGCCTCTAGATGTGCAGCTGCAGCCTTGTCCTCACCCGATTGTGCCGGAACCTATGCACCGAGGCTTGCCTGAGCCTGAATTTGATAATGTGTCGCAAATCCGGTTTGCCCGGATTCTTCAGAGGCGGGTTTTTCTAGACGATAGTCGTAAGACCAATGTTGGATTGGCTAAATCCGGGTTGAGGGTAGCCTTTGGTCCTGCGCTCTTGAGGAGGGGTGCAACGTTTTCACCGACTTTGGGAGGAGTCACATGTCCAACATTATCGTTACCCGTCGTGGTCTGTTGCGTACCGGCGCTTTGTCCGGTCTTGCACTGGCAGCTCCGATGCATTTCGTTCGTGGTGCCTATGCGCAGGACAAGATGTCCTGCAACGTGCCGACCGGCGACACCGTCACTTTCGGCTTCAACGTGCCTCTGTCCGGGCCTTACGCCGACGAGGGACAGGACGAGCTCAAGGCCTACAAGCTGGCCGTGAAACATCTCAATGGCGAGGGCGATGGCGGCATGTTGCCGACCTTCTCGTCCAAGGCGCTGAAGGGCAGCGGCATTCTCGGCAAGAAGGTCGCCTTCGTCTCCGGTGATACCCAGACCAAGGCCGATGCGGCGCGCGACAGCGCCAAGCGCATGGTGGAAAAGGACGGCGCTGTCGTTATCACTGGCGGTTCGTCATCGGCTGAAGCCGTTGCCGTGCAGAGCCTTTGCCAAGATCTCGGCGTGATCTTCATGACAGGCCTCACCCATTCCAACGACACGACCGGCAAGGACAAGAAACGTTACGGTTTCCGCCATTTCTTCAACGCCTACATGTCCGGCATCGGTCTCGGCCCCGTCATCGGCGAAGCCTATGGCACTGACCGCAAGGCCTATCACCTGACGGCCGATTACACCTGGGGCTGGACGCAGGAAGAATCGATGAAGGCCGCCACCGAAAAGCTCGGCTGGCAGACCGTCAAGGCGGTGCGGACGCCGCTCGGCATCGGCGATTATTCGCAATACATCACCCCGGTTCTCAATTCCGGCGCCGATGTGCTGATCCTCAACCACTACGGCAAGGACATGATCAACTCGCTGACCCAGGCGGTGCAGTTCGGTTTGCGCGACAAGCAGGTCAACGGAAAATCCTTCGAGATCGTCGTGCCGCTGTTCTCCGAACTGATGGCACAGGGCGCTGGCGAGGCGATCAAGGGCATTTACGGCACTGCCAACTGGGACTGGAAACTCACCGACCCGGGCACCAAGGCCTTCACCCAGTCGTTCGGCAAGGAATACGGTACCCCGCCGTCGCAGGCCGCGCATACCTGCTATGTGCAGGCACTGCTTTATGCCGATGCCTGCGAACGTGCCGGCACCTTCTATGCTCCGGAAGTCATCAAGGCGCTGGAAGGGTTCGATTTCGACGGCCTCGGCAACGGCCCGACCCTTTATCGCGCAGACGACCACCAGTGCTTCAAGGACATCCTCGTCGTGCAGGGCAAGGCCGCGCCAAAAGACAAGTTCGATCTTCTCGAGGTCAAGAAAGTCATCCCCGCCAAGGATGTCACTTACGACGCCAAGATCTTTGGCGGTGATCTCGGCCCGGCCGACGCCAAGAAGTGCTGATCATCGTCTGATCCGGGCCTGATGGCCGGATATCGACCGTCGGGCGCGAAAGCGTCCGGCGGGCCTGTCGCAATCCTCATTTTATGGCGGTCTCATGGACGCGATACTGCTGCAAATCCTCAACGGGCTCGACAAGGGCGGCGCCTACGCCCTGATCGCGCTTGGTCTAACCCTTGTTTTCGGAACGCTCGGCGTCGTCAATTTCGCCCATGGCGCGCTGTTCATGATGGGCGCCTTCTGTGCTGTCGGCTTCAACAAGCTTCTGACGTTGCAGTCGGTGACGATCGATCCGAGCCAGACCACCCCTTGGGGTTCGCCCATGGAAGTGCGTCAGCCCTATGTGGAAGCGTGGCTCGGCGAGAGTGGAAAATTTCTGGTCGATTATTCCGTGCCGGCCGCCATCCTGCTTGCCATACCGGTCATGCTTCTGTTCGGCATCGCCATGGAGCGCGGCATCATCCGCCATTTCTACAAGCGCCCGCATTCCGAACAGATCCTTGTCACTTTCGGTCTGGCAATCGTCATTCAGGAAATCATCAAGCACTATTTTGGCGCCAACCCGATCCCGCAACCGGCGCCGGCGGCATTTCGCGGCACCGCCGCCGTGGGCGAGTTGATCGGCCTTGGCAATGGTCTGCCCTATCCCTGGTGGCGGCTGATCTATCTGTTCTTCTCGCTGTCCATCATCGGCGCCGTCTTCGCTTTCCTGCGCTTCACCACCTACGGCATGGTGGTGCGTGCCGGCATGCGTGATCGCGAAACGGTCGGCCTGCTCGGCATCAATATCGAGCGACGCTTTACCGTCGTTTTCGGCCTCGCCTCGGTGGTCGCCGGTGTGGCCGGCGTCATGTACACGCCGATCCTGCCGCCGGATTATCATATCGGCATGGAATTCCTGGTCCTCTCCTTCGTGGTGGTCGTGGTCGGCGGGATGGGGTCGCTCGGTGGCGCGGTGCTGGCCGGCTTTCTGCTCGGCATCCTGCAATCCTTTGCCTCGATGAACGAGGTGAAGGCGATCATTCCCGGCATCGACCAGATCATCATATATCTTGTGGCAGTCGTCGTGCTGCTCACCCTGCCGCGTGGTCTGATGGGTCGTGCCGGCGTTATGGAGGAGTGAACCGATGGCTTTCAATCTCTCGAAACAGGACTGGCTGCTGTTCCTCGGTTTTGCTCTTGTCGTCCTGACCCTGCCGATTTCGTTGCAACCGCTCGGTGCCGCCTATCCGGCGCTGATGCAGAAATTCTGCATCTTTGGCATTTTTGCGCTTGGCTTCAACATCCTGTTCGGCCTGACCGGTTATCTGTCCTTCGGCCACGCCGCCTTTATCGGCATCGGCTCCTATGCGGCGGTGTGGATGTTCAAGCTCCTCACCATGAATGCTTTGCCGGCTATCCTGTTTTCGATGGTCGTTGCCGGTCTGGTGGCCATGGTCATCGGTTATGTGGCGCTGCGCCGTTCCGGCATCTATTTCTCCATCCTCACGCTCGCCTTCGCGCAGATGTTTTATAACCTTGCCTATTCGGTGCTGACGCCGCTGACCAATGGTGAGACCGGCCTGCAGCTGACACTGGGCGATCCCCGCGTGCTCGATCGTATGGCCGGTGCGGCCACCGGCGGTCTGCCGCGTGTCGAACTGTTCGGTATCGGCCTCAGCGGCGGCGGTTACGCGGGCTTCTATTTCTGCGCCATCGTGCTGATCCTCTGTTTCTTCTTCGCGATAAAAATCTTTCGCTCGCCCTTCGGCCTGATGCTGCGGGCACTGAAATCCAACCAGAACCGCATGCGTTACACCGGATTCAACAACCGGCCGTATCTGCTCGCCGCCTTCGTCATCTCGGGCGTTTATGCCGGGCTTGCCGGTTCTCTGATGGCGGTCACCGACCCCTTGGCCGGCGCCGAGCGGATGCAATGGACAGCCTCGGGGGAAGTGGTGCTGATGACCATTCTGGGTGGTGCCGGAACGCTGGTCGGGCCGATCCTCGGTGCGGCCGTCATCAAATATTTCGAGAACATTTTTTCCGCCTTCAACGAGCAGACCTTGCATCGCATCTTCGATTTTCTGCCTGACAGTATCGAGAACCCGCTGGTCAGCGGACTGTCGCTGTTCGTCGGCGAGGGCTGGCACCTGACGCTTGGCGTCATCTTCGTGCTGATCGTGATCTTTCTGCCCGGCGGCATCATGGAAGGTTTCCGACGGATCTCAGGCCTCTTCAAGCGTGGCGGCGGTGGTGGAAAACCGGCCGTTGCCGCTCATGCGCAACCAGCGGAGTAACGACCATGTCAGACAGGAATATCGTTCTCCACGTCGCCGATGTCAGCAAGCGTTTCGGCGGGTTGAAGGCGCTAACGGATGTGGATCTCAGCGTTGCCGAAGGCACCGTCCACGCCATTATTGGCCCCAACGGTGCAGGAAAATCGACGCTGCTCAATGTCTGTATCGGCCGCATCCGGCCGGATCAGGGCCATGTCGTGTTTGCCGGAACCACGCTCGACCAGCAAAAACCGCATGAAATCAACCAGCTCGGCGTCAGCCGGGTGTTCCAGACACCGGAAATCTTTCCGGATCTGACCTTGCTCGACAACGTCATGATCCCGGCCTTTGCCAAGCGGGACGGCGCCTATCGTTTTCACGCGCTGCAATCGGTGGAGAGCGAAAGCGAAATCCGCGATTCTGCCGAGTTTCATCTGGGCGATGTCGGCCTGCTGGAGCGACGCCATCAGCTGGCCGGTTCGCTGTCGCGCGGCGACAAGCGCCGTCTGGAGCTTGCCATGTGCCTGATCCAGAAACCAAAGCTGCTGCTGCTGGATGAACCGACCGCCGGCATGTCGCGCCACGATACCAACATGACGATCGAGCTTCTCAAACGCATCAAGGCGCGCGGCATGACCAAGGTGATCATCGAGCACGACATGCATGTGGTGTTCTCGCTTGCTGACCGCGTCAGCGTGCTGGCGCAGGGGCGCATCATCGCCGATGGACTGCCGGACGAGGTGCGGGGCAACCCCAAGGTCAAGGAAGCCTATCTCGGAGAAGCACACGCATGAACGCCATGACCCGCCAAACAGACCTGACGAAAGGAGCCCAGAGCATGGAGCCTGTTGAGGAGAGACCCTTCTTCAGCGTCGAGGATATCCACGCCTGGTATGGCGAATCCTACATTGTCCAGGGCGTCTCCTTTTCCATCGCCAAGGGCGAGGTCCTGTCGCTGCTCGGCCGCAACGGTGCCGGCAAGACATCGACGCTGCGCACTCTGGCGCGCGCCGACAGTCCGGTTTTGAAAAGTGGTGAGATCTGGCTGGATGGCCAGCCGCTGCACAGGATGAAATCCTATCAGGCAGCGCAGGCCGGTGTACAGCTGGTGCCGGAGGATCGCCGTATCATCGGCGGGCTGACGGTGGAAGAGAACCTGCTTCTGGCGCAGGTGTCCGGGCAAAAGGGCTGGTCGGTCGAAAAGATTTATGATCATTTTCCCCGCCTTGCCGAACGCCGTACGCAGGAAGCCACCACCATGTCGGGTGGCGAACAGCAGATGCTGGCCGTTGCCCGAGCCTTGGCGCGAGATCTGAAAATCCTGTTCCTCGACGAGCCTTATGAAGGATTGGCGCCGGTCATCGTGCAGGAGATCGAAAAGATCGTCCGGCAGATCCGCGATCTCGGCATCACCACCATCATCGTCGAACAGAATGCGGTGGCGGCTCTGCGTTTCTCCGATCGGGCCGTGATCATGGACACGGGCACGGTGGTTTATAGTGGTGCCGCTGCCGATGTTCTCGACAATGCCGAGTTGCGGCACAATTATCTCGCCGTCTGATTTCCGGCCTTTGACCTGCAAAGGTTCCGGCATGGGCGCAAATGCGTCCGTGCATGTCGGCCGTGCGGCATGTGCAAACGACATTGCCGTCTTATCCTGATATTCACGCGGTACACGAATATCGGATACGGAAAACTTCATGGCCTTTGCAGTGACGGAACAGGAAACGGCAATCGGGATGCCGGCTGGCGCGATCAACCTGCTTTCGCATTTCTCCATCGAGGTCACGCCGCGCACTGCCGCCAAGATCGAGGATTTTCGAAAAATTCTGCCGGCAGGCACGCGTGTTTACATCGCCCATATCGAAGGCACGCCGATCGATGACATGGTGGCAACCGCGCGCCGGCTGACCGTAGAAGGTTTGGCCCCGATGCCGCATATCCCGGCCCGCGGCATCCCGGATATTTCGACGCTCGATACGTGGATCAAACGTTACCGCGAGGAAGCCGGTGTCGAACAGGCGCTGTTGCTGGGTGGCGGGCATGTCCGCCCCGTTGGTGAAATCGACAGCGTCATGGCGATGCTCGAAACCGGCTTGTTCGACCGGTATGGTTTCAAACGCCTTCACGTTGCCGGTCATCCGGAAGGCAATCGCGATATCGATCGCGCCGGTGGCACGATCATTGTCGATGCCGCCCTTCGTTCGAAGAATGATTATGCCCAGCGCACCGATGCAAAGATGGCAATCGTCACGCAGTTCGCCTTCGATGCCAAACCGGTCATCACCTGGGCGGAACGCATCTTTTCCGATGGCATCGACCTGCCGATCCATCTCGGCATTGCCGGGCCGACCAAGCTGCAGACGCTGATCAAGTTCGCGATCTCCTGTGGCGTCGGTCCGTCGCTTGCCATTCTGCAGAAGCGTGCTCTGGATTTCCGCAAGCTGCTGGTGCCTTTCGAACCGACCGATCTGGTTAATGAGATCGAGGCCTACTGCGCAACGAACCCGCGAAGCTTGATCGAGCAGTGTCACGTTTTTCCGCTCGGCGGGATTAAGGCCAGTGCCGATTGGGCCAATGCGCGGGCGAAAAACGGTTTGGCGGCAGCGATCTGATCGAAGCGATCAATCGTCCGAATACCGTTCCTCGGCCCATGGATCGCCGCGCATGTGATAACCGTTCTTCTCCCAGAAGCCAGGCCTGTCCTCGCGTATGAATTCGATGCGGTTCAGCCATTTGGCGCTTTTCCAGAAGTAGAGATGCGGCACGACGAGCCGCACCGGTCCGCCGTGTTCTTCCGAGAGAGGTTGGCCTTCCCAGTCGGTCACCAGCATGGCGTCTTCTGAGGCAAAATCGGCCAGCGGCAGGTTGGTCGTATAGCCATCGTAACTGGTCAGGATCACAGCGCTTGCTTCGTCCTTGGGATGAACGAGATCCATCAGGTCGCGGATTTCCACGCCCTTCCAGTTGTTGTCGTAACGCGACCATGTGGTGACGCAGTGAATATCGGAAACGCTGTCGCTTTGCGGTAAATCCTGCAGTGCCGTCCAGTCCAGGGTCATCGGATGGATCACCAGACCGCGTATATCCAGCCGCCAGCGCTCGCGTGAAATCTCCGGCTGCTGGCCGAGATCCAGAACCGGCCAGTTCTTGACGAGATGTTGTCCGGGCGGCAGGCGTTCCGTGTCGGGGCGGGTTGGACGGCCGGTGAGAAACTTTCCTTCCACCGCCCATTTGCGCTTGGTGATCGTCAGCTTGCTTGCCGCAGGCTCGGGCATATCATCTGCCATCCGCACATACCCCCGTCTGGTTTGATGGATCGCAATTCTGCGCCTCAGCCGGATCGATGTCCACCGCCAGCCATCGCCGGTAAATTTCCCATCTTGAGCTTGCAACATAGCTGGCGCATACCTGCGCTGAAGATTGACAAGCACTCGTCAAATTAGAAGATAACACACCGGCTCACGGCACCGCGTTGGGGAGGACTTTCATGTCTAAGCGCGCCTTTTTCCGCATCTCGGCTTTTGTCCTCGGCGCGCTGGCTTTGGCCGCGCCACTGTCGGCGCAGGAAACGCGACGACAGGTCATCACCAGCGAAAACAGCGACTACACCGGGTTCGACCTTCGCACCGTGAAGAACATCGACGTCAACCAGTGCCAGACGGCCTGCGTCGACGATCGCTCCTGCCGTGCCTTCACCTATAATACCAAGGCAAAGTGGTGCTTTCTGAAATCGGACTTCAACCAGCTGAACGCTGCCCCCGGCGCGATCGCCGGCAAGGTGGTAGATGTGGCATCGGAACCGGACATCGGTGCCGCTCCGCGTCTCGGTTTTCTCTCCGAAGAACTGATTCAGCAGGCGCGCGAATTCAAGGATGGCCTCGCACCCACGCCGACCTTGCAGGGACAGGGGCTGGAAAGCCTGAAGGCTCTGGCGCAGCTGGAAGTCGTCGGCAATGATATAGGCGCGGCGCTTCCCGCCTATCAGGCCGCACTCGCCATCAACCCGGAAGATGGCGCGCTGTGGATCGAAATGGCGCGTGCTGCCGGCAGCGTCGAAAACAACGGCGAATTTGCCCGCCAGGCTGTCATGGCCGGCATCAACGGTTATCAGTTGAGCCGCTCGACCCAGAGTCGTGCCGAAGCGCTTGCCCTTCTCGGCGGTGGGCTGGCGCGGCAGTCCAACAATCGTGCGGCCATCAATGCGCTCAAGGAAAGCCTTGCGTTGGTGAATGCCAAGACGGTGCAGGCCGTTTATCAGGATCTCGTGCAGCGCTTTGGTTTCCGCGTCGTCGGCAACACCGTCGATGCCGATGGTGCCGAAGCGCGTGCCTGCATTCAATTCTCCGAACCTCTGGTCAAGGCCGGCGTCGATTACGCGCCTTTCGTCACTTTGGATGGTGCCGCGCCAAAAGCGCTGGAAGCCAAGGACAACCAGATCTGCGTCGAAGGCCTGACCCATGGCCAGCGGTACAAGCTGACGCTCCGCCGTGGCCTGCCGTCCTCCGTCGATGAAAACCTCGCTGCCGCCGTCGATATCGACATCTACGTCAAGGATCGCTCGCCGTCGCTGCGGTTCACCGGCGACAGTTTTGTGCTGCCATCCACAGCCCGTCGCGGCATTCCGCTCGTCTCCGTCAACACACCGAGCGCCGCGCTGAAACTCTACCGGATCGGCGAGCGCGGTATCGCGCCGCTTCTGACCTCGTCGCAATTCCTCACCCAGATGGATGGCTACAGCGCCAACCGCATTCAGGAAGAGAGCGGCGAACTGGTCTGGCAGGGCTCGCTCGAGATCGGTCAGGAGATGAACAAGGACGTCGTCACCAGTTTCCCGGTCGATGAAGCGCTTCCGCAGCGCAAGCCCGGCGTCTACGTGATGACCGCCAGCCTGCCGACTGCCGATGAGGACAGCTGGGAAAACAAGGCGACGCAATGGTTCGTCGTCTCCGATCTCGGCATCTCCACCTATGCCGGCACCGATGGCCTCAACGTTTTCATCCGCTCGCTTTCCACGGCCAAGCCGGTCGCCGATGTCGAGTTGCAGCTGCTGGCCAAGAACAACGAAATTCTCGGCACGTTAAAGACCGATGCCGATGGTCGCGCCAATTTCACCGCCGGCCTGATGCGCGGCACCGCCGCCATGGTGCCGGCCGTTCTGACGGCCAAGAACGGCGACACGGATTACGTTTTCCTCGATATGACGCGCGCCGGTTTCGATCTCTCCGATCGCGGTGTTACCGGCCGTGCCGCACCGGGCGCGATAGACATCTTTGCATTCACCGAACGCGGCATTTATCGCGTCGGCGAAACCGTGCATGCCTCGGCGCTGGCGCGTGATGTCGATTCCAACGCCATCGAAAACCTGCCGCTCACGTTTGTCTTCCTGCGCCCGGATGGCGTCGAAGATCGTCGGCAGGTCGAAAACGGTCAACTTGGCGGTTACACGCTTGACCTAGCCTTGCAGGAAACCGCGATGCGCGGCACCTGGACCATGCAGGTGTTTACCGACCCCAAGGGCAGTGCGATTGCCTCCAAGGAATTCCTGGTCGATGATTTTGTGCCGGATCGCATCGAGTTTGATCTGACCAGCGACGTCGATACCATCACCGTTGGCCAGCCGCTGCCGGTCAATGTCGATGGCCGTTATCTCTATGGTGCGCCGGCCGCCGGGCTTAATCTCGAAGGCGAAGTGGTGCTGAAACCGTCGCGCGAGACGGAGGCCTTCAAGGGTTATGTCTTCGGCCTCGCCGATGAAGAAGCCGCGGAAGCCACCCGCCTGCCACTCGAAGGGCTCGACCCGCTCGATGAAGACGGCAAGGCCAGTTTCGATGCCGCTATCGCCGAAATTCCGTCCACCACGCAGCTGGTGTCTGCCGATATCGTCTTGCGAATGCAGGAAGGCGGCGGCCGCGCCATCGAGCGCAAGCTGACGCTGCCGGTTCGCGCCGATGGCCCGCGCATTGGTATCAAGCCGGAATTTTCGGGTGATCTGCCCGAAAACGCGCAGGGAAAATTCCATATCTTGATGATCGATGAGACCGGCAAAAAGGTGGCCTCGAAGGGTGCGCTGTGGAAGCTGGTCAAGCTGGAGCGCAATTACCAATGGTATCGCGAGGGTGGTTCCTGGCGGTATGAGCCGATCACCCGTACCGAACAGGTGGCGACCGGCAAGGTCGATCTCTCAGCCGATGGCGGCGAGATTGCCGTGCAGGCAAGCTGGGGCCGTTACCGCCTTGAGGTGGAAACGCCCGAAGCCGGGGGGCCGCAGTCGAGCGTCGAGTTCGATGCCGGCTGGTTCGTCACCGCCAGTTCCACCGAAACTCCGGATGCGCTGGAAATCGCCCTCGACAAGCCGAGCTACAAGGTCGGCGAAACCGCCAAGCTGAAAATCGCGTCGCGTTATGCCGGTTCGCTGATGGTCATGGGCGGCGCCGAACAGCTGATCTCGGTCGACAATGTCGATATCGGCGAAAACGGCGGCGAGGTCGAAATCCCGGTCACGGAAAACTGGGGTGCCGGTTCCTATGTCACCGCTACGCTTTATCGCCCCGGCGAAGCGCGTGACAATCGCATGCCGATGCGTGCCATCGGCATCACCTGGCTGAAGGTCGATCCGGAACTGCGCGATCTTGCGATCAAGCTGACCGCGCCGGAAAAGACCCTTCCGCGCCAGCCGCTTGAGGTCGCCGTCAATGTTGCCGGTGCCGGTGTGGGTGAAGAGGCATATGTCACGGTTGCCGCCGTCGATGTCGGCATTCTCAACCTGACGCGTTACGAACCGCCGGCCCCGGACGATTTCTATTTTGGCCAGCGTCGCCTTGGTCTGGAAATCCGCGACCTTTACGGACGCCTGATCGATGGCTCGCTCGGCGCAATGGGCCGTATCCGCACCGGTGGCGATGGCGGCAGCATGGCACTGCAGGCCAGCCCGCCGAAGGAAAAGCTCGTCGCCTTCTTCTCCGGTCCCGTAAAGCTGGATGCCGATGGCAATGCAAAAGTCAGTTTCGATATCCCGCAGTTCAACGGCACGGCCCGTGTCATGGCGGTTGCCTGGTCGAAGACCGGTGTCGGCCATGGCGTGACGGATGTCATCATCCGCGATCCGGTTGTCGTCACCGCCAGCCTGCCGCGTTTCCTCGCCCCCCGCGATGAAGCCAACCTGCGTCTCGATATCGCCAATACCGATGCGCCCGCCGGCAATTATCGCCTGTCGGTCAACGGCAATGATGCAATTTCGGTCGCAGCGCCGGAACAAACCCTGCAATTGCAGCCAGGTGCGAAGAAGGATGTGGCCCTAAGAATCTCCGGGGTTGAGCCCGGTGATGGCCAGATCAACATCCGTCTGACAAACGATTCCGGCATGGCCTTGGAACAGGCGCTTTACCTGCCGGTGCGCCCTGCTACGCTGCCGATTACAAGCCGCCGCGTCATCTCGCTTGCTCCCGGCAGCAGCCTTACGGTGAATGGCGATCTGTTTGCGGACAGCATTCTGCCGGGTGCCTCGATCGCGCTCAATGTCAGCCGTTCGGCCGAGTTCGATATCCCGTCGCTGCTGACCAGCCTCGACCGTTACCCGTATGGCTGCGCCGAGCAGACCACCAGCCGGGCGCTGCCGCTTCTTTATCTGAGCGAACTCGCCCAGAAGAACGGGCTGGCCGACGATGCAGAGATCAAGAAGCGCGTGCAGGATGCCATCTACCGCGTCCTCTCCTACCAGTCGTCGTCGGGCAGTTTTGGTCTCTGGGCACCGGGTTCGGGTGATCTCTGGCTGGATTCCTATGTCACCGACTTCCTGAGCCGCGCTCGCGAACAGGGCTATACGGTGCCGGATCAGGCGCTGGTGCAGGCGCTGGAAAATCTCCAGAACGGCCTCGGTTATGACAACAGCGTTCGCGACAAGGGCAATGAGATCGCCTATGCGCTTTATGTCCTGTCGCGCAACCGCAAGGCCGCGATCAGCGATCTGCGTTATTACGCCGATACGATGCTTTCGGAATTCCCGACGCCGCTCGCCAAGGCGCATCTTGCTGCATCGCTGGCGCTTTATGGCGATGCCCAGCGTTCGAAGAACATCTTTGCGCAGTCGTTGCAGATGTCTCAGGACGCACAGGTCCGCAAGGTGAGCCTCGCGCGTTCGGATTACGGTTCGTCGCTGCGTGATGGCGCGGCGGTTTTGGCGCTTGCTGCCGAAAGCCGCCCGGTGCCGGCCATCGTGCCGGACCTTGCAAAGGTCGTTGCCAGCGAATGGCGCAACAAAAAATACACCAGCACCCAGGAACAGGCCTGGATGCTGCTCGCCGCCCGCGCGTTGCAGCAGGGTGATGAGGGGATATCGCTGCAGGTCAATGGTGCCGCCCACAAGGGCGCATACATGTCCCGCATCGAAGGTGCAGCATTGGCCGATCATCCGGTCACGCTCGCCAATCGCAGCCCCGATCCGCTCTCGGCGGTGCTGACCACGGTTGCAGCACCGGTCGTGCCGCTGCCGGCCGGCGGCGATGGTTTTCAGATTTCCCGCGCCTATTACACGCTGGAAGGCGAGGAAATCAGCGTCACCGAAGCCGAGCAGAACCAGCGTTACGTGGTGGTGCTGACGGTGACGGAAAGCAATGACTGGGCTTCGCGTATCGTCATCACCGATCTGCTGCCCGCCGGTTTCGAGATCGACAATCCGAGCCTCGTCGATAGCGCCCAGCTCACCAATTTCGAATGGATCGGCGATACGCAGGCCGCCCATACGGAATTCCGCAACGACCGTTTTGTCGCAGCCTTCGATCGCAGCGGCGGCGATAACCGCGAAATCTCGTTGGCCTATGTGGTCCGCGCGGTGACGCCGGGCGTTTACGATCATCCGGCAGCCTATGTCGAGGACATGTACCGCCCGCAGTTTTCGGCGCGCACCGCGACAGGCCGCATGGAGGTGAAGGCGGCGCAATAATGCGGCTCTGGCGTAAACTCGTTGTCGGTACCGTTGCTATCGCCCTTCTTGGCGTAGCGGCGGTCTATGGTTTGGAAGCCGCCGACCGTGCTTATCCACCGCCTTTGGAAAAGGCCGGTGTGATCTCGCGCGAGGTCGTGGATGCCGATGGCCAGCTTTTGCGCGCCTTCGCCACGCCGGATGGCCGCTGGCGGCTGGGCACAAAGGCAGCCGACGTCGATCCGCAATTCCTGCGCATGCTGGTGGCCTATGAGGATCAGCGCTTTTATGAACATACCGGTGTCGATCTCTGGGCGCTAGCGCGTGCCGCCACACAATTCGTCACCAATGGCCGTATCGTTTCGGGCGCCTCGACGCTCTCCATGCAGGTGGCACGGCTGATCGAGCCGCGCGAAAACCGCTCCTTCACCGCCAAATTCGTGCAGCTTGCCCGCGCCATCCAGATCGAACGGAGGCTGTCGAAGCCTGAGATCCTCGATCTCTATCTGACGCTTGCGCCTTACGGCGGTAATCTCGAAGGCGTGCGCTCTGCAAGCCTTGCCTATTTCGGCAAGGAGCCGCGCCGGCTTTCTGTATCGGAAGCAGCTCTTTTGGTCGCCTTGCCGCAATCGCCGGAGGCGCGCCGGCCCGATCGGCGCTCGCAGGTTGCCACCGCCGCGCGTCAACGTGTGCTCGATCGTGAGCCGGTGAGGGAAACAGTCGGCAAGGCGGCCGCAGAGCAGGCGGCTTTACATCCAGTGCCGTCGCGTCGTCTGCAATTGCCTGCCTATGCCGCGCATCTGGCCGAAGCCGCCATTCGCAAGCAGCCGACGCAGAACCGCCACGTCACGACGCTCAGGCGGGATGTGCAGCGAGGGCTGGAAGATGCGGCCCGCGCCGCCGTGCAGAAACTCGGCCCCAAGATATCGCTTGCCATGGTCATGGCCGATGCCCGCACCGGCGAGATTGTCGGCGAGGTCGGATCAGCGGATTATTTCGATGCCAGCCGTTCCGGCTGGGTGGACATGACGCGCGTCAATCGTTCGCCGGGTTCGACCCTAAAACCCTTCATTTATGGGTTGGCCTTTGAACAGGGGCTGGTGTCGCAGGAAACGGTGATCGAGGACCGCCCCTCCGATTTCCACGGTTATCGGCCGCGCAATTTCGACATGAGCTATCAGGGCGACGTGTCCATCCGCCAGGCGCTGCAACTGTCGCTCAACGTGCCGGCGGTGCGTCTTCTCGATGCCGTCGGCCCCAGCCGGTTGATGATGCGGTTTCGCCGTTCGGATGTAAAACCGGCGCTACCGATCGGCGAGGCGCCGGGGCTTGCCATCGGGCTTGGCGGTGTCGGTGTGTCGCTGAAAGATCTGGTGCAGCTTTATGCCGGGCTTGCCAATCGCGGCCAGCCGGTGCGGCTGGGCGATGGCGTGCGCGAAAAACCGGGTATCGATCCCGCCGATCCGCTGCTCGAACCGGTCGCCACATGGAATGTCACCGACATCCTCTCCGACGTTTTGCCGCCGCAGGGCAGCCGGCGGCTGGGCATCGCCTACAAGACCGGCACCAGCTACGGTTATCGTGATGCGTGGTCGATTGGCTATGATGGCCGCCATGTGCTCGGCGTCTGGGTCGGCCGGCCGGATAATGGCGCGGTGCCCGGCATTGCCGGTTATGCGACGGCGGCCCCGATCCTGTTCGACGCCTTTTCTCGCTCCGGCGTCGCCATCACGCCGATGCCGCCGGCACCCTCTGGCGCAGTGCGCGTGGCGCAGGCCGATCTGCCAATCAGCCAGCGGCGTTTTTCGATGACCGCATCCGGGCTGATCTCGGCCTCGGCACGCGAACCGGCGCCACAGATCGTTTATCCGCCGGAAGGTGCGCGGGTCGATCTTGGTGCTGCTTCGGGTAACACGCTGGAACCGCTGACGTTGAAATTGCAGGGTGGCCGCGCGCCGTTCCGTTGGCTCGCCAATGGTCAGCCTCTGTCTGACCTCTCGCGCCGCCGCACCAGTGAATGGCAGCCGGATGGTGGTGGTTATTCGACGCTGACGGTCATCGATGCGGTGGGGCGGGCGGCCACGGTCAGGGTATTTGTGGAATAGGGGCGACCAATTTTCTCCGTCATTCCGGCCTCGTGCCGGAAACCAGCCAGCCCAAGTCCTTGGGCTGAAAAGACTTTTCCGCCACGCAGCCGCGTTTCTGCTGGATCCCGGCTCAAGGCCGGGATGACGACGAATTAAGGATCACGCTTAGGCTCCGCTCACCCGCGCAATCGCGTGGAAAAACGTGCCGCTGACAAACCCGCGCCGCCCGCCGGATGTGCCGAGCGGTTTGCCGGTGCCGTCCGCGATCGTCGCAAAGGCATCGTCCGAACCGGCATCGATCACGCTGGCATAATGAAACTCGTGGCCACGGATCATGCTGCCTGCCTTGCCCACCGGACCATCGGCGGCAATCGTCGCCTGCCGATAACCGAGGTTCATGCGGCGTTTTGCAAAACTGGTCTGGTGAGACAGAAGCCCGGTCATCTGGTGGGTCACGCCATCGGCATCCTCCAGCGTTTCGCCTAAAACCATGTAGCCCCCGCATTCGCCGTGCACCGGCCGCGTCTGCGCAAATTCGCCCAGCCCGGTGCGAAAATTTTTGGCGGCGGCTATCGTTCCGGCATGCAGTTCGGGATAACCGCCCGGCAGCCAGCAGACGTCACAATCCTTGGACGGCGCTTCATCGGCCAGAGGCGAGAAGGGCACGATTTCCGCACCCAATGCGCGCCAGTGGGCAGCGACATGCGGGTAAAGGAAGGTGAAAGCAGCATCCTGCGCTAAGGCAATGCGCTGGCCGGGGGGCTGCAGATTGGCTTCCGGTGACATCGCGGTTGTCTCCTTGAGCGGCACGGCGATATCGAAAATGGCATCGAGATCGAGCGAGGCTTCCATCGCATCGGCCAGTTTTTCGATATGGCCTTCGATCTGCGGATGTTCGCTGGCCTGCACCAGACCCAAATGCCGCTCCGGCAGAACCAGATCCGGGTTGCGCAACACCGCCCCCACCAGCGGCAGGCCGGTGCCGGTAATCGCATCGCCGGACAGCTTTACATGCCGTTCGCTGCCGGCCCGGTTCATGATGACGCCGGCAATTTCCACTTTCGGGTCGTAATGCCTGAACCCCAGTGCGACGGCGGCTGCCGTCTGCGATTGGCCAGACACATCCAGAACCAGCAGAACCGGAATGCCCAGCAGGCGCGCCAGATCGGCAGCCGAACCGGTGCGGCCATCGCCGCCGTTGATGCCGTCAAAAAGGCCCATGGCGCTTTCGATCAGCACCAGTTCGGTATCGCTTGCGGCATCGTTCAGGAGATGCGCCACCAGCGCCGGTTCCATCGCCCAGGTATCGAGGTTCAGGCCGGGCAGGCCTGTCGCAGCATGGTGAAAACCGGGGTCGATATAATCCGGCCCCGATTTGACTCCACGCACTTTGATACCACGCCGGGCGAAGGCGCGCAGAAGGCCGATCGTCACGCTTGTTTTGCCCGAGCCGGAGCGTGGTGCGCCAATGATGAGAGCCCGTGCCGTCATGCAAAAATTCCTTCGGTCGAAAATGTCGGGACAGGACCTGTCATGCGAAAAACCTTTTGCCGGTGACTGCGGCTCGGGGCAACGTTATAGAAGCGGTCATGAGTGAAACTGGCATCGAAGCGGATGGCAAGAACCTGCGGCGTGGCTGGACCACCGGCACGTGCGCTGCCGCGTCTGCCAAGGCGGCCTGCGCTGCGCTTTTGACGGGAAAATTTCCCGATCCGGTCGAGGTTGGCCTGCCCGGTGGGCAACGTCCGGCCTTTGCCTTGGCCGGTGAAGAGCTGGGAGCTGATTTTGCCCGCGCGTCCATCGTGAAAGATGCAGGCGACGATCCCGATGTTACCCATGGCGCACTGATCTCCTCCACCGTGCGGCGTGGTCGCCCCGGTAGCGGCATCACCTTCAAGGCCGGTTCCGGTGTCGGCACGGTCACGAAGCCGGGCCTGCCGCTCGGCATCGGCGAACCGTCGATCAACCCCGTCCCCCGCCAGATGATCGCTGCCGCCATAGCCGAGGTTTCGGGCGGAGAGACCGATTTCGAAGTTGAGGTGTCGGTTGCGGATGGTGAAAATATCGCCGAAAAAACGCTGAATGGGCGCCTGGGCATTCTGGGCGGCATTTCGATCCTCGGCACGACCGGCATCGTCATTCCGTTTTCCTGCGCGGCATGGATCCATTCCATCTGGCGCGGTATTGACGTGTCGCGTGCCGAAGGCCTCACCCATGTCGCCGGCTCCACCGGCATGACCTCGGAAAAGGCCGTGCAGCAGCGGCACAATCTGCCCGAAGTCGCGCTTCTCGATATGGGCGATTTTGTCGGCGGCATGCTGAAATATCTGAAAAGCCACCCCGTTCCGCGCGTCACCGTTGCCGGCGGCGTGGCCAAGATGACCAAGCTGGCGCAAGGCATGCTCGACCTGCATTCCAAACGTGGCCTGGCCGATCTCGATGGGCTGGCAAAGGTCGCGATCGATGTCGGCGCCAGCGCCGATCTGGCCGATCGCATCCGCAGCGCCAACACCGTGATGCACGCGTTCGAAATCGCCGCTGAAGACGGGCTGGAACTCGGCCCGGCGATTGCTGCGCTGGCGTGGCAGACGGCGGCAAAAGTGCTCGACAGCGGCGATATCGCGCTGGAAATCCTGATCTTTGACCGTCAGGGAAATTTCGTTGCCGAAGCGCCGTTCACGCCGTCCGATCAAGCCGCGCCGTCCGATCCCGGCCCGTCTCCGCCCCTGAACCGGCGCACGTAATCGGCGTTATAAAGCGCGCTCTCGCGAAAATCTTGCGCTGCCAGTCCCGGCCCGACCAGAATGAGCGCCGTGCGCTCCACCGGGTCGGCCGCCAGCATTGCCTCGATGGTCGAAAGCGTGGCGCGGAAAACCCGTTCATCCGGCCATGTCGCCCGCACCACCACGGCCACCGGGCAATCGCCGCCATAAAGCGGCGTCAGCTCTTCCACCACCTTGCCGATCGCATGGATCGCCAGATGGATGGCAAGCGTTGCGCCGGTGGCGCCAAAGGCTTTCAGGTTTTCACCCTCCGGCATTTTTGAAGCGCGGCCGGAAACGCGGGTCAGAACAAGGCTCTGCGCCACTTCGGGAATAGTCAACTCGCGCTTCAGCGCGGAAGCGGCGGCTGCGAAGGACGGTACGCCCGGTGTCATCGTGTAATCGATGCCATGTTTCTCCAGCCGTCGGATTTGCTCGGCCACAGCACTCCAGACGGAAAGATCGCCGGAATGCAGGCGGGCGACATCCTTGCCCTCTTCATGCGCCTTCACATATTCGGCCTCGATCTGGTCGAGAGACAGCGAAGCCGTATCGATGATGCGGGCATCCGGTGGGCAATAGGCGAGCAGTTCGCGCGGCATGATCGAGCCGGCAAACAGGCAGACCGGGCATTTGCCGATCAGGTCACGGCCGCGCACGGTGATCAGGTCTGCCGCGCCCGGTCCGGCGCCGATGAAATGAACGGTCATGCTGTCGTCTTTCCAGTCTTTTTATTCGGGCCAGTCTCGGCATTTGCGACGGCAATGGCGCAGGTCACGCCATCGCGTACAAATCGTGGTGCGGC
Organism: Neorhizobium sp. BT27B; assembly: GCF_050455485.1. NCBI lineage: Bacteria > Pseudomonadati > Pseudomonadota > Alphaproteobacteria > Hyphomicrobiales > Rhizobiaceae > Neorhizobium > Neorhizobium sp. BT27B. Next base: position 307,244 of record NZ_JBCIYT010000007.1, on the reverse strand, counting down.
CAGTACCGCGGTCTCGCCGGCGGCGGCAAGAGCTGATGCCTCGCAAAGGCTCGGGCTTCCGGCATAGGTGAGGCTCACTTGCGAAACGGTCAGCGTGCGCGAGGCTGCGGCTTCGAGCGCGGCTTGTTCGACCACGACCAGCGGAACGCCGAGTTTTTTTGCCGCTTCGATGATCCCGGCCTCATCGGCCTTGATCGTGCCGGTCGCCAGCATGTCCGGCGTGCGTCCGGGAAAACCCGTCTGCTCCAGCGTTTCCGCCAGCACGCTCAGGATGGTCGCGGTCGGAGTATCCTTGCGGCAGCCGATGCCGGCAACGATCCGCCTTGTGGTTGCCGTTTCACTCACGGTTTTGTCCAGATCCATTGGGTCACCGGCATGGCCGGTCGCCAGCCAAACATGGTTCCGATCGGCGTCACGCGCGAAATATCTAGCCGGCTAAGTGATCCGCCGAGCCGCGCATGTGCCGCCAGCAGCACCGCTTCCATTTCCAGCGTCACCGCATTGGCGACAAGCCGTCCATCCGGTCCCAGTGCCTGCACGGCGGCATCAAACACACCCGGCTCGCTGCCGCCGCCGCCGATGAAGATCGCATCCGGCCTCGGCAATCCGCCCAGCGCCTGCGGTGCCGTACCCTTGATGATGCGCAGGCCCGGCACACCCATCGCTGCCGTATTGTGACCGATCCGCACGGCGCGTGCCGCATCGCCTTCGATGGCGATGGCCTGCATGGACGGGTGCCGCAACATCCATTCGATGCCGATCGACCCCGAACCGGCGCCGATATCCCACAGGAGTTCACCACGCCGAGGGCTTAGCGCCGACAGCGTCAGCGCCCGTATCTCGCGTTTGGTGATCTGCCCGTCATGGTCAAACAGGGCGTCATCCATGCCGCAGGCTAGCGGCAGAATGCGTGCATTTCCGGAGGCGATAACCTCGATGGCCACGACATTCAGCACATGGATATCGGCGAGATCGAATTTTTCTGCGGTGCTGGTTCGAACCCGTTCCTGCCCGCCACCCAGCGCTTCCAGCACTGTCAGCGCGGATTTTCCGAAACCGCTCTCCGTCAGCAACGTCGCCAAGGCTGCCGGTCCCATCTCATCCGATGTCAGCGCCAGAACCTTGCGGCCTGGATGCAGCAGTGGTCGCGCCAGATCGAGCGAGCGTCCATGCAGCGAGACCGTCTCGATATCCTGCAGCGCCCAGCCCAGCCGTGACGCCGCCAGCGAAAAAGCGGATGGGGAGGGGATGGCGATATATTCCTGCGCTTCGACATGCCGAGAAAGCGTGACACCGACGCCGAAAAAGAACGGATCGCCCGAGGCCAGCACGCAAACCTTTTGACCACGCAAATCGACGACCGCCTGCATGGCGGTATCGAAAGGCTGCGGCCATGGCCGCGCCTCGCCCGCGATCAGAGGGGTGGCCAGTTCCAGATGCCGTTTGCCGCCGAACACGACGGTGGCAGCCGAAATCGCTGAACGTGCCCGTTCACCAAGGCCCGAAACACCATCCTCGCCGAGGCCGATGATGGACAACCACGGATCAATCGTTACATGCTTCCGGTCTGATTCAGGAGGCATTTTGAAAAACTCCATCCTCATTCTGGGCGGCACCACCGAAGCCCGGCTTCTGGCCGAGGTTCTGGCGCAGAACAGCCGTTTTGCCACCACGCTGTCGCTGGCCGGCCGCACACGCACGCCGATCGCCATGCCGGTGCCGGTGCGCACCGGCGGTTTTGGCGGGCCAGCAGGGCTGGCTGCCTACCTGAACGATCATGGCATCGATCTGCTGATCGACGCCACTCATCCTTATGCCGCAAAGATTTCCGCCAACGCCGCCGAGGCGAGCCGTCTTTCCGGCGTTCCACTGGTCGCGCTTCGCCGGCAAGGCTGGTCCGAACAGCAGGGCGACCGCTGGACGCCCGTCGAAAGCGTCGCGGCTGCTGTCACAGCGCTCGGCAAAACGCCGCGCCGTGCCTTTCTGGCGCTCGGCCGGCAGGAGCTTTTGCCCTTCGAACAGGCGCCGCAGCATTCCTATGTCATCCGCAGCGTCGATCCGGTCGAACCGCCGCTCACCGTACCTTCCGCGCAGTATATGACCGCGCGTGGCCCGTTTCGCGAATCCGACGAGCTGGCCCTTCTGTCCGATCACGGCATCGATGCCATCGTCTCGAAAAATTCCGGCGGCAGCGCCAGCTACGGAAAGATCGTGGCGGCTAGAAAGCTCGGCATCGAAGTGATCATGATCCGCCGGCCGGTTCTGCCGCAGGTCACATCGTTCGAAAGCGTGGATGCCGTGCTTTCCCATCTCGATCAGATCTTTCCGGCAGAGCGTGGCGAATAGACCAGCGGGGCCTGCCCGGGCCGTTCGATCAGCCGCGTTTCGGTCGAACCGACGATGATGCAGGTCGCCATGTCGGCCATGTCTGAATGGGCATTCGACAGCGGCTCGATCCGCATCCTTTCGTCCGGCCGTCCGGCGGCGCGGCCGAAGACGACCGGTACAGTACCGGGAAGATGTGCGCGCAGCACGTCGAAAGCGCGGGAAAGCTGGTGCGGCCGCGCCTTGCTGACGGGGTTGTAGAAGGCCATCACGAAACCGGCTTCTGCTGCCGCGATCAACCGCTTTTCGATCAGCTCCCAGGGTTTGAGATTATCCGACAGCGAAATCGCGCAGAAGTCATGGCCAAGCGGCGCACCAACACGGGCGGCCACGGCCAGCATGGCGGTAATGCCCGGCACGACGGAAAATTCGATCTCAAGCCATTCCGCCGGTCCGGCCTCGATCGCCTCGCACATGGCCGCTGCCATGGCAAATACGCCGGCGTCGCCACCGGAAACGACACAGACTCTTCCGCCCTTCGCCGCGAGCATCAAAGCGGCCTGCGCGCGCGAAATTTCCTCACGGTTGTCGGAAGCATGGCGGCGCTGGTCGTCGCGCAAGGACAACCGATCGACATAAGGGCCGTAACCGAAAAAATCCTCGCCGGCTTCGATCGCTGCCAGCGCTTCCGGTGTTACCTGATGCGCATTGCCGGGCCCGAGCCCGATAACGGTAATCGATCCTCTCATGGCCGCGCCTTCCAGCCGGGAACAAGCACGATGGAGAAATAGGGCGCCGGGCTTTCGTCACGCTCAGTGAGCGGTGTCATCGCCGCCGTCGCCATCGTGCCGCGCTCCACATAGATCGCACCATCCAGCTTGCCGGCGGTGGCAAGCGCTCTGCGGATCTTTGGCAGGTTGCGGCCAACCTTCATGATCACCGCGCCATCCGTGCCGGACAGTCGTTCCGTCAAAATATCTTCCGCCAGTGTGCCCGGCAGCACGCTCAGAATGTCATCGCCCTGCACCAGCGGCAGGCCGGCCATCGACCAGCAGCCGGACATCGCGGTCACGCCCGGCACAACCTCGGCATCGTAGCGGCCAGCCAGCCGCAGATGCAGATGCATGTAGGAGCCGTAAAACAGCGGGTCGCCTTCGCTCAGCACGGCAACACTGCGGCCGGCATCCAGATGCACGGCAATCTCTTCCGCAGACCGGTCGAAGAACTCGGCAATGGCGCCGCGATAATCGTCGCCGTCCTTGTCCATCTCGACCGTGACCGGATAGACCAGCGGCAGTTCGATCGTGCCGGGGCGCACATGCGCTTCCACGATGGCACGGCCATTGCCATGGCCACCCTTCTTGGTGAAGAAGGCGATCACATCGGCCTCTGCGATGGTGCGCACCGCCTTCAGTGTCAGAAGTTCGGGGTCGCCGGGGCCGGTGCCGACGCCGAAAACGCGGCCTTTTTCAATATTGCTCAAAGCCCGGCCCTCGCCAGTGCGTTGATGGCCGCTGCCGTCATCGCCGAGCCGCCCATACGGCCGGAAACGATCGCATAGGGGATTTTGTGGTGGCTGATCGCCAGTGCTTCCTTGGATTCCGCCGCCCCGACAAAACCGACCGGCATGCCGATGATGGCGGCCGGGCGTGGTGCGCCGGCATCCAGCATTTCCAGAAGATGAAACAGCGCCGTCGGTGCGTTGCCGATTGCGACAAGCGCGCCTTCCAGCTGATCGACCCAGAGATCGAGTGCGGCGGCCGAGCGAGTATTGCCGATCGCCTTCGCAAGCTCCGGCGTGCGCGGGTCCTGCAGGGTGCAGATGACCTTGTTATCGGCCGGCAGACGGGCGCGGGTCACGCCATGCGCCACCATCTGCGCATCGCAGAAAACCGGCTTTCCGGCCTTCAGCGCGTCACGCGCAGAAGAAACGAAGTCGGGGGAGAAATGAAAATGTTGGGCGGCTTCCACCTGTCCGCAGGCATGGATCATGCGGATGGCGATCCCGGCCTCGTCCTCGGAAAATCGCGACAGGTCGCTTTCTTCGCGAATGATGGCGAATGATTTTTCGTAAATGGCGTCGCCTTCGCGAATGTAGTCGTATTGGGTCATGACAGTCCTTGCGAAAGCACCTTTTCCAGCCGGGCAGGGCCCAGCCGGCAAAGACAGTCGCGTGTGGTTTCGCCGGCACCTCTTTCGAGGCGGACAAGATGGGCCAGAGCGCCGAGCGTCTTGCCTTCCTCGCCGTGGCGGATGAGTTTGAGCGGCATATCGCTTGTTTTGCCCTCGAAGATCAATGCCGTGCTGTCATTCATTCCGACAAGGCTGACCAGCGCTTTTGCCGGGTGCGCGCAGCCCTTGGTGCAGCCGGAAAGATGCAGGGTGAAGGAGCCGTCCAGAAGGTTGGCCACATCCCGTGCGGCAAGCGTGCCAAGCGCATGGGTTTTGATGGACGCCGAGGCGCAGGCCGGTGAACCGGGACAGGCAGCAATTTTTGCCCGCGGGTCGTTCTGCGATAGGATCAGGTCTTTCGAGAATTCGATCATGCTGCGGCAGGCATCTTGCGTGCCGAAGAAGACGAGGGAGTGGTCGATGGCTGGGCGGATTTTTGCGATGCCCGCCGTTTCCGCCTGTCGGCCGAGGTTTATCAGTGTTTCGGCAGGGCATTGGCCGAAGGGAATGCCGATGCGGGCGGCGAACTGATCGGGGAGCGGGATGTCGGTGATTCGGCCAGATGCTAATGTCTTCTCCCCATCGGGGAGAAGGTGGTCCGAAGGACCGGATGAGGGGGATATCGCCACATGCAGGTGCTGCCGGGTCGCCCCCTCATCGCCTCGCTGGCGCTCCGGCACTTCTCCCCGCGGGGGAGAAGTGACTTGCGGCTGATGCCTGGCTTCACAGGAAACGGCAGCATTCATGAGCTGGAAAAGCCCAAGCGCCACTGCCGTCTGCTCCATAACAACGTCATCATCCGCGATCACGACATCGCCAAGCCACTCCCGCACCTCGGCAGAATCCAGCGCCCGCCCACGCACTGGCACGTCCATCGCGGCAATCCTTGCCAGAATCAGCGTCACACAGGTCGTCGCATCCGCATCGGCCACCACGCCGACGGATCTGCCAGTGCCGGCCGTGCCACCCAAAAGAATACGCCAGAAAATCTCGGTTCCGCGCCGCACCGCCAGCAGCCGGATATCGGCGAGAAGCGCATGCAGCGGCAATTGCCCGCCGCCATCCACCACCACCACAAATTTTGCTGCCAGACGTCGCGACAGGCCGTATTCGCTGATGAATGCGCGAATGGCGGAAGCCAGCGGTTCCGGGCTGGTGATCTCCTGCGGATCATGGCCGGCCAGCGCACCGGTCTCGACTGCCACACCATCCCGCAATGGCAGGTTCATCAGGCGCACGTCCGTTTCCAGCGCCCGCGCACTTGGAGCACTCAAACCGCGAAGCTGAATATTGCCGCGGGCGGAAATGTCGATCAGGCCGTTACCGTGCCGTATCGCCAGTTCGCCGATGCGGATGAGGTCGGCCGGGCGAATGGGGCCATCGAGGCCGATACGGGCCAGAAGCCCGTCGCCGGTCATCATCGGCGTCGCCAGCGCCGGGCAGGCGCCGCGCACCATCGGCGGGATTGCGGTGTTCGGGATGGGGAGAGGCGCCGTCATACCAGCACCCTTGCGTCGTCACGGTCGGCTTCCGACAGCAACAGTTCCAGTTCGCCATCGATGGAATTGCGGCGTGGATGCCAGAGGCCACGGCGACGGGCCGACAGAAGACGTTCTGCGATGGCCTTTGCCGCCTGCCGGTTCTGGTCGAGAATGAAGTTTCGCACATCGTCATCCGCCACATAGGCCTGATAGACGGCTTCGATCAGCGAGCCGGGAATGGCTTGCGTCGTTTCGGCAAAACCCACCAGCCGGTCCACGGTTTCGGCAAATTCGGACGCACCGCGCGGGCCATGTCGCATCTGGCCGGCGATGAAGCGCGGATTGGTGGCGCGGGCACGCACCACGCGGGTGATCGCCTCGACGATGGAACGGGCGCGCGGCCGGTCGGGATCGGTGGTGTCGAGCGCAATCACATCCGCCTTGCCGCCAAGGGCTGCCACGGCTGCGGAAAACCCGCCGATAAAGGCGACGTCGGAGGAACCGTCCAGCAGGTCGCGACCGGGGTCGTCGCCGGTATGCACCAGCAGGTCAGCGGCGCGGACACGCTCGGTAAACTGGCCGCGGGCTTCCACGCCTTCGCCCTCGGCGCCACCAAAGGCGTGGCTGGTCGCGTCGAGATAGAGTTTGCCCAGTTCTGCGCGCTCGCGCCATTCGCCATCGGCCAGCCGTTCCTCGATGCCGGCGCCATAGGTGCCGGGGGCGGACCCGAAAATGCGCTGCGGGGCGACGCCTTCGGCATGTGCCGCCTCGTTCAGCGGATTGTCGCCCGGCGCTTCTTCCCGGACTGCGATGGCGCGGGTGGCGGCATCGAGCAGCGCGATGAGAGGCGCAAACATGTCGCGAAAAAGGCCGGAAATGCGAAAGCTCACATCGACGCGGGGTCGCCCAAGGCTTGCCGGGGCTAAAATCTCGATGCCGGTGATGCGTCCGGTCGCGGGGTCCTGAACGGGTTTCGCCCCCATCAGCGCCAGCCCCTGCGCCACTTCCTCGCCGCCGCTGCGCAAGGTGGCACTGCCCCAGAGATCGATCACAAGGCTCTTTGGCCAGTCGCCATGATCCTGCAGGTAACGCCGCAACACCTCGTCGGCGGCACGTTTGCCGAGTTCGAAGGCTGTCGGTGTCGGCATGGTGCGCGGGTCGGAAGCGTAGAGGTTGCGGCCGGTCGGCAGCACATCGCGGCGGCCGCGTGCCGGTGCGCCGGAAGGACCGGCGGTGATATGGCGGCCATCGAGTGCATCCAGAAACGCTTTTCGCTCACTTTCCGCGCTTTGCCGGCGCATCGGGTCCGGCGTGTCGGTGGTGATGTCGGTGTCGCGACCAAACACGTGCTGGCCATCCTTGATGGCAAAATCCTTCAGGTCGCACAAAAATGCGTCGATCCGCGTCAGCGCCGTATCGGCGTCTTCGCCTGCCGCAACGCCGGCATCGGTCGCCAGACCGGTCTCATGCGCCATCTCGACGATCAGTTTGGCCAGCCTGTCGCGGCGGCGGCGATCCAGCCCATCAGCCTGCGCATATTCATCGACCAGCAGTTCCAGCTTTTTCTGTGCGTCGGAAAGCCCCGCTTCCGTCAAGGGCGGCGGCAGGTGGCCGATGGTGACGGCGGCAATGCGCCTCTTGGCAACAGCCGCTTCGCCGGGATTGGACACGATGAACGGATAGATCACCGGCAGCGAGCCGAGCACGATTTCCGGAAAACAGGTTTGGGACAAGGCCACGGTCTTGCCCGGCAGCCATTCCAGCGTGCCATGCGCGCCGACATGCACCACCGCATGCGCGTCGAGCGTCTGGCGCATCCATGCGCCGAAAGCGATCAGTCCGTGGCGCGGCGGGCGTTCGGGATCGTGGTAATCGGTGCGGCGATCCACCTCGCGGCCGCGATCGGGTGCGAGTGCGACGGTGACATTACCGAAACGGGCGGCGCGGAAGGCGAAAACATTTTCCCGCAGTGCTTCGTCGTCATCCGGCGCACCCCATGTCGCCGTCACGGCATCGCGGGCTTCCCTTGGAAGCGTGTCGAAAAAGTCCTGATACTCTTCCCGCGAACAGGCTTCACCGGTGCCATCAAGCTGCTGCAGCAGGCTTTTGGCATCCGCCGGAATATTTTCGACGTCATAACCGGCATGCCGCAGCTGGCTCAGCATTTCCAGCACGCTTTGCGGCACGTCCAGTCCGACGGCATAACCGGTGCGTCCCGGCGCGCCGGGATAATCCGGCAGAAGGATGACGATGCGGCGATTTTTTCGCTCCGCCTTCTGTAGCCGCAAAAGGCCGGCTATCCGTCCCGCCACCTGCGCCACCCGGTCCGGCTCTGGCCGGTTGATCAGCCCGGCAAATCCCAGTTCGTCCGCGTTGCGCGCATCCTTGAACGACACCGCACCGGCGAGAATGCGTCCATCCAGTTCCGGCAGAACCACATGCATGGCGAGATCCGCCGGTCCCAGCCCGCGCCGGTTTTCAAGCCAGGCGTCGCGACGGGTGGTGGCAACGATCACCTGCAGAACCGGCACGCCGATGCGGTCGAACAGTGTTTTGCCCTCGTCATCCGCGCCACTGGCAAAGGCGGTGGCAGTGATGATCGCCGAGGGTTTTATCGCTGCCATCGCCGTTTCGACGAAAGTGAGCGATGCCCTGTCTTTCAAGCCGGCGACAAAAACCGGCACCGCCCGAATGTTCTTATTCCCCAAGGCATCGAACAAGGCATCGATCGGCGCGACGTCACTGGCCAGCAGCATGGATCGATAAAACAGGATCGGCACGATGGCCGCACCCGGCATCGCGGCCAGAAGCGTATCCGCAGTTTCGCAAACGCCACGGCCGGGATGATAGAACCCGGCTTTTGGCACGCTTACCGCATCGGCCGCCTCCGCCGCCTTGCCCTGAACAAGCCCGACCATTCGCGTGGCCAGAAACACCATGTTTTCCGGACCGCCCTCGCGAAAATAGGAGAGCAGCCGGTCGAGTTCGGCGGCCGAAACTGTCGAGCCCGCGGCCAGCCGCGCGTCGCGCTCGCTGCATTCTCCGGGCAGCATGATGAGCGTCACGCCGCGCGCGCGCGTCATGCGGGCCAGTTCGTCGGCGCCATAAGGCCAGCGGTCATGGCCGCCGAGGATACGCACGAGAATGAGCTTGGCGTGACGCGCCACCTTGTCGATCCACAGATCGACCGACATCGGGTGGCGCAGTTCGGAAATATTGGCGAGCCTGAGCGACGGCATGCTTTCGCCGCCCTTGGCCCATGCGGAGGCAATGCCGTTCAGATCGCTGTCGGTAAAGGACAGCACCACCACGTCGCCCGGCGTCTGGTCGAGGTCGACCGGTTCGATCAGGTCGTCAAGAGACGAGGACGTGGTGGCGAGGATATGCATCAGGCCGCCAGGATCTTTTCGATCTTGGCCGCATCGATGCCCTTTTCGCCGATGACGACGAGACGCGAACGGCGCTCTTCATTGGCTGCCCAGGGGCGGTCAAAGTAGTGGTTGACGCGCGGGCCGACGGCCTGCACGAGAAGACGCATCGGCTTGCCGGCCACTTCCACATAACCCTTGATGCGCAGCACCTTTTCCGCCGCCGTCACATCGGCGATGCGCTGGCTGAGTTCAGCCGGATCGGTGATCGCCGGCATATCCAGAACAAAGCTGTCGAAATCGTCGTGTTCGTGGTCCAGCTCGTCGTCGTGATGGGTCTTGCGGTTCTCGATATCGTCTTCGACGGCCAGGCCCAGACCGATGAATACGGCCGGATCGACCACGCCATTGGAGGCCGGCACGATGCGCACGGCGCGCGGCAGATGTTCGGTCACATGCGCGGTGGCGATCGCCAGACCCTTTTCATCGAGAAGATCGGCCTTGGTCAGGATCACGAGATCGGCGCAGGCGATCTGGTCTTCAAACACTTCCTCGACCGGGTTGTCATGGTCCAGACTATCGTCCTCGGCGCGCTGGGCGGCCAGCGCTTCCATGTCGTCGGCGACGCGGCCTTCGGCCAGTGCCAGACCATCGACCACAGCGACAACGCCATCGACGGTGACGCGGCTTTTCACGCTCGGCCACTGAAATGCCTGGATCAGCGGCTTGGGGAGGGCGAGGCCGGACGTCTCGATCAGGATATGGTCGACCTTCGGCTCAAGCGCAAGAATCCTGTCGATTGCCGGCACAAAGTCGTCGGCCACGGTGCAGCAGATGCAGCCATTGGCCAGCTCGACGATATTGTCGTCCGGGCAGTTTTCGATGCCGCAGCTTTTCAGGATTTCGCCGTCGATGCCGACATCGCCGAACTCGTTGACAATAACGGCAAGGCGCTTGCCTTCGAGGTTCTGCAGCGTGTGGCGCAGAAGCGTGGTCTTGCCGGCGCCGAGAAAGCCGGTGACGACGGTGCAGGGAATACGGGCGAGATTGGCGGTCATGAGCTTTTCCTGAATGTCGGTCTATGCGTTGAAATCGAAGGGCGGAATACGGGCGATCATGTTGCGCTTGAGACAGTCCGGCCGGCCCTTCCAGGGCATCAGGCCGTCGGCCGAGGTGGCGATCAGTTCGGCGCCGGTGATCAGGTCGGCGGCGTTTTCGAGGTCGAGATGGCCGAATACATAGGTCCAGCCGTCCTGCCGTGCGATCACGGCGCTTGGGCCGCGCTTGCAGTTGGAAAGGCAGCTGACGCTTTTGATAGTGACGTTCGGCACCTGTTCAGCCGCTGCTTCCACGGTTGCGTTGAGCAGATGCGTGCCCTGACTAGGTTCCTCGGTCGAGCCTTCGCTGGCGCGGCAGCTGGCGCACACAAAAATCGTTACCGCCGGCGTTTTTGCAGCGGGGTCAGTTTTCTGGTCGTCGTCGGGCTGGAAGAAATCCAAGCATCTACCCCGTCTAATTCAAAACATGCGGGGTGCGGGCGCGATGACTGGATGCCGGTCGCGCCTGAAAAAAACATCCTTGCCGGAGCACCCCGCCCGGCTGGAATTTCTGTCTCTGACGGCAGGTCTCCTGGCTTGCGGATCGTCGCCCTATCGCCGCCTTCCCGAAATCGCTTTCAGTGGCGTGGTGCGGGGCTAACCGCCTACAGTTGCGGGGGCAGCCGTGGTTTGAAGCCTGAAGACCGGCCGTACCACGTTCCCTCTTAGCTTTCCCCGTTGCCGGGAAAAGACCGTCACCCTTTCCCTAGGCGTCGGTACACGCAGTGTCAATGCAAACGCCCTTGTAGACGGCATGGATTGCCGCGCGAAACGAATCCCCTATAGTCCGCGCTTCCCGAAACGAGCCGTCGCCGAGGAGCCGAAATGAAAGAGATCGACCAGCAGGAAGCCGAGCGCCACCAGCGCAAGATGGCCAATCGCAAGGCGGTGCAGGATGCCGAAGTGGCGGAAAAGACTTTGGAAAAAGGTCTGCTGATAGTCAATACCGGCCCCGGCAAGGGCAAGTCGACGGCGGCCTTTGGTCTGGCGCTGCGCATGCTCGGCAATGGCCGACGCGTCGGTGTCGTGCAGTTCATCAAGGGCGCATGGGAAACCGGCGAACGGCCGGCGCTGGAACTGTTTGGCGATCGCGTCGAATGGCACACGATGGGCGAGGGATTTACCTGGGAAACGCAGGACCTGAAGCGCGATGTCGCGGCCGCCGAACGCGCCTGGGCCAAGGCTGAGGAACTGATGGCCGATCCGTCCATCGGGCTTCTTCTGCTCGATGAACTCAACATCGCGCTGCGTTACGATTATCTCGACCTCGATGTCGTCATCGCCTCGCTGAAGGCACGCCGCGAGGACCTGCATGTCGTCATCACCGGCCGTAATGCCAAGCCTGCCTTGATCGAGGCGGCCGATACGGTGACCGAAATGTCGCTGGTCAAACATCACTTCAAGGCGGGCGTAAAAGCCCAGTCCGGCATCGAGTTTTAAAAAATCATGACCGCACGCGCGCTGATGTTTCAGGGAACCGGCTCGGATGTCGGCAAGTCGCTGCTTGTCGCAGGCCTTGCGCGTGCGCTGACCAATCGTGGCCTCAAAGTGCAGCCGTTCAAGCCGCAGAACATGTCCAACAACGCGGCGGTGACGGCGGATGGCGGCGAGATCGGCCGCGCGCAGGCCCTGCAGGCGCGGGCGGCAAAGGTGCCGCTGTCGGTGCATATGAACCCGGTTCTGCTGAAACCGCAGAGCGAGGTCGGGGCGCAGGTCGTGGTGCAGGGCCGCGTGCAGGGCAATGCGAAAGCATCCGAATATCAGGGCATGAAGGCGGCGTTGATGCCGCGTGTCATGGAAAGCTTTGAACTTCTGAAATCACAGGCCGATATCGTTCTGGTCGAAGGCGCCGGCAGCGCCTCGGAAGTCAATCTGCGCCGCAACGACATTGCCAATATGGGCTTTGCTCGCGCTGCCGATGTGCCGGTCATCCTGATCGGCGATATCGACCGCGGCGGCGTCATTGCCAGCATTGCCGGCACCAAACTGGTGCTGGATGCGGAAGACGCGGCGATGATCCAAGGCTTTATCGTCAACCGGTTTCGCGGTGATCCCACCCTGTTTGCCGATGGTATGGCGATGATCGAAGCGCATACCGGCTGGCAACAGATTGGCCTGTTGCCTTTCTTCAGTGAAGCCCGCCGCCTGCCGGCCGAAGATGCTCTGGCGCTCGATGCTGCCGCTATCGACAAGACGGGCGCCAAAATCCGCATCGCCGTGCCGGTCCTGCCGCATATTTCCAATTTCGACGATCTCGATCCGCTCGATGCCGAAGCGGATGTCGATGTCATCCGGGTGCGCCCCGGCGAAGTTTTGCCGGCCGATGCCGATCTTGTGCTTCTGCCAGGCTCGAAGGCGACCATATCGGATCTCGAAACCTTCAAGGCGGCTGGCTTCGATATCGATCTTGCTGCCCATGTGCGACGTGGCGGCTATGTGCTTGGCCTGTGCGGCGGTTACCAGATGCTGGGCCGCACGGTGCGGGATCCCGATGGCATGGAAGGCGTTTCCGCTACGGTGGAGGGCCTTGGCCTGCTGGATGTGGACACCACGCTTTCCAGCGAAAAACGCCTTGAGGCTGTCACCGGCATCAGCGCTGACGGCATTTCATTTGCCGGCTATGAAATGCATATCGGCCAGACGACCGGATCTGATTGCGAACGACCCTTTGCACGGATTGCCGGTGCTGCCGATGGTGCGACCGCGAAAAATGGCCGGGTCTTCGGCACTTATGTCCACGGCCTGTTTGCCGATGACCGCCAGCGTTCGGCATGGTTGCAACGTCTTGGTGGTAAGGCGTCGACCATCGATTACGAAGCCGGAGTGGATGAGGTTCTGGACCGGCTGGCGCAGCATATGGAAAAACATCTCGATATCGAGGCGTTGCTCAGGCTCGCGAAATAGCCAGGCCGGCAAGAGCCAGCAGGCCGAAAAAGGCGATCATCAAGATATCGGCGAAACGCGCCAGTTTCAGCGCTTTACGAATATCGGTCGGCATTGCTTCGCGGCGTCCGCCGGCCCCCATGAAATGGTCGGGTACCAGAGTGCCGCCGTAAACGCGGGGGCCTGCCAGTGCCAGCCCCAAAGCGCCGGCCATCGCCGCTTCCGGCCAGCCGGCATTCGGCGAGCGGTGTTTTCCTGCATCACGCCATACGGTTTTCCATGCATCCTTCGCGGACGCGCCGGGCACGAAAAACGCGGCGAGAACGAAAAGAAGCGCCGTCAGGCGCGAGGCCGGAAGGTTGATCAGGTCGTCGAAACGAGCTGCTGCCCAGCCGAAGGCCTCGTAACGTTCGCTGCGGTGGCCGATCATGCTGTCGGCGGTATTGGTGGCCTTGTAGGCGGCACCGCCCGCCAGTCCGCCGATCCCGAGCCACAAGGCAGGTGCGGTAATGCCATCGGAAAAGTTTTCCGCAAGGCTCTCGATGGCGGCGCGACAGACGGCAGGTTCGTCCAGCTGGTCCGGGTCGCGGCCGACGATCATCGACACGGCTTTTCTGCCGGCCACCAATCCGTCTGCATCCAGCGCGTCGGCGACCGCCAGAACGTGGTCTTCGAGGCTTTTTTGGGCCGTCAGGCTGGATGCTATTACCGCAAGAACGGCAAAATCGACAAGCGAGCCGCCCAGCAGCCAGCCTAGGCCCGCGGTCACCACAATCACGCTGCCGAGAATGCAGATCAGCGCCACTACGCCCATCATCTTGCGCCGCGCAAAACTCTGCTCCGGCCGGTTCAGCCTTTTGTCCAGCCCGCCGATCATGTTGCCGATCCAGATGACAGGATGGCCGATCGTCCGCACCAGCCATTGCGGATAACCGCAGAGCCGTTCAATAAGCAGGGAGAAAAAGGCGAGCGTAAAAAACATGCGGCGAAATATTGAACCCCTGGCAGATATAAAAATCGATCACGGCGGCAATCTGGCCGGGGCGGACGCCCGCTTCCCGCGTGCGCCAAAACCCTGGATCGATCTGTCCACCGGTATCAATCCGCATGCCTATCCGCATTCGGATATCGCTTCCACCGCTTTCTGCCGCCTGCCTGAACCATCGGCCCTTCGATCGCTCAAAGGCGAGGCGGCCGTCGTTTACGGTGCACCCTCGGCGGACAATGTGGCGGCGGCACCCGGAACGCAGATCCTTCTGCCGCTTCTGGTCGAAGCCGCGTTTGGCGGCAGCGTGCGGCCCGGCGCAAACGCCGCCATCCTGTCACCCACCTATGCGGAACATGCCCGCATGGCCCGTCTCGCCGGTTTCGATCTCACCGAGACCCAAAATTTCGAGGATCTGTTCGCGGCCAATCTCGCTCTCGTCGTCAATCCCAACAACCCGGATGGGCGGTTGATCGAGCGCACGGAGCTGTTGCGCCTTGCCGCGCATATGGCTTCAAAGGGTGGACTTCTGGTCGTTGACGAAGCTTTCATGGATGTCGTGCCCGCCGGTCACAGTGTGGCAGGCGATATCGGCCCCGCCCTTGCCGTGCTGCGCTCCTTCGGCAAGTTCTACGGGCTTGCCGGCCTGCGTCTCGGGTTTGCGCTGGCGACACCGGACGATGTGCGTCGCATCGAAGCGCGTCTCGGTCCATGGGCGATTTCCGGTCCGGCGCTGCAGATTGCCGGTCAGGCGCTTGCCGATCGCAACTGGCAGAATGGCATGCGCGAAGTATTGAAAGCCGATGCTGCGCGGCTCGATGATCTTCTCACCGATGCGGGCCTAAAAATCGTCGGCGGCACGACGTTGTTCCGGTTGGTGCGACACCCCTATGCATCCGCTTTGTTCCAGCAACTCGGCGAGGCCGGCATCCTCGTTCGCCCCTTTTCCGAGCGCCCAGAAAATCTGCGTTTCGGTCTGCCATCCGGCGAGGGTTGGGCACGTCTGGAAAAACTGTTGGCATCAAAACAATTTCGGCAGTTGGCCGAAGCCGAGCGGTAGGTTACGGTTCGGCTCCCTTATTATTTCCAGTGCAGGTGACACGACATGACGAGCAGCAGCAACCTTCCTCAGGTCTTCGATACGATCGAAAAGAAGAAGGAGGTTTTCACCGAGCTCGCCAACCGCGTCTGGGAAACGCCTGAAACCTGCTACATGGAAACGCTGTCTGCCGCAGCACACCGCGAAATGCTGGAAGCGCAGGGTTTTGCCATCACCGACAAGGTTGCCGGTATTCCCACCGCACTGATCGGCGAAGCGGGCGAGGGCGGCCCGGTCATTGCATTCCTCGGCGAGTTCGATGCCTTGGCCGGCCTCAGCCAGAAGGCCGGCGAAGTGGCGCATGATCCGCTGGTGGCGGGTGCCAACGGCCATGGCTGCGGCCATAACCTGCTCGGCTCCGCCTCCATGCTTGCCGCCACGGCGCTGAAGGATTGGCTCGAAGCCACCGGCACGCCCGGCCGTGTGCGCTATTACGGCTGCCCGGCCGAAGAGGGTGGCGCCGCAAAGGCCTTCATGGTGCGCTCCGGCGCTTTCGAGGATGTCGATATCGCCATCAGCTGGCACCCGAGCAATTTTGCCGGCGTGCAGCGCGAAACCTCGCTTGCAAACTGCCGCATCGATTTTGTCTTCCACGGCCGTGCCGCCCATGCCTCCGCCGTGCCGGAACTTGGCCGCTCGGCGCTCGATGCCGTCGAGCTGATGAATGTCGGCGTCAATTATCTGCGCGAACACATGCAGCAGGATTGCCGTATTCATTACGCCGTGCTCGATACCGGCGGCATCTCGCCCAATGTCGTTCAGGCTTATGCCAAGGTGCGTTACGTGGTGCGCGCTCCCGATCTGCCGGGCCTCTTGTCGCTGATCGAACGCGTCAAGAAGGTAGCGCAGGGTGCGGCCTTGATGACCGAAACCACCATGGAAAGCACCATTCTCGCCGGCGTTTCGAACCTGATGGTCAACACGCCGCTGATGGACACGATGCAGGACATCTGGGACAGCGTCGGTACGCCGGAATTCGATGCCACCGATATCGCCTTCGCGGAAAAAATCCGTGCCACGCTGACGCCGGAAGATATCGCCGCCAGCTGGCGCCAGGAAGAACTGGATGAGCGAGATATCCCGCTCGCCAATTTTGTCCTGCCCGCGCATACCCGCCTCAAACAGATGGGTGGCTCCACCGATGTCGGTGATGTCAGCTGGGTGGTGCCGACGGTTCAGGCCTACGGCCCGACGCTTGCCATCGGCACGCAGCTGCACACATGGCAGGTCGTGACGCAGGGAAAAAGCCCGCTTGCCCACAAGGGCATGGTAACGACCGCCAAGGTTATGGCCGCCACCGGCCTTGCCGCGCTGCAGAGCGAACAGCTGCGCGATGCCGCTTGGGCGGATCTGAAACGCCGCCAGAAGGGCATCATCTATACCAGCCCGATCCCGGAAGGCGCCGAGCCGCCGGTTGCCGCAATGGCCTCCAAGTAAAGCAAACGAACGGAAAAACCGTCTTGTGACCGGGCCGTATGACTATGTCATGCGGCCCGCATTGCACGCTTGGTGCCCGCGCCTATATTGCCAGCATGCTTGAAACATTTTACGCCTACTGGCCGCATATTTTCCTCGTCCTGTCGATCGTGATGGGCGTGCCGGCGGCCATCCATGCGACGATGAACAAGGAGGAAGTCCGCTCTGCCATCGGCTGGGTCGGCGTCATCATCCTGTCACCCTTCATCGGCGCGCTCCTTTATCTGATTGCCGGCGTCAACCGCATCCGCCGCAACGTTTTGGGTTTCCAGCGATCGCGCGTCCAGTACGGTGCCTTTGCGCATCTGGAAGCCTATGATGTCGCGTCCGAAACGGTCACCACGCACTTCGGTCATCGTTTTCTTGCCATGAAAACGCTGGGAGACCGCGTCGCCCGCCATGCCTTCACCACCGGCAACACGATCGACGTCTTCGATACCGGCGACAAGGCTTATGGTGCGATGCTCAATGCGATCGCCTCGGCACGGCGCAGCATTCTTCTGGAAACCTATATTTTCGACAGGGATCGCATCGGCACGCGCTTCGCCGAAGCCTTGATCACGGCCGTTCAGCGCGGCGTTGAGGTCCGGGTGCTGATCGATGCGGTGGGCGCCCGCTATTCGGTGCCGAGCATTCTGGGCATGCTGCGCGATGGTGGCGTCGCCGTCGAAGTTTTTAACGGCAATGTCATCATGGGCCTGCGCCTGCCCTACGCCAACCTGCGCACCCACAGAAAGATCATGATCGTCGATGGCACGGTGGCGTTCACCGGCGGGATCAATATCCGCGAAGGCTTTTCCGCTGAAATCTCCGGCGACAAATGCGCTTTCGATACCCATTTCCGTGTCACCGGGCCGGTCGTCACCGATCTTTTTGCCATTGCCTCGGAAGACTGGCAGTTCGCTTCCGGTGAAGTGCTCGATAGCGATGCCTGGCAGGTCACAGCCCCGGAAAAACTGCCGGGCGATCCGGTTCTGGTGCGCGCCGTCGGTTCAGGGCCGGATCGCAGCAACGAAACCAATCACAAGATGCTGATGGGCGCGTTTTCGGTGGCGCGCAAATCCATCCGCATCGTCTCGCCCTACTTTCTGCCCGACCGCGAACTGATCACCGCGCTGATCACCGCCGCAAGACGTGGGGTCACCGTCGATATCGTCGTGCCGGAAACCAATAATCTCACCCTCGTCGACCGCGCCATGACCGCGCAGTTCGACCAGATCCTCAAGAATTACTGCCGCATCTGGCGGGCCACCGGCGCCTTCAATCATTCCAAGCTGATGGCCATCGATGGCTGTTGGGCCTATGTCGGTTCGTCCAATCTCGACCCTCGCTCGCTGCGGCTGAACTTCGAGGTGGATCTTGAAGTGCTGGATCGTGATTTTGCCGTAGCTTTGGAAAAACGCATCGACCAGACGATCGAAACCGCGTCGGCCGTGACGCTGGAAGGCCTGCGCAACCGCCCCTTTGTCGTGCGTCTGCTGGAAAGGGTGCTGTGGCTCGGTTCGCCTTATCTTTGACCCAACCTGCCGTTAACGAAGCTGGCATTTAACGAAAATGGAACGCTCGGGCGGCTAGGGTATTTTATCAGTCAAAGGATTGCCAGCGATGACCAAACCCATCCGCAGCAAGCGCGACAATCTTCCGGCGAGCATTATCGCCTCCATCCGCAATCGCAAGAAACGCGATACTGGTCCTCATCCGCATGACCCTGCGGAAGGCATGCTTGTTGCCTCCTACAATGTCCACAAATGCGTCGGCGTCGATGGCCGTTTCGATCCCGAGCGCACCAGCCATGTCATCCGCGAGATCGGTGCCGATGTCGTGGCGCTGCAGGAGGCGGATACCCGGTTCGGTGAACGCCGTGGTCTGCTCGATCTGCACTGGCTGGAGCGTGAAACGGGCCTGACGCCTGTTCCTGTTTCGGGTGTGACGCGGGCGCATGGCTGGCACGGCAATGTCGTGCTGTTTCGCGAAGGTCTGGTGCGCGATGTGCATCAGGTTAAACTGCCGGGGCTCGAGCCGCGCGGCTGCCTCGTCACCGAAATCGAGTTCAACAATGGCGCGACGCTGCGCATCATCGCCGCTCATCTCGGCCTGTTGCATCGCTCCCGCCACCAGCAGACACGGATGATCCTCGACATCATGGGCTCGCGCCACGAACAGCCGACGGTGCTGCTTGGTGATCTTAACGAATGGCGCCTTGGTGACCGTTCGTCTCTGCACGGATTGGCAAGTGTATTTGGCGGTACGCCGAAGGCGGTGCCGAGTTTTCCGTCGCGACTGCCGGTTCTGGCGCTCGACCGCATCATGAGCAACCGCGCCGGTCTGATCGAGCGCGTGCATGTGCATGACAGCGCGCTTGCCCGTATCGCCTCGGATCACCTTCCGATCAAGGCGGTGGTGCGCTCCAATACGGCCTCATCACTGTCAGCCGTCGCCCAGGCGTGAGCGCAGCTCCATGGCAATTGCCAGCGATGACGTCAGTCCCGGACTTTCGATGCCGAAAAGGTTGACCAGTCCCGCAATGCCGTGAACCTCCGGCCCGTCGATGCGAAAGTCCGACGCGGGTGCATTCGGATCGCCGATCTTTGGCCTGATTCCCGAATAGCCGGGTGTCAGCGCATCGTCCGGCATAGCCGGCCAATAACGGCGTACGGCTTCGGCAAAACCATCCGAACGGCGCGGATCGACTGCGTAATCGATCTCTTCCACCCATTCCACATCCGGTCCGAACCGTGCCTGTCCGCCCATGTCGAGCGTCAGGTGCACACCCAGCCCATGCGCATGCGGGGCAGGGTAGATCAGCCGGTTGAATGGTGCGCGGCCGGAAAGCATGAAATAATTGCCCTTGGCATAACGGGTTTCGGGCACGAGGGCCGGCGAAAGCCCGTCGATCCTTGAGGCGACTTGCGAAGCATGCAGGCCACCGGCATTGACCAGAAACCGGCAGGTCAGCGACATCGTTTCCGCGCCACCAACAAAAACCGTGAAGCCGCTACCCGTCACCTCTGCTCGCTTGAACGGTGACATCAGCGCGATCGCGGCACCGTTTTCCTCGGCATCGCCGCGCAGCGCCAGCATGTAACCATGGCTGTCGATAATGCCGGTTGAGGGCGACACCAATGCTGCCATGCAGGAAAGTGCCGGCTCCAGCTGTCTTGCTTCTTCGCCCGAAATCATCCGCAGGTCGTCGCAGCCATTGGCCTCGCCCTTGGCTTTCAAACCTTCAAGCACCGCCACTTCATCGTCACTGTTGGCAACGATCAGTTTGCCGCAGCGGCGGTGCGCCACGCCATGGCTTTCGCAATAATCGTAAAGCCTGCGCCGCCCTTCGACGCAAAACCGTGCCTTCAGGCTTCCTTGCGGATAATACAGCCCGGCATGGATAACCTCGCTGTTGCGGGATGATGTGCCGGTACCGATCGCGTCGGTGCTTTCGAGAACGATCACGGACAAACCTGCGATTGCCAGTTCCCGCGCCGTGGCAAGGCCAATCACGCCTGCCCCTATCACGATCGCATCGATATCCACCGTCATTCCCGCAGCTCCCGAATTTTTACAGTTTTTTTACACACCGTGAGGTTCTAGCAAAATCCTCTTCAAAATACCGAATTCTGCCTCATACGAAAAAGGATTTTCTAAGGCAGGCCGGTGGTCGCGCAAGTTTATCTCTATCGAACTGGTAGAGTTAAGATAGGATGGTATCAGCTCAATTGAGAGCGTCTATGGCTGGAGGATATCATGCGGCATCTCGATACACATGCGCCCCGGCATCTTTCCGGACGTTCCGGCAAGTGGCAGTCTGCCCTGCATGCCGTGCTTGTCACGGCCGCATTCGCCTTTGTCTGCGGCGTTACGCTCGGGCTTTTCCCTTAAAAGTAAAGCCATATCAGTTCATATGAAAAACCTCCCGCGTTGGGCGCGGGAGGTTTTTTGTTTTCGGGTTCAGGCCTTCAGCCAGTTTTCCGCGACATCCACCCAGAATGCGGTGCCGATCGGTAGCGCCTCGTCGTTGAAATCGAAGCGCGGGTGGTGCAGCGGCGGGTCGTTTTCGGTGCGTTTGGTGCCCAGCAGAAAATAGGTACCCGGCCGCTCGCTGAGCATATAGGCAAAATCTTCCGCCCCCATGGAAGGACGCGGCAGATCCTGAACCTTGTCCTCGCCGATCACCTTTCGAGCGAGATCGCGGATGAAGGCGGTCTCGGCCTCGTGGTTGACGGTCGGGTGATAGCCGCGCTCGTAGATCACTTCGGCGCGCAGGCCATAGCTTTCCGCCTGTCCTTCCGCCACCTTGCGAATACGCTCTTCCAGCAGATCGCGGGTTTTCGGGTCGAAGGAGCGGATGGTCAACACCATTTCGGCACGCTCGGGGATGACATTGCTCGCCTTGCCGCCATTGAAGGCGCCGACGGTGACGACGGCCGAATCGAGCGGATGCACATTGCGTGAAACGACGGTCTGCAGGGCCATGATGATGCTGGCGCCGGCAACGATCGGGTCGGAAGCATCCTGCGGTTCGGCGCCGTGGCCGCCATGGCCATGTACGACGATCCTGCATTCATCGACGGCCGCCATGATCGGCCCGTCGCGCACGACGATATGGCCGAAGGGCAGGGCGGGGTCGTTGTGCAAGCCGAACACGGCATCGCACGGGCATTTTTCAAACAGCCCGTCCTCGATCATCAGTCTGGCGCCGCCAAAGTTTTCCTCGGCCGGCTGGAAGATCAAATGCACCGTGCCATCAAAATTGCGGCGCTCAGCAAGGATTTTTGCCGCTCCGAGCAGCATCGCGGTATGCCCGTCATGGCCGCAGGCATGCATCAGGCCTTCGTTCTTGCTGGCATAGTCCAGCCCGGTTTCCTCATGGATCGGCAGCGCGTCGATATCGGCGCGGATGCCGATAGAACGAGAGCTGTCGCCGTTGCGGAGCGTGCCGACGACGCCGGTCTGGCCGAGGCCACGCGTCACCTCGTAGCCGAGTGCCGTGAGTTGGGCTGCGATAAAATCGGAGGTCTTGAATTCCGAAAGACCGAGTTCCGGATTTTCGTGCAGAAAACGTCGCGTCGCCAGTACTTCCGGCATATAGTTGGAAAACTGGATCGTCATCGTTCTTCCTTTCTTCTGCATCACTGAAAAGCCCTGAAATGCGGCATTTTCTTTCCGATACATGTTGGTATCCGGCAAGGCTCGCCTCGGTCAACAGGTTCCGGATGTGGTCACCATGAGGGGGAATGTGGTGTTCGTCTTTCACCGGTCATGAAAGCATAGCAATCTGTGTTCCAAGCAGCTGAATACGTTCAGGTTTCATTCAGGCCGACGGTTTTAGACCGGTCAATCCTTATTATCCGGGAGGAACAGGTGGGCCGTTGCTGTCTTTCGATTTGCCATATTGCGCTTGCCCCCTATCTCCTCCGTGCTCGCAGCGTCGTTCGGATGATGTCCGGATGATGCCTGCAGCGAAATGACAGATGGGGCCGCCGGACCCTTTTGATCCGGCAGAGCGCCAATCCCGACGACGACATTCCTCTTTCAGAAGCCGAGACATGTCCTTTCATAATACCCCGACCGCCCCTCGCGAAACCGATACCAGACAGATCGACCATAACGAGGCGATCCGCTCCACCTATCTGACGATAGAGGAGCTGCGCGAATGCGGGGAAGCGCTGGCGCGCGACGGAACGCAGACCCTGCCCGGTTTGATGGAGTTCTCCTTCCGCGAGCGCCATCGCGAGAACGAGGCGGAGATCCTGAAAGTCTACCGCCAGACCGCGAAGGACGTGGATGCCGGGGCGACGATCACGCCGGCCGCCGAATGGCTGATCGATAACCACTACATCGTCGAGGAAGCCATTCAGGAAGTCCGCCGTGACTTCCCGAAGAAATTCTATCGCCAGCTGCCGACGATGAAGGTCGGCAATATGGAGCTGCCGCGCGTTCTGGTCATGGCATGGCTCTATGTCGGCCACACCCACAGCACCGTTTCGCGCGAAAAGCTCACCGCTATCACCGAAGGTTTTCAGGTCCATCAGCCGCTGCAGATCGGCGAGCTCTGGGCGCTGCCATCCTTCCTGCGTTTCGTGCTGGTTGAAAATGCCCGCCGTATTGCGGTGCGTGTCGATCGTTCGCGTAACATGCGCCTCAAGGCCAATCAGGCTGCCGATGAAATCATCCGCCTCAATGACCCGGCTGCCAGCGCCGATCTCCTGAAGCAGCTTGAGCCGCAGACGGAAGACAACACGTTCAATACGCAATTCCTCTACCGCCTGCGCAACGCGCCGCAGAATCAGGGTTTTGCGCTGGAATGGCTGGACGAGCGCATGCGCCGCGCCGGCATGGACGCTGAAGACGTGATGATGGCGGAGCATAACCGCCTGTCATCAGGCAATGTCACGATGGGCAATATCATCAAGAGCCTGCGTGAGATCGACGATACCGAATGGAGCGTCTGGTTCGAAGAGGTCTGCCTCGTCGATCAGGTTTTCCGCGATCAGAGCGATTACCAGGTTCTCGATTTCGGTTCGCGCAACTCCTACCGCAACCGTGTCGAAAAGCTTGCCCGCAAGACCAAGAAGTCGGAAATCGATGTCGCCAAGGCAGCCATCCGGCTGGCCGAGGAAGCGGCAAATGCGCCTGACGCCGATCCGCACAAGGCCAATGTCGGCGCCTTCCTTGTCGGCATGTATAACGAGGATCTGGAAAAGGCGATCGGCTACAAGCGCGATCCCTGGCAGTCCTTCCTTGCCAGGGTGCAGGGCATGCGCTGGCTCTCCGTTGCCGGCCCGGTCCTGCTGCTGACCGCACTGGTTCTCGGCATTGTCGGTTATTTCCTTGGCGCCGCCGGCATGTCCTGGCCGGTCATTCTGCTTTTCCTCGTCATGTTTGCACTGCCGGCATCGGAAGGTGCCACCGGTCTCTTCAACACGCTGGTCACCTATGTGGTGAAGCCCGCGCGTCTGGTCGGTTACGAATTCAAGGCCGGCGTGCCGGAAGATGCCCGCACGCTCGTCGTTGTGCCGTGCCTCATCAACAACCGCGATACGGTCGATGAACTCGTCCGCAATCTCGAAGTCCATTACCTCGCCAATCCGCGCGGCGAAGTCTATTTTGCGCTGCTCAGCGACTGGCGCGACGCCCAGGTCGAGGAAGCCGAAGGCGATCTCGAAGTTCTGGAATATGCCAAGCGCGAAGTCGCCAACCTTTCCGCCCGTTACGCCTTCGATGGAGGCACGCGCTTCTTCCTGCTGCATCGCCGCCGCCTCTATAATCCGTCGGAAGGCGCATGGATGGGCTGGGAGCGCAAGCGCGGCAAGCTGCATGAATTGAACATGCTGCTGCGTGGCGACAAGGACACGACCTATATGGCCGGCGCCAATACCGTGCCGGAAAACGTCCAGTACGTGATGACGCTCGATGCCGATACGCGCCTGATGCGCGACGCCGTCACCAAGCTGGTCGGCAAGGCGCATCACCCGATGAACCGCCCGGTTCACGATCCGCGCACCGGCCGCGTCGTGCAGGGTTACGGCCTTCTGCAGCCGCGCGTTACCCCGTCGCTGACGACCGGCAAGGATGCTTCTGTCTTCCAGCGCATCTATTCCGCAAGCCGCGGCGTCGATCCTTATGTCTTCACCGTTTCCGACGTTTATCAGGACCTGACCGGCGAAGGTTCCTTCACCGGCAAGGGCCTCTATCACGTCGATGCATTCGAACACGCGCTGCGTGGCCGTATCGATGAAAACGCCGTTCTCAGCCACGACCTTCTCGAAGGTTCGTTCTCGCGCTGCGCCTTGATCACCGACGTTGAACTGGTCGAGGATTTCCCGACCCGTTACGAGGTCGAAGTGTCGCGTCAGCATCGTTGGGCGCGTGGCGATTGGCAGCTCATCCCTTACATCCTCGATCCGGCCCGTGGCGTCACCGCGCTCGGCCGCTGGAAGATGATCGACAACCTGCGCCGCTCGCTCACCCCGATCGCCTGGTTCTTCGCTTCCGTCCTCGGCTGGTATTTCATGTCGCCGCTCGGCGCCCTGATCTGGCAGATCCTGCTGATCTTCATGCTGTTCGTCGCACCGACCCTGTCGCTGATCCGCGGCATCGTACCGGGCTCGACCGATATTGTGCCGCGTGCGCATTTCCATTCCTTGTGGACGGATGTGCGCGACGCCAATGCGCAGGTCGCGCTGCGCATTGTCTTCATCGCCGATTCGGCCTGCATGATGACCGATGCCATCGTGCGTTCGCTCTACCGCCTGTTCGTCAGCCGCAAGCTGATGCTGGAATGGCGCACCGCCGCCTCCATCCAGGGCGCCGCACAGGGCAGCCCGCTCGATTATTACCGGCAGATGTGGCACGCCCCCGTGGTGGCGCTGCTGGCGCTGTTCCTTGCGGCGCTGCCGGAAGATAACGCGTTCCTTATCGGCCTGCCCTTCGTCACCCTCTGGGTGCTATCGCCTCTGGTCGCATGGTATGTCAGCCAGTCGGCCGAAACCGAAGACCGCCTGTTCGTGCCCGAGCCGGTTGCCGTCGAACTGCGCAAGATCTCGCGCCGCACCTGGCGGTATTACGAGACCTTTGTGACCGAAGAGCAGAATTTCCTGCCGCCGGACAATTTTCAGGAGCGTCCGGAACCGATCATTGCCAAGCGCACGTCGCCCACCAATATTGGCGTCTATCTCCTCTCCACCGTTTCGGCCCGCCATTTCGGCTGGATCAGCTTCAGCGAGACCGTCGAGCGTATCGAAAACACGCTCGCCACCGTCGAGAAGATGGACAAGCATCGCGGCCATCTGTTCAACTGGTATTATACCGACACGTTGAAGACGCTTGGCGCCCGTTATGTCTCTACCGTCGACAGCGGCAACCTTGCCGGTCACCTGATCGCCATTTCGTCGGCTTGCCGCGAATGGGCCGAAGCCCCGTCCGCGCATCTTCAGGGCAATCTCGATGGCATCGGCGACGTCGCCGGTATCTTGAGCGAAAACCTGAAGGCCCTGCCGGACGATCGCAAGACCGTGCGTCCGCTGCGCCGTCGTCTGGAAGAGCGTATCGCCGGTTTTGCCAGCGCGCTGGCCGCCGTCAAGCGCGAGCACGAATTCGCCTCGATCCGCATCATCAACCTGTCCGTGCTTGCGCGTGACATCCAGAAGCTTGCCGTCAATCTCGATCATGAGGTCGGATCAACGCAGTCGGGCGAAGTGGTGCGCTGGACGGAATATCTGGTCGCTGCCTGCGAAGCCCATATCGCCGACACGACCTTCGATCATTCGACGCTGGAACTGATGCGCAAGCGCCTCGCCGTTTTGCGCGACAAGGCCCGCTCGCTCGCCTTCTCTATGGATTTCACCTTCCTCTACAACAAGGACCGTCGTCTTCTATCGATCGGTTACCGTGCCGAGGAAAACGAACTCGACGAAGCCTGCTACGACCTTCTGGCGTCGGAATGCCGCCTCACCAGCCTGTTCGCCATCGCCAAGGGTGACCTGCCGACCGAACACTGGTACCGCCTCGGCCGTCAGGTCGTGCCGATCGGTTCGCGTGGTGCGCTGATCTCGTGGTCGGGTTCGATGTTCGAATACCTGATGCCGCCGCTCGTCATGCAGGAGCGTCAGGGTGGCATTCTCAACCAGACCAACAACCTGATCGTTCTCGAACAGATGAACCACGGTCGCCGTCTGGGTATTCCGTGGGGCATTTCGGAAGCGGCCTTCAATGCCCGCGACCATCAGCTGAACTATCAGTACACCAATTTCGGCGTGCCTTCGCTCGGCCTTAAACGTGGTCTCGGCCAGAACGCCGTCATCGCGCCTTACGCCTCGATCCTCGCCAGCCAGTATGCTCCGCATGCGGCGCTGGAGAACCTCGAAAAGCTGCGCGCCGTCGGTGCGCTCGGCAAATACGGTTTTCACGATGCCGTCGATTTCACGCCGACCCGCGTGCCGGAAGGCAAGCGTTGTGCAGTGGTCTACAACTATTATGCACACCACCATGGCATGTCGATCGCGGCCATTGCCAACGTCGTTTTCAATGGTCGCCTGCGCGAGCTCTTCCACGCCGATCCGGTGATCGAAGCCGCCGAACTGCTGCTACAGGAAAAGGCACCGCGCGAAGTGCCGGTCATGAGCGCCAAGCACGAAGAGACCCCCGGCAGCGGCCAGGGCGAACTGTTGCGCTCGGAGATCCGCACCATCACCGATCCGGCCGTGCAGGATCGCCAGCTGGTGTTCCTCTCCAACGGTCACTATTCGACCATGCTGACGGCAACCGGTACCGGTTACGCCACCTGGAACGGCCTGTCCGTTTCCCGCTGGAAGCCCGATGCCACCGAGGATCGCTGGGGCCAGTTCCTCTTCCTGCGCGACACTGCCACCAATCAGTGGTGGTCGACGACCGCGGAACCGCGCCGTATCGAAGGCGAGGAAACCAAGGCCATCTTCGGTGACGAAAAGGCCGAATTCCACAAGACGGTCGGCACGCTGACCAGCACGGTCGAATGCATCGTCGCCACCGAGCACGATGCCGAAGGCCGCCGCCTGACGCTGCTCAACACCGGCACCGAAGACCGCTACATCGAAGTGACGTCCTATCTCGAACCGGTCATCGCCCACGACAATGACGACAGCGCCCATCCGGTGTTCTCGCGCATGTTCGTGAAGACCGAGATCGGCCGTCGTGGCGATGTCATCCGTGCAACGCGCAACAAGCGTTCATCGGGCGATGCCTCGATGTGGGTGGCGCATCTTGCCGCCGACAATGCCGGCTCGTCGCGTCCGACCGAATTCGAAACCGACCGTCGCCGCTTCCTCGGCCGTGGTCGCAACCTGTCGGAAGCCGCCGCTTTCGATCAGGATGCGACGCTTTCGGGCACGGACGGTTTCACCCTCGATCCGATCATGTCGCTGCGCCGCGTCGTGCGCGTGCCGGCCGGCAAGAAGGCAACGGTGATCTTCTGGACCATCGCGGCCCCGATCCGCGAGGAACTCGACGTTGCGATCGAGCGCTATCGCCATGCCGATGCCTTCGGTCACGAACTGACACAGGCCTGGACCCGCGTTCAGGTGCAGATGCGCCATATCGGCATCAACTCGCAGCAGGCCGCTGCCTTCCAGCAGATCGGCCGTTACCTTGTCTATCCGGACATGAACCTGCGCGCCGATACCGCCACGCTGGAAACCGGCCTTGGCCGCCAGTCCATGTTGTGGGCGCAGTCGATCTCGGGCGATCACCCGATCCTGACCCTGCGCATCAATGACGAAATGGACATGGAAGTCGCCAAGGAAGCGTTTTCCGCGCAGGAATATCTGCGGTCGCGCGGCCTCACGCTCGATCTGGTCATCGTCAACGAAAAACCTGCCTCCTATGCGCAGGACATGCAACACGCCATCGACCAGCTCAGCGAAAACATCCGCAAGCTCGGGCAGACCGAAGGTGCCCGCGAACACGTCTTCTCGCTGCGTCGGGACCTGATGGACGAAGAAACCTGGGCAGCGCTGATTGCCGCCTCCCGCGTCGTTCTTCACGCCCGCAACGGCAAGATCATCGATCAGGTCACCCGCGCTGCAGCCCTGACGCCGACTTCGGCCACGGCCGACGCCAACCGTCAGACCCTGCTGTCGGCTGAAAACTTTGCAGCACCCGTTGCCGGTGAAGCACCAGCCGATCTCGATTTCTGGAACGGTTTCGGCGGTTTCTCCAAGGATGGTTCGGAATATGTCGTGCGTCTCAACGGTGGCGGCACAACGCCGCAGCCGTGGATCAACGTCATCTCCAACGAGAATTTCGGTTTCCACGTGTCGGCTGAAGGTGCCGGGTATACCTGGAGCCAGAACTCGCGTGACTACCAGCTGACGCCGTGGAGCAATGACATGGTCGTCAACCGCTCGGGCGAAGGTTTCTACCTGACCGACCTCGACAGCGGCATGATCCACACGCCGTTTGCCGGCCTGTCGCGTCGCCCGGCAACGAAGTTCGA
Organism: Neorhizobium sp. BT27B; assembly: GCF_050455485.1. Classification (NCBI taxonomy): domain Bacteria; kingdom Pseudomonadati; phylum Pseudomonadota; class Alphaproteobacteria; order Hyphomicrobiales; family Rhizobiaceae; genus Neorhizobium; species Neorhizobium sp. BT27B. The sequence goes on along the minus strand of NZ_JBCIYT010000007.1, from coordinate 278,390 downwards.
AGCCCGCCACGGCCTCGGTTATTCGGTCTTCTCGGCCGATGACGAAAGCCTGAAGATCGAGCTCACCCAGACGGTCGACCGCACGCGGCCGATCAAACTGTCGTCGATGAAGATCCGCAACTCCGGTTCGGAAACCCGTCGCCTGCGTGTCTATGGTTATGTCGAATGGGTGCTGGGTTATAACGTCAAGCGCACGGCACCGTTCATCCTCTCTGCCCGCGACGAGGAAAGCGGCGCGCTGTTCGCCACCAACCGCTTCAGCAACGATTTCCAGCGCACGGCCTTCTTCGCGTCGAGCGAAACCCCGTCCGGCTTCACCACCAGCCGCCGCGAATTTGTCGGCCGTCATGGCTCGGTGGCGCTGCCATCGGCCGTCGTTGCAGGTGCTACCCTCAGTAGCGCCATGGAACTGGATGGCGATCCGTGTGCGGCTCTCGCATGGGATGTCGAGATCGCGCCGGGTGAAGAAAAGATCGTCACCTACGCGCTCGGCGATGCCGCTACCCGCGAGGAAGCTGCAGGTTACGCCTCGGATATCCGTGACGAAGTCTTTGCCGACATTCTGGCGAAAAACCGTGCCTTCTGGCAGGAATTCACCGGCCGTCTGCAGATTTCGACGCCGGACAAGGCGTTGAACAACATGGTCAATCACTGGCTGCCCTATCAGGCGCTGGGATGCCGGATCATGGCCCGCACGGCCTTCTACCAGTCGAGCGGTGCCTATGGCTTCCGTGACCAGTTGCAGGATACGCTGGCCTTCCTCGTGCACGAACCGTCTCTCGCTCGCAGGCAGATCATCAATGCCGCCTCGCGCCAGTTCAAGGAAGGCGACGTGCAGCATTGGTGGCTTCCGGCCACCGGCGCCGGCGTGCGCACCAATATTGCCGATGACGTGGTCTGGCTCGCTTATGCCGCCAACCAGTACATCACCGCCACCGGCGACAAGAGCCTGCTGGACGAGGAACTGCCGTTCCTCACCGGTCAGGCGCTCGCCCCCGGCCAGCACGACATCTTCTTCGAGCCGGGTGTGACGGAAGAAAAGGTCAGCCTCTACGAACATGCCGCCATCGCACTCGATCTTGCCATTGAGCGCACCGGTTCGAACGGCCTGCCGTTGATCCTCGGTGGCGACTGGAACGACGGCATGAACCGCGTCGGCTCGGGCGGCAAGGGCACCAGTGTCTGGCTCGGCTGGTTCCTCGCCAGCGCACTGCGCAGCTTTGTTACCGTTGCCGAAGAGCGTGGCGACAAGGTGCGTGCAAAACGCTGGACGGCACATCTTGCCTCGCTGAAACAGGCGCTGGAAACGGCGGGCTGGGACGGCACCTATTATCGTCGTGGTTATTTCGACGATGGTGGCCCGCTCGGTTCTTCGGAAAACCTCGAATGCAGCATCGACAGCCTCGGCCAGTCGTGGAGCGTGCTGTCGGGCGAGGGCGATCCAGAACGATCGAAACAGGCCATGGATGCGGTCGTCGAAAAGCTGATCGACGAACAGGCCGGTATCATCCGCCTGTTCACGCCGGCCTTCGTCAACACGCCGCAGGATCCGGGTTACATCAAATCCTATCCGCCGGGCGTGCGTGAAAACGGTGGCCAGTACACTCACGCTGCCATCTGGGTGGTGCTGGCGCTGGCAGCGCAGGGCCGCAATGAGGATGCCTGGAAGGCTTTCCAGATCCTCAACCCGGTCAACCACGCGCTGACACCCGACGCAGCCGAACAGTACCGCGTCGAGCCTTATGTCATCGCTGCAGACGTTTATGGCGTTGGCGAGTTGACGGGTCGTGGCGGCTGGACCTGGTACACCGGTTCCGCAGGCTGGCTCTACCGTGCTGCTATCGAGGGCATTCTCGGCATCAAGCGCGAGGGTGGCCGTCTTCAGGTCAACCCGGTCATCCCGGCCGAATGGGACGGTTTCGAACTGGACCTGACGCTGCCGGAAGGCACGTTCAAGGTTGCGGCCAAGCGGGTTGCCGGTGGTGATCTGGTGGTGACCGTCAATGGCGCTGCACTTGATGCAGCGGGTGGGGCGGTTTTGGGCGGTGGTGCGCCGGTTATTGCTTCCACGGCTGTTGCGGAAAAGCCTGCCAGGGTCGCCGCTGCAAAGCCTGTCCGTGTTGCCAAGCCGGCGGTTGAAGAAGCGGCGACGGAAAAGCCTGCCAAGGTGACAAAGCCAAGGGCACGCAAGAAGACAGAGGAATGATCCTGTCTTTCTGCTGATGTTATGAAAAACCCGCTCTCCGGCTGGAGGGCGGGTTTTCTGTTGGGGGAGAGTGTGCCCCTCATCCGGCTGCCGCCGCCTTCTCCCCGTCATGACGGGGAGAAGGGATATGCCGCACTACCGTTGCCTCAAGCGCCGATGGCGAGCATGGCACGTCCCCTCTCCCCGTTCTTACGGTGAGAGGGTTAGGGTGAGGGGCAACCTCCAAGCCATCTGGCTTGTTTGGTGAACAGAAAACTTCAGCCTATCCGCCACGGAATGAAACGCATCTCGGCAGTTTCGACTGCTTCCAACAACCGGCCATCCAGCACAGCGACAATCGTCTCCGTAACGGCCTCCGTCTCAGTCAGCACATCAACATTCCAGAACCGCAGAATGGCCCAACCCTCCTGGGTCATGACGTCATCCCGGTGCCGATCATGCGCGCTACCGGAATGCTGGCTGCCATCGACCTCCACGACCAGATGCGCTTCCCGGCACGCAAAATCGGCAAAATACCTGCCAATGGGAAATTGCCGCATGAGCTTGACGCCGTTGAGTTGCCGATTGCGTAATTCATTCCATAGCTTCGCTTCGGCATCATTATCGGTTTGCCGAAGCGATCGTGCGCGTTTGGTTGTGGGTTGATCGGGACCGCGCATCAACGCTTCATCCGTTGGCAATCAACGGTAAAATCCCAAGCTTTCTGAGCTTCAGCAAGTGCGAGATTTTGGTGCGTGTGGCTGCCCCTCATCCGGCTCGCTGTCGCTCCGCCACCTTCTCCCCGTGAGCGGGGAAAAGGGATATGCCGCACCCCACACAAAAATGCCCGCCAAGAAGGGCGGGCATCAAAATAGCTTGTCAGGAAAAACTCACTCCGCAGCGGTTTTGGTGTCGTCCGTCAGAAGCCCGCTGGTCTTCAGCAGCGAGGCGAAACGGCCGCCCTTGTCGCTGAGTTCGTCGAACGTACCCATTTCGGCAATGCGGCCCTGTTCGAGGAAGATGACCTTGTCGGCGTCGCGCACGGTCGAAAGCCGGTGGGCGATGATGAAGGTGGTGCGGTTCTCGCGCAGCCGGTCGATCGCATCCTTCACCCGCGCTTCTGTTTCCACGTCGAGCGCGCTGGTCGCCTCGTCCAGCACCAGGATGGGCGCATTCTTGAGGATGGCGCGGGCGATGGCGATACGCTGGCGTTCGCCACCCGAAAGGCGGTTGCCGCGTTCGCCGACCGAGGTGTCGAAACCGGTTAGGCGGGTCTGGATGAAATCGGCAGCGGCAGCCGCTTCTGCGGCCGCAATGATTTCCTCGTCGGTCGCACCCTCGCGTCCAAGCCGGATGTTCTCGCTGATCGAACGGTTGAGCAGGCCGGCATCCTGAAACACTGTGGCGATCGAGTTGCGCAGCGATTTGCGGGTCACGGTCGAGATATCGGCGCCGTCGACAAAAATCTTGCCATTATCCGGCTCGTAGACGCGCTGCAGCAGATTGACCAGCGTCGTTTTGCCGGCGCCGGTCGGGCCGACGATGGCGACCGTCTCGCCGGCATTGGCGACGAAGGACACATCGTGCACGCCCTGCGCCGAGCCGCCGAAGGAAAAATCGACGTTGCGGAATTCGACCTTGCCCCGCACCTGACCGAGTTCGGCAAGGCCGGCGGGTTCTTCGCGTTCCTCGACAGAATCCTCCAGCACGAAAAAGTCGTCCAGCTTGGCACGGGCTTCAAAGATCTGGGTGGCGAACTGGCGCAGCAGGTCGAGGCGGCCGATCAGCAGGTTGGCGAAGCCGATAAAGGCGATGACGTCACCGATCTTCAATTCGCCCTTCTGTACCAGCGCCGTACCGATAACGAGGATGATGCCCATAGACACGGTAGAGGCGGTGCGGTTCAGCGCGCCGGCCAGCGCCCACCAGTCGAGAACCGGGTACTGGGCGGCCAGAAGGTTTTTCGTATAGTCGCGCAGCGCCCGCGTTTCCTGCTCGATGCGGTTGTAGCTATGCACGACCGAAACGTTGCTGATCGAATCGCTGACGTGGGAAAAGACATTGTGATAATGGCTTTCCACGGAGGCCTGACCCTCCTTGGTGCGCTTCATCACCATGCGGCCGATGAACCAGTAGACGATGCTGAGCGCAAACAGCACGAGGCTGAGGCGCCAGTCCATCGAGATGGCGGTCGGGATGAGCAGGGCCACGGCAACGGCAGTCGCCAGATGGGTGCGCATGAATTCCAGCCACAGGCCGAACAGCGTTTCAGCGGCGCGCAGAAGCGTGTGCAGGGCATTGGATGTGCCGCGCTTGTGATGCCAGGACAGCGGCATGGAAATGATGCGGCCAAAGGCTTCCGTCAGCAGCGTGGCGCGACGTCCATGTGCCAGCCGGTCGGCCTCGCGGGCAACCAGAACATAGGCGATGGTGTTGAACAGGCCAAAGCCCGCCCACATCAAAAGGATCGGCGTTACCGGGCTGTTGGAGGAGATCGCGTCGACGATCCGGCCGAACAGGATCGGCTCGATGATGGTCACGGCGGCGAGCACGATGTTGGCGATCACAACGACCGTCACCTTCACCTTGTTGGCTCCAAGGTATTTCAGTGCTCTCCAATAGATCTGCAGCAGGCTCAATGCGTCATCCTCTGATGAAATTTCATGCTTTTTTAGTGCGGCCAACATGTATCGGCGCTGAACGGCTCAGATAGCGCAGTCGGCGTCCGATACCAGTCGGTGGGGCCGGATGAGCCGAAAACGTATTCATGAAGCGTTCATGCGGATTGAATCAGAAGTTCGTGGAACAAAGTGATAGTCTTCACGTTGTCGCGGTCACAAAGCAAACATAATTTGTGTCGGAGAACTTCAATGCTTGGTACGATCCTGCTCGTTGTCCTTATCCTGCTTCTGATTGGTGCCCTTCCGAACTGGGGTCACAGCCGTAGTTGGGGTTACGGACCGTCTGGCGGTCTGGGCCTCGTCGTTCTGATCTTGATCATTCTGCTTCTGATGGGCAGGATTTAACGAGCGGGGGACCCCGCGTCTTTTAGGGAAGGAAGTCGTTATGAAGAAAATTGTGCTCGTAGCTGCCATGGTCGGCGCTCTCGCATCCTGCACGTCCACGGAGAAGGGCACCGCAATCGGCGCAGGCTCCGGCGCGCTCATTGGTGGCGCTGTCACCAACAGCTGGGGTGGCGCAGCTGTCGGCGCAGTGGCCGGTGGTCTGGTCGGCGCTGCAATCGGCGAATCGCAGAAGCGTCAGGGCTACTGCATCTATCGCGATCGTTATGGCCGCACCTACGAAGCTCGTTGCCGCTAATCGACGGCTTGAACTTCCAGAAAACCGGCGTGGAGATGAAAACCTCCACGCCGGTTTTCTTTTGTCCTGATGTCAGGCGAAAAATTGCCCGCCATTGGCGCTGAAAGTCGCGCCGGTGATGAAGCCGGAATCATCGGATGCCAGAAACACCACGCAGCGGGCGATCTCCTCCGGCGTGCCGAGCCGGCCGATAGGGATCTGCGGAATGATTTTTTCCGCCAGCACATCCGGCGCTATCGCCATCACCATTTCCGTACCGATATAACCGGGGCAGATGGCATTGACGGTGATGTTGCGGCTCGCGCCTTCCTGCGCCAGCGCCTTGGTGAAGCCCAGATCGCCGGCCTTGGCGGCGGAATAATTCACCTGGCCCGCCTGTCCGCGCTGGCCGTTGATCGATGAAATGCTGATCACCCGGCCAAAATTCCGCTCGCGCATGCCGGGCCATACCGGATGTGTCATGTTGAAGAGGCCGGTGAGGTTGGTGGCGATCACCGCGTTCCACATGTCGGGCGTCGTCTTGTGAAACATGGCATCGCGGGTGATGCCGGCATTGTTGACCAGAACGTCGATGGGTCCGAGCAGTGCCTCCACCTCGGCAATTCCCGCCACGCAGGCATCGTAATCACGCACATCCCAGCGAAACACCGGTATGCCGGTCTTTTCGTGAAAGGCCGTCGCTCGCTCTACATTGCCGGCATAGTTGGCGGCCACGCGGTAGCCCGCCGCCTGTAATGCCACACAGATTGCCGCGCCGATCCCGCGCGTGCCTCCCGACACCAAGGCCACTCTGGTCATTCCCGGCGCCTCCCTCTCAGCCGCCACCGCTGGCGCGCTTCACATCACATCGCTTCCAGGCACATGGCGACACCCATGCCGCCGCCGATGCACAAGGTCGCCAGCCCCTTGGCAGCCTGCCGCCGCTTCATCTCGAACAGCAGCGTGTTGAGCACGCGCGCCCCGGAGGCGCCGATCGGGTGGCCGATGGCAATCGCTCCGCCATTGACGTTGACGATGGCGGGATCCCAGCCGAGTTCGCGATTGACCGCGCAGGCCTGTGCGGCGAAAGCCTCGTTGGCCTCCACCAGATCGAGGTCGGCAACCGACCATCCGGCTCTGGTGAGCGCCTTGCGTGATGCCGGGATGGGTCCGGTGCCCATGACCTGCGGATCGACGCCGGCGGTCGCCCAGGAGGCGATACGGGCCAGTGGTGTCAGGCCACGGCGAACCGCCTCGGCTTCGCTCATCAGCAGCACGGCAGCGGCGCCGTCATTGATGCCGGAGGCGTTGCCAGCCGTGACAGTGCCCTCCTTGTCGAAGGCCGGGCGCAGCTTGGCAAGACTGTCCAGTGTGGCGCCGATACGGATATATTCGTCGCTGTCGACGGTCACGTCACCCCTGCGGCTCTTGACGGTGAAGGGCACGATTTCGTCGGCAAAGCGTCCGGCCTTCTGCGCGGCTTCGGCCTTGTTCTGGGAGGCGAGGGCGAACTGATCCTGATCGTCCCGCGAAAGCTGCCACTGGCGAGCGACGTTTTCGGCGGTGATGCCCATGTGGTAGCCGTAAAACGCATCGGTCAGGCCGTCACTGATCATGGTGTCGATCATCTTCATGTCGCCCATCTTGGTGCCGCCGCGCAGGTGCGCGCAATGCGGGGCCATCGACATGGATTCCTGCCCGCCGGCCACAACGATTGCGGCATCGCCGGTGGCGATTTGCTGCATGCCGAGTGCGACGGCACGAAGCCCCGAACCGCAGAGCTGGTTGACGCCCCAGGCCGTCGTTTCCTTCGGTGTGCCCGCCTTCATCGCCGCCTGCCGCGCCGGGTTCTGGCCTTCGCCGGCGGCAAGAACCTGACCCAGAATGACCTCGTCCACCTCGCCTGCATCCACGCCGGCGCGCTCCAGCACCCCACGGATGACGGTGGCGCCGAGTTCGTGCGCGGGTACGGTCGAGAACGCGCCGTTAAAGGCACCGACGGCGGTGCGCGCAGCTGACACGATCACGATCGAAGGCAGGCTCATGGGATATCTCCTCAGCTATCGGCATGGTTTTGGCGAGACTGGCAAAGCTCATGCGCCAAGTCAAACGGCTTCGCGCCTTCACGGTGAAACGCCTGTCCTGCTGATATGCCCGCATTTTCCGAAGGGCCGCGTGTCGCCGCAGCGCACAAAAATCCATTGTCACTGCAACCGGTTTGGGCGTAGTGTTCTCGCGGGAGAGGAAACCCGCATAACAGAACGATGTTAAGGGGACGAGGAGGAGAATATGGCGAAGAATGAAGGCCAAGTTGTCATCAAGAAATATGCCAACAGACGCCTCTATAACACCGGTACCAGCACCTACGTAACGCTGGAAGATCTCGCCAAGATGGTCAAGAAGGGTGAGGAGTTCTCGGTTCAGGACGCCAAGACCGGCGAAGATATTACCCATTCAGTCCTGACGCAGATTATTTTCGAACAGGAATCGAAGACCGGCAATACGCTTCTGCCGGTATCCTTCCTGCGACAGCTGATCTCCTATTACGGCGATCAGATGCAGATGGTGGTACCCACCTTTCTCGAACATTCGATGAAGACGTTTGCCGACCAGCAGGTGCAGATGCGTGAGCACATGACGCGTACCTTCGGCGAAACGCCACTGACGAAAAACCTGCAGGCACCGATGCAGATGATGGAAGAGCAGGTGCGCCGCAATACGGAAATGTTCCGTCAGGCGGTGCAGATGTTCACGCCGTTCACGGCGCAGGCGGAAGCGCCGCGCGAACCGCGCAAACCTGCCGATGCAAAGGATCTCGACGAGCTGAAGGAACAGCTGCGCTCGCTGCAGACGCGTCTGGACAGCATGACATGATCTGTCCTTGAGCTTTCTTCGGCAAACACAGACAACAAAAAAGCCCGGTCGCGAGACCGGGCTTTTTTGAATGACTTCCGTCAAAAGCGCTTATGCGCTTTCCTTCGGCGTCAGAACCTGGCGACCGCGGTACATGCCGGTCTTCAGGTCGATGTGGTGCGGACGGCGAAGTTCGCCGGAGTTCTTGTCCTCGACGAATGTCGGGGTTGCGAGCGCGTCAGCAGAGCGGCGCATACCGCGCTTGGACCGGCTAACTTTTCTCTTCGGTACTGCCATTTTAAGTACTCCAATTGACGTGCAGACTATGATCCCCGGCCGAGAATTCAGGCCGAATGGACATGTCTGGAACTCGGAAATTTGGCCGGCTTATACATGCGGTATCGGCCTTTGACCAGTCCCTACCGGCATTTTCGAGTCGATTTTTGAGAATCACCTGAATCAGGCTTCGTCCTCGGCAACGATCCAGCTTTCCGCCTTGGCCGCCGTCTCCCAGCTCTGCCATGCGGGCGTTGCTTTCATCGCATCCATATAGGCTTGGGCATCGGCGTCAACAGCGATGTCATAGACGTCGAGGCGGTTGACGACAGGTGCGTACATGGCGTCGGCGGCGGAGAAGGCGCCGAACAGGAAGGGACCGCCGGAACGCTCGCGCATCTCGCGCCAGATCGTGGTGATGCGTGTCACATCGTCCTTGACGGCGCTGGCGGTCGCGGCATCGAAATCGAGTGCGGCGCGGGGGCGGCGCATGTTCATCGGGCAGGCGTTGCGCAGGCCACGGAAGCCGGCGATCATCTCCAGCGAGATGGCGCGGGCCATTGCCCGGTCACCGGGATCTTCCGGCCAGAAATGCTTTTCGGGAAAGAGTTCGGCGACATATTCGATGATTGCCAGTGATTCCCAGATGCGCAGCCTGCCGTGGTGCAGGACGGGCAGTTTGGCTGACGGCGAGATTTCGGCAAATCGCGGGTTTCCAGCCGGGAAATCAAACGGGATCAGCACTTCCTCGAACGGCACGTCAAAGGCCGTGAGTGCAATCCACGGGCGAAAGGACCAGGAGGAATAGTTCTTGTTGCCGATATAAAGCGTCAGCGCGTCCATGCTCGGATCTCCCGTTTGCCACAGGTCCGCAACCTAGCCGTAGGTTGTATTGGTGACCAATGAAATTCGGGAAACCTATCGATAAAGACAGGTGATGTAATCGCCTGCACCCTGTGCCCGGCGCTCGACGAGGGACGCGAGGCGCTGCATGCCGCGGCCGGGCTTGCTGGCGACGCGGGTGATCGGATTGGGGAGCGAGACGGCGAGCAGGGCTGCCTGACGGCGGTTGAGTTTCGACGCCGAGGTTTTGAAATGTCGCTGAGCGGCGGCACCGGCGCCATAGGTCTGCGGCCCCATTTCGGCGACGTTCAGATAGATTTCCATCATCCGCTCTTTCGACCAGACGAAATCGGCCCATAGGGCAAGCGGCAGCTCCAGTCCCTTGCGCAGGAAGGAGCGGCCGTTCCACAGGAACAGGTTTTTCACCGTCTGCATGGGGATCGTACTGGCGCCGCGGGTGGATTCACCGTCCAGCGCATCCTGCACGACGCCACGCATCTGGTTCCAGTCGACACCGCCATGGGCGCAGAACTGGCCATCTTCGGACATCATCACCGAGCGCACCAGTGCCGGGGAAATATCCTCGAACGATGTCCATTGCCGGTCATATCCACGCAACAGCGCCAGATCGGCGATCATCAGCGTCGAGATCGGTCGGATGAACGGGATGGCGTAGAGAACGACGAGAAAATAGGGGAGGATCAGAAGTACCGCGATGGTGAGAACCACACGCCGGACAATCGGGTTGGAAAGCATCCGCCTGTGACGGGATCGCGCCACGGGCTGCTCCTCTTCCGTATTATGCTGCTCGGCCGGGCTTATGTCCAAGATCGCACTCATTTGTCGCCTCTCGCCCGTTCTAGCGTTCAAACCGGCCAAAAACCAGCCGCCTGGCCCGGTCATGCCCGTAAAACTAACGGTGATCGGAATATGACATTGCCAGCGCTTTTGCCTCATGTCAGATAGCGGCCATGACGACAGAAGCTAGCCCTTCCGATTACGCCTTCGAAACACGCCTGCGCGACAGCGCTGCGCAAACGCAGGCTGCCCTCGTTGCCATGCTGGACGATGCGGCCCTCAAGGACGAGACGGCACGGCCGCCGCGCCTGCTGGCAGCCATGCGCCACGGCACACTGAACGGCGGCAAGCGCCTGCGACCGTTTCTGGTGCGCGAGACTGCGGCCATGCTTGGTGGTAACGCTTCCGCGGCTCTGCGGGTCGGCGTGGCGCTGGAATGCCTGCATTGTTATTCGCTGATCCACGATGACCTGCCGGCCATGGATGACGACGATTTGCGCCGCGGCCAGCCGACGGTGCACAAGGCCTATGACGAGGCGACCGCTATCCTCGCCGGTGATGCGCTTTTGACCTACGCTTTCGATATCATCGCGGCATCGGAAACCGATCTTTCCGACAGCCAGAAGATCCAACTCGTGCTGGCGCTGTCGCGCGCCGCCGGCATGGGCGGCATGGTCGGCGGCCAGGTGCTCGACATCGAGGCGGAAAAGAGCCAGCCCAATGAAGCGGGCATTGTCACCCTTCAGGCGATGAAGACCGGCGCGCTTTTGCGGTTTGCCTGCGAGGCCGGTGCGATTGCCGCCGGCGCCAGCGAGACCGATCGGCAAACGCTGCGCACATTCGGCGAAACCATCGGGCTGGCCTTCCAGCTCGCCGACGACCTGCTCGACATCACCTCGGATGCCGCTACGCTCGGCAAGGCAACAGGCAAGGATGCCGGCCGCGGCAAAGGCACGCTAGTTGCCCTCAACGGTATGGAATGGGCGGAAAAGCGGCTGGATGCGCTGGTGGCCGAGGCCGAAAACCTGCTCTCGCCCTATGGCGAAAAGGCTGCCATATTGCGCGAGGCGGCGCGTTTCATCGCCGACCGCAAAAGCTAACGGGTTCGGATCCATCTGGCATTCCGGACTTTTCGGGAGAGGATCGCATGCCGGACGTTTTCAGCTATCTGCCCGTGATCTGGCCGGCCTATATGGCCTATCTCATTACGGTTCTCAGCCCCGGCCCGGCCAATTTCGCGATCATGGGAACAGCGATTTCGCAGGGGAGGCGAGCCGGCCTCATCATTGCGCTCGGCATTTTCTGCGGTTCGCTGACATGGGGTGTTTCGGCAGCTCTTGGTCTGGCGGCGCTGCTGCGGACCTATGCTTTCGCACTGGAAATCATCAAGATCGTCGGCGGCCTTTACCTCATCTATCTCGCCTGGAAGGCTTATAAATCTGCCCGCACGGCAGATGCGGGGCTGGTGGGCGGCGCCACTCGAACAGATTATACGGCAAGGCAGCTCTGGCTGCGCGGTTATGCCATCCACATCACTAATCCGAAGGCGATTTTCGGCTGGTTGGCAATCATGTCGCTGGGCCTTCCGGCCGATGCGCCGCCATCCATGGTTCTGCTGATGCTCGGCATCTTCAGCACATCGAGTTTTGTCATCTTCATGGGCTATGCGCTGCTGTTTTCGACGCGGCATGCGCTGCGCGTCTACAAGTCCGCCCGCCGCTGGATCGAGGGCACGATGGCGGTGTTTTACAGCATTGCCGGCATAAAGCTGCTGACCAGCCGTATCTGACACCTGCCGCATACGAAAACAGCCCCGCATTCCGGAAGAATGCGAGGCTGCGCGATGTCTGCCTGAATGGCGTCAGGCGATCAGTTCTGTTCGATCGGTGCGATCGCCACTTCGACGCGGCGGTTTTGCGCGCGGCCGTCCGGCGTGGCGTTGGAAGCCACCGGCTGCGATGGGCCAAAGCCCATGGTCGAGATGCGGCGCTGGTCGATGCCACGGCCGCCGAGATAGTTAGCGACGGAAGCGGCTCGGCGTTCCGAGAGGCCCTGGTTATGCTGCAGGCTGCCGGTGGAGTCCGTGTGGCCGTTGACGTCGATATAGGTCTTGCCGAACTTGTTGAGCACGATCGCGACCGAATCCAGCGTCCGGTAGAAGGGCGGGATGACCTGATCCTGATCGGTGGCGAAGGTGATGTTGGACGGCATGTTGAGGATGATGCGGTCGCCCTGACGGGTAACCGACACGCCGGTGCCCTGCAGCTCGCGGCGCAGTTCGGCTTCCTGATTGTCCATGTAATTGCCGATCGCACCGCCGGCGAGACCGCCGATGGCAGCGCCGATCAGCGCATTGCGGCCCTTGTTGCCGCCGCCGACCACGAGGCCGCCAAGCGCGCCAAGACCGGCACCGATGGCAGCGCCACCCGCCATGTTCGACGTCTTTTGCTCACCCGTATACGGGTCGGTGGTGGTGCAGGCGGATAGAAACGTCGCGGCAAGCGCGGCGATGGCAAACTTCTTCAGCATTCGAATCGTTGTCCCCGTCGTCTGAGATGGTTTCCCTTTACCACAAAATGCGGCGAAACGAGGAATAATGGCATTCACCTCGCCGTTGGCCACCGACGAGGATCCTGCATCACCCGCTTGAGCCTCATGCGGCCGGCGGAAGAATTTCGATGCGGTTGCGCAATCCGCTGGCAACGATTGCCGGCACGTCCGGCTGTGTCATCGGCGGAAAACTGGCATGATACAGGTCGGTTTTTTCGCCGACATCGACGAAAAAGGCTTCGTGCAGGCTGCCGGGCGAATTGATGATCAGCATGCGCGCATCGGTCTTGCCCGGATTGCGGAAGGCATGAACGGTGCCCGGCACGATATGCACGGCTTCACCCGGACCTTTGCGCTGCCATGCGCCATCCAGGAAAAATTCGTATTCGCCTTCCAGCACGTAAAAAGCTTCGTCATCCGCCTGACGGTGCATTGGCGATCCCTGGCCGGGAGCCGTGCGGTTTTCGATCAGGGTGAACCTGTCGTCGGTTGCGGCGCTGCGGATATGGAAGGTCAGCAGGTTGCCGAGAAAGTGCACGGTCATCGGGCCGGCTTCCGTTGAATTGACCCTTGAGGTCATTGTCGTCTTGTCCTCTGTTTGGTTTGTGATACGATTGCCTCTTAATGAGACTAATTTCTCATAAAGGAATTATGATGACCCGTCAAGTATTGCGCGAAGGCAAGTTCGAGAGGACCAACCAGAAGAAGAGAACGCGGGCCGAGTTGCTGAAAACGGCACGTTCGATGATCGAGCAGGGAGCTTCGTTTTCGGTGGCCGACGTGGCGGATGCCTCGGGCATTTCACGAGCCACGGCCTATCGTTATTTCTCCAAGCCGGATGACATGGTGCGCGAAGCGGCACTGGATGCGGTGGCCGAAAGTGTCCACCTGTCGGAAGATATGGCGCGCTCGGGAACGGTGGAGCAGAGGCTGGACGAAATGGTCCGCCAGATCTTTCGCATGGTCGCGGAAAACGAGAGCGTGTTTCGCGCCTTTCTGGCATCCGCCGTCACCGGTGATCAGGTCCAGCGCACGGGGCGTCGTGTGCCCTGGCTTGCGGAGGCGTTGAAACCGATCGAAACCAACCTGTCCGGGCCGGCCATGGAAAAACTGCTCGCCGGCCTCTCCTTGCTGACGGGCATAGAGGCGATGGTCGTGCTGCGCGATGTCTGCGGCGTGGATATCGAAAGGGGAGAGGAGATCGTGCGCTGGTCGGCGCAGGCCATGCTGGCAAAGGCGCTGGCGGAAGCATGAGCCCGCCAGCTTTACGAGGTGGTTCGGGACGGCTTATTCGGCGGCCGTCTTCTGACCAAAACGGTTCTCGATATACTCGATCACCAGCTTTTCGAAATCGGCGGCGATATTGGGGCCGCGCAGCGTCATCGCTTTCTTGCCGTCGATGAAGATCGGGGCGGCCGGCGTTTCGCCGGTGCCGGGCAGCGAGATGCCGATATCGGCATGTTTGCTTTCGCCGGGACCGTTGACGATGCAGCCCATGACCGCGACGTTCAGCGCCTCGACACCCGGATATTTTTCACGCCAGATCGGCATGTTCTTGCGGATGTCGTTCTGGATGTTCTGGGCGAGTTCCTGAAACACGGTCGAAGTGGTGCGACCGCAGCCGGGACACGCGGCCACGACCGGAATGAACTGGCGGAAACCCATGACCTGCAGGATTTCCTGGGCAACCTGCACTTCCTTGGTGCGATCGCCGTTCGGCTCCGGCGTCAGGGATACGCGAATGGTGTCGCCGATACCGTGCTGCAGGACGTAACCCATGGCAGCCGATGAGGCGACGATGCCCTTGGAGCCCATGCCGGCCTCGGTGAGGCCGAGATGCAGGGCATGGTTGGACCGTTCGGCCAGCATCGAATAACAGGCGATCAGATCCTGCACCTGGCTGACCTTGGCAGACAGGATTATGCGGTTGCGCGGCAGGCCGATCGATTCTGCAAGTTCGGCAGAGATCAGTGCCGACTGCACGATCGCCTCATGCATGACCTGACGGGCCGACAGCGGCGATCCCTGCTCGGAATTGCGGTCCATCAGCGTGGTCAGCAGATCCTGATCGAGCGAGCCCCAGTTGACGCCGATGCGCACCGGCTTGTCGTAGCGGATCGCCATCTCGATGATGTCGCCGAACTGCTTGTCCTTCTTGTCCTTGAAGCCGACATTGCCCGGATTAATGCGGTACTTTGCCAGTGCCTCGGCGCAGGCCGGATGGTCGGCCAGCAGCTTGTGGCCGATATAGTGAAAATCGCCGATCAAAGGCACGTCCAGGCCCAGACGCAACAGGCGCTCGCGCACTTTGGGCACGGCGGCAGCGCTTTCGTCGCGATCGACGGTGATACGCACCATTTCCGAGCCGGCCTTGAAGAGGGCCGCGACCTGCGCGACCGTCGCATCGACATCGGCCGTGTCGGTATTGGTCATGGACTGCACGACAACGGGCGCGCCGCCGCCGACGATCACGCCACCGACATCGACGGCAACAGTGGCGCGACGGGGTTTTGGATCAAAATCGATGGGTGAGGACATCAAACGTCTCGGTACTTGGCTGTTGGACCATTCAGGTGGATCATGGCATGCGCCTTGTCAACCTGCGGGCGCGTCACTTTACCTCGTTCAGCCTCTTTCGGCGAGCCTTCGTGTCGCGTCAATGATGTGCGTTATCCGCATGGCGGGCAAGCGATGAAAACGCCATGGCGATGACGATCAGCACCGAAAGTCCGACAAAAATGATGCCGAGCCCTGTGTGGCGAGCAATGAAACCGATGGCAGATGGGGCAACCAGAATGCCGGAATATCCCATCGTGGTGACGATCGACAGGCCAACGCCCGGCGCCATGCCCGGAAGGTTGCCGGCAGCGGAAAAGGCGATCGGCACGATGTTGGAAATGCCGATGCCGCACAGCGCAAAACCGATGATGGCGACGGTCGAATTGCCGGCAAAGCCGATGATCATCAGGCCGATTATGGCGATTGCGGCGCAGGTTCGCAGCGTTTTTACCGCGCCAAAACGGTCACGGATCAGGTCTCCGGCAAAACGCATCACCGCCATGGTGAGCGAGAAAGCGGCAAAGGCGAAGCCTGACAGCGTAGCCGAAGCGCCGAGTTCGTTGCGCAGGTAAAGTGCGCCCCAGTCGAGGATCGCGCCTTCCGGGATCATGCAGAACAGCGCCAGAATGCCGATCAGCCAGGGCAGGGGCGATCTTGGCAGGCCGCGCGAATGGCCTTCCTTGTGTTCGTCGGGATGCGGCGCGTCATGAAAAACCAGCGGCCATGCGGCGGCCACCATCAGGCCCGCCACCACCGTTGCCAGAACGGCATGCGCGCCGACGCCCATGTGATCGATGAGAAAACCGCCGGTGGCCGAACCGATCAGGCCGCCGAGACTCCAGAAGGCATGGCAGGACGACATGATGGCACGGCGCATGTGGCGCTCGACCGAGACGGCATTGGCGTTCATCGCCACATCCATGGCGCCGATCAGCCCGCCGAAAAGAAAGATTGCGACACCGCCCAGCCAGACATTGCCGACAAAGGTCAGATAGAGGAGACAGGGCGTCAGCAGCACGGCGGTAACGCGGCTGACGGTGCTGGAGCCGAAGCGGGCGATCTGGCTGCCGGCGATCGGCATCATCACCAGCGATCCCAGGCCGAACAGCAGGATCATGACACCGAGTTTCGCCTCATCGAGGTCGAGCCGTGTGGCGAATTCCGGAATTTTTGGCGCCCATGCGCCGATCAGAAAACCGTTCACCAGAAAGAGCAGGGCGACACCGATGCGTTCGCGGGTGATCGCAGGTCTTGCGACCCGCGCGGCGGTTTCCGATCTGGTGTCCATGTGTTCCTCCACGGGCATTCACTGCGGGCGAAGCAGAATCGCAGTTGCATTTCCACTGAAATACCCTAAAGCGCAGAGCCTGCAACCATGCGAGGCGCCGTCGGGCGTAATCCATTGAAATCCAGCACAGCCAGCGGCATTCTTTTCGTCAGCGCGTCCTATTTCGTGTTCACGCTGCACGATGCGGTGGTCAAACTTCTGGTCGCCGATGTCAGCGTCTGGCAGATCCTTTTCTTTCGCAGCATGACGATCCTGATCGCCTGCCTGATTATCGGCGGACGCGGTTTTATCGGCCGGGTGGCGCGCACGCCCGTCATGAAGCCGATGGCGTTGCGAAGCGTGATCCTGCTCGGCGCGTGGTTTGCCTATTACACGGCGGCAAAATCTCTGCAGCTCGCCGAACTCACGACGATCTATTACGCCGCGCCCGTTGTCGCGACGCTGCTCGCCATCCCGATCCTGCATGAAAAGGTGCCGCCGGTGCGCTGGGCGGCGATCATTCTCGGTTTCGTCGGGGTGCTGATTGCTGCCAATCCGGTGGGCCTGACGATCTCCGTCCCGGTCGGTCTGGCGCTGCTCGCCGCCATTCTCTGGGCGTGCGGCAGCGTGCTGTTGCGCAAGACGGCGATGAACGAATCGACGCTGGTGCAGATGACGCTCACCAACACCTTCTTCGTGCTGATGACCTGTGTGATGGCGATCTACCACTGGAAGCCGCTCGATCTTTCCAGCGGCACGTTGCTTCTGCTCGTCGGTCTGCTCGGCGGAACCGCTCAGGCGGCCCTGTTCGAAGCGATGCGGCGGGCGCCGGTGTCGGTTCTGGCGCCGTTCGAATATTCATCGCTGATCTGGGCTTTTGTGCTCGGCTACGTCATCTGGCAGGATATTCCGGCCAGCAATGTCGCGGTCGGCGCCGCGCTGATCTTCTGCGCGGGCCTGCTCATCGTGTTCTCGGAGCGGCTGGCGGCACGTCGTTATCGTCTCGGCAAGCCGGACGAGGTAACGGACGCCTGAATTTCATCAGGCGTCCGCTATCGATTTTAGCTGCCGTAAACGATCAGCAGGTCCTTGGCGTCGATCTGGTCGCCGGCTTTCACCAGCACTTCCGAGATCGTGCCGTCCTTTTCCGCGTGCAGCGCGGTTTCCATCTTCATCGCCTCGATGGAGAGCAGAACGTCGCCTGCCTGAACCGTCTGGCCGGCTGAGACTGCCACCGTCGAAACGACACCCGGCATCGGAGCACCAAGATGGGCGGCATTGCCGACCTCGGCCTTGCGGCGCACGGCGCTGGCAGACGTTCGGTTGCGATCCGGCACCTTGATGCGGCGCGGCTGGCCGTTCAGCTCGAAGAAGGCCGTCACCATGCCCTGCGCATCCGGCGCACTGGTTGCCTGGTTGACGATGACCAGCGTCTTACCCTTTTCGATGTCGGCCAGCAGTTCCTCGCCATCCGCCATGCCGTAGAAATAGGCGTGGGTCGGCAGAACCGAGACCGGTCCATAGGTGTCCGATGCCAGCGCAAAATCGGTGAACACCTTTGGATACATCAGGTAGGAGGCGAACTCGAAATCGTCGACCTTGCGCTCCAGCTTGGTCTCGACCTCCTTGCGTTCGGCATCGAGATCGGCCGGCGCCAGCAGTGAGCCGGGAACGGCCGTATAGGGCTTGTCACCCTTCAGCGCCTTTTTCTGGATCGCTTCCGGCCAGCCGCCCGGAGGCTGGCCAAGATCGCCCTTCAGCATGGCGACGACCGAATCCGGGAAGGCGATATCCTTGGCCGGATTTTCGACATCGGCGACGGTGAGGTCCTGAGAAACCATCATCAGCGCCATGTCGCCCACCACCTTGGAGGACGGGGTGACTTTGACGATATCGCCGAACATCTGGTTCACGTCGGCATAGGTCTGGGCAACCTTGTGCCATTTGGTATCCAGCCCCAGCGAACGTGCCTGTTCCTTGAGGTTGGTGAACTGGCCGCCCGGCATTTCGTGCAGATAGACTTCCGAGGCCGGTCCCTTGAGATCGCTTTCGAAGGCCGCGTATTGGCCGCGCACTGCTTCCCAATAGAACGAGATCTTTCGGATCCATTCGGGATCGAGACCCGGATCACGCTCGGTGCCGGAAAGTGCTTCTACGATCGAGCCGAGGCATGGCTGCGACGTGTTGCCCGACAGCGCATCCATGGCGGCATCGACGACATCGACGCCTGCTTCCACGGCGGCAAGCACGGTCGCGGCGGAAATGCCGGATGTGTCATGCGTGTGGAAATGGATCGGCAGCGATGTTGCTTCGCGCAACGCCTTGAACAGGATTTTGGCAGCCGCCGGCTTCAACAGGCCGGCCATGTCCTTGACGGCGATGATATGGGCGCCGGCCTTTTCCAGTTCCTGCGCCAATGCGACATAATATTTGAGGTCGTATTTCGGGCGGGCGGAATTGGTGAGGTCGCCGGTATAGCAGATCGCCGCCTCGCAGAGCCGGTTCTCCTCGTTCACCGCATCCATCGACACGCGCATGTTGTCGACCCAGTTCAGGCAGTCGAACACGCGGAACAGATCGATGCCGCCCTTGGCGGCCTGACGGACAAAATATTTCACGACATTGTCGGGATAGTTCTTGTAGCCGACGCCGTTGGCACCGCGCAGCAGCATCTGCAGCAAAATGTTCGGTGCACCGTCGCGGATCAGCGCCAGACGTTCCCACGGATCTTCGGTGAGGAACCGCATGGAAACGTCGAAGGTCGCGCCGCCCCAGCATTCCAGCGAGAACAGATTTGGCAGCGCGCGGGCATAGACGTCGGCCACGCGGGCAATGTCGTGTGTGCGCACGCGTGTCGCCAGCAGCGACTGGTGGCCGTCGCGCATGGTAGTGTCGGTCACCAGCACGCGGTCATGGCTTCGCACCCATTCGGCGAATTTTTTCGGGCCGAGTTCGTCGAGCTTCTGTTTCGAACCGCTCTGGATCTCGCCGCTGACATAGGGAAGAACCGGCTTGGCCGCATTGACCGAAGGCTCAGGCCTTCCCTTGGTTTCCGGGTGGCCGTTGACTGTCACGTCGGCCAGATAGGTCAGAAGTTTTGTGGCGCGGTCGGCGCGCTTGACCTGCTCGAAAAGCTCTGGCGTCGTGTCGATGAAGCGCGTCGTATAGGTGTTGTTGCGGAATTTTTCGTGGCTGATGATGGCTTCGAGGAAGGTCAGATTGGTAGCGACGCCGCGGATGCGGAATTCACGCAATGCGCGGTCCATGCGGCTGATCGCCTCCTGCGGCGAGGCGCCTGATGCCGTCACCTTCACCAGAAGCGGATCGTAATAGCGGGTGATGATCGCGCCCGTATAAGCCGTGCCGCCATCGAGACGAATGCCGAAACCGGCAGCCGAGCGATAGGCGGTGATGCGGCCGTAGTCCGGAATAAAGTTCTGTTCCGGATCTTCGGTGGTGATGCGGCATTGCAGGGCATGGCCGTTAAGGCGGATGTTCTCCTGTGCGGGTACGCCGGATTCGGGTGTGCCGATCGCAAACCCATCGAGGATGTGGATTTGCGCCTTGACTATGTCGATGCCGGTCACGACTTCGGTGACGGTGTGCTCGACCTGAATGCGCGGGTTGACCTCAATGAAGTAGAATTTGCCGGTCTGCGCATCCATCAGATATTCGACGGTGCCGGCACCGATATAGTTGGTGGCCTTGGCGATCTTTAGGGAATAGGCGGCGAGTTCGGCCCGCTGCGCTTCTGAAAGATAAGGTGCCGGTGCGCGTTCCACGACCTTCTGGTTACGGCGCTGGATGGAACAATCGCGCTCGAACAGATGAACGACATTGCCGTGCGTGTCGCCCAGAACCTGGCTCTCGACGTGTCGGGCGCTCTCGACCAGCTTTTCGAGATAGACCTCGTCCTTGCCGAAAGCGGCCATCGCCTCGCGCTTGGCTTCGACGACTTCTCTCGCCAGATCTTTTGGATCGCGAATGGCGCGCATGCCGCGTCCGCCGCCGCCCCATGAGGCTTTCAGCATGACCGGATAACCGATCTCCTCGGCCATTTTTGCCACTTCCGCTGCATCGTCCGGCAGCGGTTCTGTGGCCGGTACGACCGGCACGCCGACCGAGATCGCCAGGTTACGGGCGGCAACCTTGTTGCCGAGCTGGCGCATCGTATCGGGTCGCGGGCCGATGAAGATGATGCCGGCCGCATCGCATGCATCGACGAATTCCGGGCTTTCCGACAGCAGCCCATAACCGGGATGGATCGCATCTGCGCCGGAAAGCTTGGCCACCCGGATCACTTCCGAGATAGACAGATAGCTCTCGATCGGGCCGAGATCTTTTTCCAGATGCGGGCCGCGGCCGACCTGATAACTTTCGTCGGCCTTGAAGCGGTGCAGCGAGAGTTTGTCTTCTTCCGCCCAGATGGCGACAGTTTTGATCCCGAGCTCATTGGCCGCGCGAAAAACGCGGATGGCAATTTCGGATCGGTTGGCAACGAGAATTTTCGAGATCGGCAAGACTGTACTCCCATTCGTACTTGCGATGTGCTGCAAGTGCGAGACGAGCACTAATATTCTGCCGGATCAAGTCCAATCTATCGCGGAAAAGGCGTGTGCGACAATCTCACGAGACAAGACCAAGCCGAAAGGCGATGGCGACGACATGTTGCCGGTTGCTGGCCTCGAACTTTTCCTGAATGGCATTGATGTACCAATCGACGGTATGGTTCGAAATGGTCAGCGTCTTGGCGATCTCGTGAGACGTCATGCCTTCGGCGAGAAGATGCAGCACTTCTGTTTCACGGCGCGTTAATGTCGTCTCGACCGATTTGATCGCTTCGAAATGCGAGGTCTGTCCACCGAGTTCCAGCGTGCGCCAGAACATCTTTTTCGCAGCGGCATCAAACATCGTCATTTCTGCTGGCGAAAGATCGATGAACTGGCCGCCGATGCTTACATGGCCCAGCAGGCCATTGCGGCCATGGATCGGAAACGTATAGCCGTCATGCAGCCCGCTGCGAGACGCGTCCTGCATCATCCGCTGGATGCGCTTTCGATTGGGATCGCTGCGAAACATGCTGACTGCTTCACGCCAGCGAAAAGGTCGCTGTGCCACCGCGAGCATCCGGATCGTCGGATCGACAAGGCCGAATTTCTTGGCGGCATATGTTTCCTGCCAACCATCGGGCGAGCGTCCCCACAGGACTGTACTATCGAGATAGCCCAGCGATTTGGATTTCATCCAGACGCCGTAGTAGCTGAAATTGTAATTCTTCAGCACCGCCTCGAATTCCGCTGCCAGTTCTGTCTGGCTTTTCGCCTCGTGGGCCAAGACCAAAAATTGTAAAATCGAGTGAACTGTCACTCTAGCCCTCCGGCAACGGAAAAATTCGCACGCTTGTTCTCAATCAATTCAGTTTGTCTGACCAACTCTTGATTCATAGTCAGTACCGTTTCTTAGCAATGGATAAAGGATAGAGCATGAAATCTTGCATTCAAATAAGAGCATGAATCGTATTTATACCCTCATTGTCCACCGCAAAATAAGTTTAAGGTTAGGTTCTCCGGAACAAATGCGGAATCCGGGCAAGTCAGCGATTCGTCGCCGTTTCGTTCCCACCCTGTTCCAAGCAGCGGAAAAGACTCGGTTTTTCTCGACTGCCCAGGTTTTTGCATTGATCGGCATCGTCCCATTGCAAGAAACGGCTTGCCTTTGAAGGTCACTATCGCCATCTGTGGCGAAGCCGTCGGCGGTCAAGTCCGCAGATGAACTCGTTTTCAGTGCGGACTTTTGTCTTGAATGTTCAGCCCATGATATTGAGCGGCCGCGGCGTTACCGCGGTGCTCGGACCGACCAATACCGGCAAGACGCATTTTGCGATCGAACGCATGGTGGCGCATGGATCGGGCGTCATCGGACTGCCGCTGCGCCTGCTTGCGCGCGAGGTTTATGTCCGTCTGGTCGAAAAGGTCGGACACCATAATGTCGCGTTGATCACCGGTGAGGAAAAGATCACGCCGCATATGGCGCGCTTTTCCGTCTGCACGGTGGAGGCGATGCCGCGCGAGACAAAGGCCGCGTTCGTCGCCATTGACGAAGTGCAGCTGGCAGGCGATCTCGAGCGCGGTCATATTTTTACCGATCGCCTCCTGCATCTGCGCGGTCGCGAGGAAACCCTTCTGCTGGGCGCCGCCACCATGCGGCCGATCCTCGAAAAACTGCTGCCGGGCATAACCATTGTCGAGCGGCCACGCCTTTCGCAGCTGTTTTATTCCGGCCAGAAAAAGATCACCCGCCTGCCGCAACGCACTGCCATCGTCGCCTTTTCGGCAGACGAAGTTTATGCGATTGCCGAATTGATCCGTCGTCAGCGCGGCGGTGCGGCTGTCGTGCTCGGCGCGCTCAGCCCGCGCACGCGCAATGCCCAGGTCGGGCTCTACCAGTCCGGCGATGTCGAATATCTCGTCGCCACGGATGCGATCGGCATGGGCCTCAATCTCGATGTGGATCACGTCGCGTTTGCGCAGGACCGCAAATTCGACGGTTACCAGTTCCGCAATCTCAATCCGTCGGAAATGGCGCAGATTGCCGGTCGTGCCGGTCGTCATCTGCGCGATGGTACCTTTGGCGTGACCGGTCAGGTGCAGCCTTTTGACGAGGAACTGGTCGAGCGGATCGAAAGCAACCAGTTCGACAGCGTGAAAGTGCTGCAGTGGCGTTCCAAGCAACTCGACTTTTCGTCGCTGCGCGATCTGCGCAACAGCCTCGATGTCAGCCCTGTCGTTCATGGTCTGACACGCGCCTTGCCGGCAACCGACAGTCAGGCGCTCGATCACCTGTCACGTTATCCCGAAATCCGTGATCTGGCGACGACGCCGGCGCGGGTTGAAACGCTGTGGGATGCCTGCGCGCTTCCCGATTATCGCAGAATTGCACCGGCGCATCACGCGGACCTGATTTCGACGCTTTTTTCCGATCTTGTACGGCATGGCGCGGTCAATGAAGATTTCATGGCCGAGCAGGTGAAAAGGGCCGACCGAACCGAAGGCGAAATCGACACGCTTTCGGCGCGAATCGCTCAGATCAGAACATGGACTTATGTTTCAAATCGCCCGGGTTGGTTGGCGCATCCGACACACTGGCAAGAAAAGACACGGGAAATCGAGGATAGGTTGTCGGACGCGCTACATGAAAGGTTGACGAAACGCTTTGTTGATCGCAGGACATCTGTGCTCATGAAGCGCCTGAGAGAGAATGCGATGCTGGAAGCAGAAATTAGTGTAAATGGCGATGTGTTCGTCGAGGGACATCACGTCGGACAACTTGCCGGTTTCCGGTTTACCGCCGTCTCTGGGACGGAAGGACCGGATGCCAAGGCCGTGCAGACGGCTGCGCAAAAAGCGCTGGCATTGGAATTCGAGGCACGTGCCGCGCGGCTTTACGCGAGCGGTAACGGCGACCTCGCGCTCGGCTCGGATGGTTTCGTCCGTTGGCTCGGCGATCCGGTGGCCCGTCTTGCGGAAAGCGACCACGTCATGCGGCCGCGCGTCATCCTGCTCTCCGACGAGCAGCTGACCGGCAATGCGCGTGATCACGCGGCTGCCCGTATCGAGCGCTTCGTCAATCATCATATCGCAACCGTGCTGAAGCCGCTCGACGACCTGTCGCGTGCCGAAGACCTGCAGGGCATCGCCAAGGGCCTGGCATTCCAGATCGTCGAAAATCTCGGCGTGCTGTTCCGCCGTGACGTTGCGGACGACGTCAAGTCGCTGGATCAGGAAGGCCGTGCCTCGATGCGCCGTTACGGCGTGCGTTTCGGCGCCTACCACATCTTCATGCCCGCATTGCTGAAGCCGGCGCCAGCAGAGCTGATCACCCTGCTCTGGGCGCTCAAGTACGATGGCCTCGACAAGCCGGGTTACGGCGAACTCATTCCGGCTCTGGCTGCCGGCCGTACCTCGGTCGTTGCCGATGCCACCTATGAGCGGATGTTCTATCGTCTGGCCGGCTTCCGATTCCTCGGCAAGCGCGCCGTGCGCATCGATATCCTCGAGCGTCTCGCAGACCTCATCCGTCCGCTCTTGCAGTGGAAGCCCGGCCAGCCGCGTCCGGAAGGCGCGTATGATGGCCGTCGCTTCACCACGACAACGGCGATGCTTTCCATCCTCGGCGCCACTGCCGACGACATGGAAGAAATTCTCAAGGGTCTCGGTTATCGTGCCGATGCCGTGAAGGCTGAAGAGGCCGCCGCATTCCTCGCCGGTGAGGATTCCAAGCCGGCGGCAGCGTCCGCTGCTGCGACCTCAGAGCCTGCTGTTGAAGCCGACGAAGCGGTTGCCACGGACGAAACGGACGCTTCCGAAGCGTCAGCGGAACCCGCGGTCGAAGCGGCCCCTGTTGAGGCTGGTGCAGAAGCCGTCGAGCCGTCGCCGGAAGTTTCCGCCGAAGTCGAAACTGCAACTGAAGCCGCACCGGCAGCCGATGCCGAAGCGCCTGTCGCTGAAGCTGAAGAGCCGAAGCCGGTTCTGTTGTGGCGTCCGGGTGGCGGTCGCAGCGAACAGCAGCGTGGCGGACGTCCGCAGGGCGATCGTCGTGGAAACAACAATAACCGTGGCGAAGGCCAGGCTGCAGCCGGTGAAGGCCAGCAGCGTCGTGACAACCGTCGCGGTGGCGAAGGTCGTAACCAGGAAGGCCGTGGCGATCAGGAAACGCGTGGTCGTGATGGCGGCAAGCCGAACCGTGGCGACCGTCGTCCCGACAATCGTGGTGGCGATCGTCCGCCGCGTGGTGACCGTCCGGATCGCAATGATCGCAACGACCGTAACAAGTCGCAGCAACCGGCCCGCTTCGAGGCACGCCCGCCGCGTAAGGAAAAACCGGTCGATCCGGATTCGCCTTTCGCAAAGCTGGCTGCTCTCAAGGAGCAGATGAAGAAGTAACGCCATGACGGAAAAGCCATCTGGAGATCTGCGTCAGCGAATCGACAAGTGGCTTTTCTTCACGCGCATGGCCAAGTCGCGTTCGCTGGCACAGGCCTTGCTCAATTCGGGCCATGTGCGGGTGAACGGGCTTCCCATCCGCAAGCCCAGTTTCGAGGTGAAGGCCGGCGACAAGGTCGAGCTTTCACTGGAGCGCCGTGATCTTATCCTTGTCGTCAGGTCCGCCGGCGAGCGTCGCGGTCCTTTCGAGGAGGCCCGGCAGCTTTACGAAGATCTGACACCGCCGCGGGAGGAAACCGCACGCCTGAACGCTTTCGAGCAGGCGCAGCGGACGCCTGGCAGCGGTCGACCGACCAAAAAGGAACGCCGCGAAACCGATCGTCTTTTTCCGGATGCGGGCGGTCCCGACATCGACTGGCGTGACGATTAGAACAAACCACCTAAAGCGGATGTTTTTTCGAAAAGCTTTATCCTTGCTAAGCGGCGTCAAAGGCTTTACCTGACGTTCGAAACAGCCGGATAGCCCGCCTCTGTCGTTCCAGCGGTCGCGTTGTCCTCGTCCGGCCCACAGGGCTCGACATTTCCCGAAATCGGGTTCCTGACCACCGTGTTGATCTGGAGTGCTTCATGACGTACGTCGTGACCGATAACTGCATTCGCTGCAAATATACCGACTGCGTCGAAGTCTGCCCTGTCGACTGCTTCTACGAAGGCGAGAATTTTCTCGTCATCCATCCCGACGAGTGCATCGATTGCGGCGTCTGCGAGCCCGAATGTCCCGCCGAGGCGATCAAGCCCGATACGGAGCCGGGGCTGGACAAGTGGCTGAAGGTCAATGCCGAATATGCGCAGGTCTGGCCTAACATCACCATCAAGCGTGATGCTATGCCGGAAGCCAAGGAAATGGACGGCGTCTCGGACAAGTTCGAGCAGTTTTTCTCGGCTGAGCCAGGCACTGGTGATTGATCCATCAGGGTATCAAACGGCAGTTATAGCTGCCGCCACCCTGCATATTCGAGCGGAAGCAACCAATGCCGTTTGGCATTGCCTAACCTTTGCGCAGTGATTCGGGCGTTGTTTCTTCGCAACGGCGAAACCAAATCATTGATTTCCGCCTATTTTTGTGGTAGACAACTCTTACTGTTCCACAAAGCGGCATGCGTGTGCCCTAAAAACATCACGAAAACAACACGTCCCTTTTGCGCGATCCCCTGAGTTGCCATCAAGTCCGGGTGTCTGTCGCTAATTGTGATCCTGTTGTTTTTTTCGCACGCGCGTCAAGCGGACCAGTAATGGAGTCACCCGACGGTTTCCCCCGTCTCATCCGGGCCTGACTGACCCGGCCCCGGCAAGAACGCCGGGAGCGTAACAGGGAGAGTATTGTAAGAATGACGACCCAGCAGAAAAAATCTTCAGCGCGCCACGGCTTCAAGACTGGTGAATCCATTGTCTATCCGGCGCATGGAGTGGGCACGATCTCCACAATCGAAGAGCAGGAAGTGGCGGGCATGAAGCTCGAACTTTTCGTCATCGATTTCGAAAAGGATAAGATGCGCCTCAAGGTGCCGGTCGCCAAGGCTGTCAGCATCGGCATGCGCAAGCTTTCCGAAACGGACTTCGTCGAACGTGCATTGAAGGTCGTTCAGGGCAAGGCCCGCGTCAAGCGCACCATGTGGTCGCGTCGCGCTCAGGAATATGATGCAAAGATCAATTCCGGCGACCTGATCTCGATTGCAGAAGTTGTCCGCGATCTCTATCGCGCTGAAAATCAGCCGGAACAGTCCTATTCCGAGCGTCAGCTCTATGAGGCTGCTCTTGACCGCATGGCGCGTGAAATTGCCGCCGTCAACAAGATGTCTGACACCGAGTCCGTTCGCCTGATCGAGACCAATCTCGCCAAGGGCCCGAAGCGTGGCAAGTCGGTCGAAGACGACGATGCACAAGAGGAAGAAGCAGCCTGATCAAGGCGGCATTGACCTGAATTAAAAAACCCGGCTCTGCCGGGTTTTTTATTGGAACCATTTCTGGTCCCATGCGTTACCCCGCCGGAACGGCGCTCTGGTGTTTGATGGAACCGGGCGCAGTTTTCATCCACGGGGGACATGGCGCAAGCTGCGTATCCCTTAAGACGAGCGACACAACGAGGGGCGCAACGACACCACAATCTCACGCCAAAAATGCCGTATTTCAAGGGTTTAACCCCCGCTTACGTTTTTGGTCCCGTGAAATTGCGATGTCTTTGCCGGATCAACTTGTTTCAAGGAGACCGTGATGAATGCCATGTCCGCAGACCGCAATATGATCAAGATTGCCATGTCGGCACCCTACCTGGCTCGCGAGGAGGAAAAAGACCTCGCCGTGCGCTGGAAGGACGATCAGGACCAGGACGCACGCAATCAGATTGCACTTGCCCACATGCGTCTCGTGATCGCCATGGCATCGAAGTTCCGCGGCTTCGGGCTTCCCATGAGCGACCTCGTACAAGAAGGTTATGTAGGGCTGCTGGAAGCGGCGGCAAGGTTTGAGCCCGCCCGCGATGTTCGTTTCTCCACTTATGCAAGCTGGTGGATCCGCGCATCGATGCAGGATTACATCCTGCGCAACTGGTCGATCGTGCGTGGTGGCACCAGTTCCGCCCAGAAGGCGCTGTTCTTCAATTTGCGCCGCCTGCGTGCCAAGCTGGCGCGTGGCGACAACAATCTCACCGCCCAGGCCATTCACGAGGAAATCGCCGTGGCGCTTGGCGTCAGCGTTTCCGACGTTCAGACCATGGATGCACGCCTTTCCGGCAATGACGCATCGCTGCAGGCGCCGTCGATCGCCGGCGATGCCGACAGCGGGGAGCGCCTCGATATGCTGGAAAGCGCAGAGCCGCTGCCGGATGAACAGGTTTCCGGCATGATCGATGGCGAACGCCGCCTCAAATGGCTGCAGGGTGCGCTGACCAAGCTCAACGATCGTGAAAAGAAGATCATTCGCGCCCGCCGCCTGACGGATGACGGGGCAACGTTGGAAGCGCTTGGTGCGGAACTGGGCATTTCCAAGGAACGCGTGCGCCAGATCGAAAGCCGGGCCATCGAGAAGCTCAAGTCGGCGCTGGTGACCATGAACCCGCAGATGGCTGCCATTTCCTGACAACTGCCAAAACTCTGGAGGCGCCGATACGTGATGCGTATCGGTTTTGCCGTTGGTTGATATGAAAAAGCCTCCTGGCCGCGCGGTCAGGAGGCTTTTTGCATTTGGCTCTATATGCCGGATCCGGGTCGGGCCTATTCCGAAATGATCTTCACCTTTTGCCCCGCCGATACGGTTGCACTGGCGGGCATGGCGTTGATCAGCTTGAACAGGTCGAGCTTGCGATCCGTGCCCATCATGCGCGCCGCGAGGCTGGTGATCGTGTCGTTGGCAGCGACGGTGACGACGCGCACGCGCAGCGGCTTGAGGCTGGCGATTTCCTGCGGTGTCATGCGGCGAAAGCTCTGGCGCAGGATATCGGCCGTCGGCTGCAGGATGGCGCTACCTTTCGGCACCGCCGTCAGGAAACGAAAAATCTGCTTGTCAATGCGGATGACGGTAACGTCGAAATCCCAGCGCTCGGCACTGGCGCGGGCGGTTGCCGCCGGCAGGCCGTTGACGGTGATTTCCCGGACGGTATCGGGCAGCAGGCCGGCCACCCAGCCGCTGGTCATGTAATTGGTCAGGCTGCCGGTATCGCCGGCGGCCACACCGTCGAAGCGGATCGCTGTTTCGTTCGGGCCGGTTGCCAGAACGGCTTCGACCTTGTTGTCGATGCGAAACCCTTCCGGCACGTCGAAACGGATGCCCAGCCCGCCATGCAGGAAGGTCTCGTTGCGAACATAGCCTTCTTCCGGGCTGTCGCCGTAAAGCAGACCATCGATGCCGGCGAGGTAATAATCGCGACCACGGTCACCGACCGTGCCTTCCTGGCCGAAATTGCGGGCGTGCTGGCGCGCCAGTTCCACGCGCTGTGGCGCGTTCGGGTGGCTGGACAGAAAGTCGAGGCTCTGGTCATTGTCCGGATCGACCGCCGAATAACGGGCGTAAGCCGCCATGGAGTCGAGAAAGCGCGGCGAGGCATAGGGGTCGTAACCGGCTTCGCCCAGCATGCGCACGCCGATCACGTCGGCCTGCAGTTCCTGCTGACGCGAGAAGGCGGCGAGGCGCAGCTTGCCGCGCGCCAGCGCTGCCTTGCCGGCAAGATCGCTGGAGAGGACTTCGGCAACCACGCGGCTGGCGATCACTTCCGCTTCTTCACGCTTCTGGCGCTCGATGCCGTGGTTGGCGGTCACGTGGCCCATTTCGTGCGAGAGCACGGCCGCCACTTCCGAGGCGTCGTTGGCAAGTGCCAGCAGGCCGCGCGTCACGTAAAGATAACCGCCGGGTAGCGCGAATGCGTTGATTGCCGGGGAATTCAGGATGGTGATGCGGAAAGACTGGTTCGGGTTTTCCGACACCGCCGTCAGCGCACCGGCAATGCGGGCAACGAGGCGTTCCGTCTTGGCGTCGTGATATTCGCCGCCGTAGCTCGCCACGATGCGCGGATGCTCGCGCGCACCCATCTGCGCACGCGGATCGTTCTTCTGCACCTCGTCGACGATCTGCGGATTGGACGACGGCGAAACATTGGCCTGGTAGGTCTGGTCGAGGATGGACTGGCAACCGGACAGGAATGTTGCGCCTGCCAGCAACAGGCAAAGTCCTGCCGATGGCAGGCGTCTGCGCCTGACTGCAGGTGCACCGATGCGAGCTCCGATGGTGCTGCCTTCCGTCATATCTGTTGCCGCTTTGCCAACCGTCATTTGCTCAAGCCTGTAGTGGCAGGTCTGCCTGTCGGGTCTCCACGATGACCCGACGCCTGAAACCCGCCAAACGTCATATTCCACTTAACTGATTTTGCGTGCTGCATGCACGAATGTCCAAGGAAATAGAAAGAAGCCAAGCTTTTGCAAGTAATTACCAATCCGTTATCGTTCGGATAGCGGACTTTGCATCAGCCCACGTCCAAATTGTGGCACGCCCGTTGACGCTTTTTCACAAGTCGAGGAATTCCGTGAGGCCGGGCACGTCCCTGCGCATCAGAAATACCTCGATTTCCGCCTGCAAGGCGACCTCGCCATGATCGATGAACAGCGCGTGATCCGCAAGCTGGCGCACCTCACCGGCATCGTGGGTAACGATGGCGACAGTGTTGCCCGTCTCACGGTGAAGTTCCAGCAGCAGCCGTGCCATCGATTGTCGCAGGCCCGGATCAAGTGCGGCAAAAGGCTCATCCAGCAGAAGCACGGGGCGCTGCCGCACCAGCGCGCGGGCAAAAGCGGCACGCTGTCTTTCGCCGCCGGACAGAGTGCCCGGCATGCGCTTTTCATATCCGCCCAAACCCACACGCTCCAGCGCCTCGCTTATCCGTTTCCTGTCGCCGGAGGTGAGCTTCAGCGCGGGGTGAATGCCAAGGCCGATATTGGTGGCAAGGTCCAGATGGGCGAAAAGATTGTTATCCTGAAACACCAGCGACACCGGCCGCTGCGAAGGATGCAATGCCGTGACATTGCTGCCGCCAATCGAAATTTTTCCGCTGTCCGGTGTCTCGAAGCCGGCGATCAGGTTGAGAAGTGTGGATTTTCCCGATCCTGAGGGGCCGGTAATGGCGGTGATCGCGCCGCCTGGCAGTTCGCAATCGAACCGGAATTTTCGGGTGCCCAGCGTCAGGCCCACGTTCTGCACTCGAATGCCGGATGGCTCGCTGGCTGTCATCCTCGTTCGTCTTTCCTGTCGCGTTGACCGGCCGTGCCGGCAATCGTCAAGCCCAGGCACAGAAGGGCCAGAATCAGTGCAAACCCGTCCGCATCGGCGGTACGGTAGCTGCCCAGCCGGCTATAGACCAGCCAGGGCAGGGTGACGAGATCCTCCGATCCGAACAGCGCGACCGCGCCGAGATCACCGAGCGACAAAGCCATGGCGAAGGAGAGGGCTGTGGCGAGAGGGGTTTTCAGCACCGGCAGGTCAATCAGCCGCAGCCGTGTGAAGCCGAAAACGCCGAGATTGGTGGCCTGTCTGGCCGTCCGTTGCCTGTGTATCGCAAAGGCGGGAGACAGAACGCGCATCACGAAGGGCAGGGCGGTCATGGCGTTGATCATCACCACCAGCAGCGGTGCAAAGCGCGAAACCTCGCCGTAAGGCCGGAGCAGCAGGAACCAGCCGGTACCGATCACCACCGGCGGCACAAGCAGCACAAGCGATGACAGGCTGGCAAGCAGGGCGGAAAAACTGCGGGCGGTGAGGCCGGGTTTGCGGCTGTCGGCCAGGGCGGCGCGGGCATTGATGATGGTGATCGCCGCCGCCAGCGAGATCATTGCGGCCATAAGGGCGATCCACACACTCGTCCATACTGCCTTCCAGAATACGGGGGTGGTCAACAGCCGGGCAAAATCGGCTTTTACCCCGGCAACAAGGATGGAGACGAGTGGCAGGCACAGAAAGAGCACGGCGAGGACAATAAAAATTCCATCCCAGAAACGCGCAGCGCTGCTGCCGCCATCGAACCGCCGTGCCGAACGACCGGTGGCGGCATTGTCGTCCCCAGGTGTCGGCAGCAGCGCCATAAGAGCCAGAACCGATGCGGTGACGGCGATCTGCAGCAGGGATAGGGAGATGGCGCGCGCAGGATCGAAATCGAAGCGCAGCGACTGGTAGATCGCCACTTCCAGCGTCGTTGCTGCCGGCCCGCCACCAAGCACTAGCACAAGCGTAAAGCTGGTGGCGCAGAGCATAAACACCAATCCCGCAATCCCGGCCAGAAGTGGCTTCACCGCCGGCCACTCGACAAAACGGAATACGGAGAAAGAGGGCAAGCCGAGGCTGGCCGACAATCGCCAATATTCCGGCGGAAGGCGCTCCAGCCCGGCCAGAAGCAGCCGGCAGGCGAGCGGCAGGTTGAAAAACACATGTGCGATCAGAATACCGCTCAGGCCATAGATGCTGACCGGATCGCTGACGCCGATCATCGCCAGCCCGCTGTTGAGCACGCCGGTGCGGCCCCAGATGCCGATCAGGCCAAGCGCGCCGATCAGAACCGGCAGGCCCATCGGCACGGCCATCAGCCGGATGATCCAGATGCGGCCGGGGAATTTGGGCTGGCGTGCCAGCGCCAGCGCCAGCGGCAAGGCAAGTGCCACCGAAAGCAATGTCGAAAGCCCTGCCTGCAAAAGCGTGAAACGCAGAATACGCCAGACATAGGCATCGAACAGTGGTCGGCCCGTGTCACCGCTGTCGAAGAAGAGAAGGGCGATGACGGCGAGAGCGATGAACAGGGTGATGCCGGCGAAAACCACTCCGCCGCCGGCATATCCGCGTTGTCGCTCCGCCTTCGTCAGCATGGGTCAGTTCAGGCTCATGGCGGCCAGCCATTCATCGATCCAGGCGCGGCGGTTGTTTGCCACCTGTGCCGGGTCCATCAGAAACGTCTTTGACGGCTTCACCAGCTTGTCGAAAGCGTCCGGCAGCGGTTTGTCGGTTGCCGTTACCGGCATCATCCAGTTGGTGGTGGCGATCTCGTCCTGAAACGCTGGCGTCACCATGAAGGAGAGGAATTTCTGCGCCAGTTCCCTGTTCGGCGTGTTCTTCAAGAGACCGGCCACCTCGATCTGGATATAATGACCTTCGGAAAAGGCCGCGGCCTGATAGCGGTCGCTCTTATCCTCGACCATGTGATAGGCGGGCGAGGTGGTGTAGGAGAGTACCATCGGCACTTCGCCCTTGGTGAACATGCCATAGGCTTCCGACCAGCCGGGCGTTACCGTCAGCACGCGCTTCTTCAGTTGTGCCCAGGCTTCCGGCGCCTTGTCGCCATACACGGATTTCACCCACAAAAGCAGACCGAGACCCGGCGTCGAGGTGCGTGGGTCCTGAATGACGATTTTTTGGGAAGGGTCGCCCTCCACCAGTTCCTTCAGGCTTTTCGGCGGGTTCTTCAGCGTCTGCGTATCGTAGACAACGGCGAAATGGCCGTAGTCATAGGGCACGAAAATATCGTCCTGATAACCGCCGGGAACCGTCAGTTTCGCCGTGTCGACGCCACTCTTGTCGAACAGGCCGGTATCGATCGCCTCTTTCACGAGATTGGTATCGAGGCCGAGTGCGATATCGGCCTTGGTGCCGGCGCCTTCCAGCTTGAGGCGCGTCAAAAGCGCCACGCCATCGGCGACGGCGACGAAATTGACCGTGCAGTCGCAGGTCTTCTCGAACGCCGCTTTCACCTTGGGGCCGGGACCCCATTCGGCGACAAAACTTTCGTAGGTGTAGACAGTGAGTGTCTTTTTCTCCTGCGCATGGGCCGGCAGGGCAAAGGACAGAGCGGCAGTCAAAACCGCGGCAAGGGAAAATATTCGTTTGCGCATCGGCGCCTCCTCAATACGAATAATGGGAATAGGGCGCTGATGATGAGCCGTCTAATCCCTCCGCCGGTGTTAGCCGGATCAGGTTCCGCGGGTTGGCAAAAGCCTCTCAGCCGCATTTACATGCAGCACCCCGTTAGAGCGGTAAAAGATGTAATCCGTGCCTGCGATCTTGGCAAGCGCCGCCGATGGGGCGTCAGTGCTGGGTATGGCGGAACACGTGCAGCTCACGCGGCACGGCCGCGATGCCGCCGACGCGGCTGGCGATCGCATAATTGATCGACTGTTCCAGCACTTCCGGCATGGCCGGTTTGGTCAGCACACCGAGCGTGCCTTCGACGCCGTCATTCACGTCTTCCGGGTTGGCCGTCATGAAAATCACGGTGATGCCGAATTCCTCGGCCAGCTGCCGGGCGATCTCGGGTCCGGTCGGACCATCGGAAAGATTGATGTCGACAAGAGCAATGTCGGAAGAAGCCGCAAGTGCCATGGCATGCTTGCGTCCGCTGGCAAAACCGGAGACTTCCAGGCCCATTCCTTCAATGGTCTCGGCCACATCAAGTGCAATGAGGAATTCGTCCTCAACGATCATAACCCGTTGAATCATTTGTTTGCTCGCCACTCGGCGAAACGCAGAACTCGCCGACACGGAACGTCCCCTCGTTGAACTCGAAACATGTCTCCGGCACAGGCCTTTTCCAAGGGCATGTGACCGGATTACGTATCGAACGTCCAGCAAACGCTAATGTTCCGCCACGCGACAGATTTTTGTCGGTCTAAAATATTGTTAACAATAACATTTTGTTTGCATTAGCTTTCCAGCTCCTCGCGCAGCATTTCCAGCTCCAGCCATTCCTCTTCCATCTTTGCCTGTTTTTCACGCAAGGCCGCCGCCTGTTCCGCCAGTTTTGCAAAGGCTTTCGGGTCCTTCGAAAACAGGTTGGGGTCGGCCATGGCCTGATCGTGCTTGGCAAGCTCGGCTTCTGCCTTGGCGATTTCCTTCGGCAGGTTTTCGAGCGCAAACTTCTGCTTGAAGGAGAGTTTGCCCTTGGATTTCGCCGGCTCGCCAGCTGTCGATGACGATGCGGCGGGTGTTGCCACCGACTTTGCCTTTTCCGCCTTGCGCTTTTCGTCAGCGGCACCTTTTCGCTGCGCCAGCATGTCGGTGTAGCCACCTGCGTATTCGATCCAGTCGCCATCCGGTGCATCCGGGCTGGCCGGCGCGATGGTCGAGGTCACGGTGCGGTCGAGAAAGTCACGGTCGTGGCTGACGAGAATGACGGTGCCGTTATAACCCGCAACGATTTCCTGCAGCAGATCAAGCGTCTCGATGTCGAGGTCGTTGGTCGGTTCGTCGAGGATCAACAGGTTCGATGGCTTGGCCAGCATGCGGGCCAGCATCAGCCGGGCGCGCTCGCCACCCGAAAGGTTCTTGATCGGCGTGCGGATCTGCTCCGGCTGGAACAGAAAGTCCTTCATGTAACCGGCCACATGCCGCTGCTCGCCATTGACCAGCAATGTCTCGCCGCGACCGTCGGTCAGGTAATGCGACAGCGTGTCTTCGAGATCGAGATCTTCGCGCTTCTGGTCCAGCGTGGCGATTTCCAGATTGGTACCGAGCTTGATCCAGCCACTGTCGGGCTTCAACTGGCCGGTCAGCATCTTCAGAAGTGTCGTCTTGCCGGCGCCGTTCGGGCCGACGAGACCGATGCGGTCGCCACGATGGATGCGGATCGAGAAGGGTGCGACGATGGTGCGGTCTTCATAAGCCTTGGTGATGTTTTCAGCTTCCACCACCAGCTTGCCGGATTCGCGACCTTCGGCCACCGAGGCCTGAACAGAACCCTGCGCTCCCTTGTGGCCACGATAATCGGCGCGCATGGCCTGCAATTCGCCGACGCGGCGCATGTTGCGCTTGCGGCGTGCGGTCACGCCATAGCGCATCCAGTGTTCTTCGCGTTCGATTGCCTTGCCCAGCTTGTGCTGCTCGATCTCTTCCTCTTCCAGCACCTGATCACGCCAGGCTTCGAAATGGCCAAAGCCACGCGAAAGCCGGCGGGATGTGCCGCGGTCCAGCCAGACGGTGGCGTTCGACACCTTTTCAAGGAAACGACGGTCGTGGCTGATGACGACAAGCGCGCTGCGCGTCTTGCGCAACTCTTCTTCCAGCCATTCGATGGTCGGCAGGTCGAGATGGTTGGTCGGCTCGTCCAGCATCAGAATATCGGGTTCCGGCGCCATGACGCGGGCAAGTGCGGCACGGCGTGCCTCGCCGCCCGAAAGGCGGGCAGGGTCTTCCTCGCCGGTCAGGCCGAGATGTTCCAGAAGATAGGTGACGCGGTACGGATCATCGCCCGGTCCAAGGCCGGATTCGGCATAGGCCTGAACGGTGGTGTAGCCGCCGAAATCGGGCGCCTGTTCGAGATAGCGAATGGTCGCCGACGGATGACGAAAGACCTCGCCCGATTGCGCTTCGACAATGCCGGCAGCGATCTTCATCAGTGTCGATTTGCCCGAGCCGTTGCGGCCTACAAGGCAGATACGGTCGCCCGGTTCCACCTGCAGGTTGGCGCCGTTCAGAAGCGGCGCGCCACCAAAGGTCAGCAGGATGTCGTCGAGTTTCAGAATTGGGGGTGCCATGGTTCAGGCTCCGGTCAGGTCATAGGGGCGGGCGAGGACGATTGCCCTGCCTCGCTGAAGAGAAAATTCCACGGTGCCTTCCGCGACATTGGAAACGGTGCGCGAGGAGCCGAATGGAAGCGAAAAGTCGGTGACGGGATAACGGACGTTGCGGATATCGAGCCCTTCCAGATCGGAAAAGCCGAGAACCGAAAACAGCGAATTGCCGGGCAGGTCGAGAGTGATCGTGCCCGGCAGAAGCGGCACGGCTTCTTCCTCGCCCGACGTCAGAAGAATGTCGAACCCCTCCTCGGCCAGCCGCACGGCATGCAGCAGGTGTTGCAACGCATGGTCCGAGCGCTCGCCGCCCAGCGCGCCGGCAAGGATCAGGCGTTTTGCCCCGCGTGCGATGGCCTCACCGGTGGCGATTTCGCCGTCCGTTTCGTTCTTGGCAGGCGGATAGGACTGACGTTCGACATCGGGCCATTGCTGCTGAAGGCCGGCGTCGGACGAGTCGAAATCACCCACCCAGAGCTCCGGCTGCAAACCAAGTGCTGCCGCATGGCGCATGCCGCTATCGGCCGCAATGCTGCGGCTGCCGGCCAGTGCCTGTGTCAGGCGCTCGGTCACGGTCAGTGGTCCGCCAAGCAGAATGGTGAAGGTCGTTGATGTCATCGGCAATGCCCATAGCGCAAACCGGCGAAAAAGGGAAAGCGTGACGCCCAATTCCGATGATTTTCGTCAGGTGACGGAGAATGCCTGCGATCTGCCTCTTCAAGGCAAAATCATGCTGCCATTGACGGCAGCCTCAGCAAGGATTATCTCAAATGCTGAACTTCGTGGTGATTTGGCCGGCCGGCTTGCAGCCACGTTAAAAAAGTCGCTAAAGGGCCGCGAGGAATAGGTACTTCCCACGGACCGGTTTGCGATTTTTTGCGGCCGGTTTTCTGTTTTGTGGGTTCCAACATGCCGATCAAGATTCCCGATACCCTGCCTGCTTTCAAGACGCTGGTTCAGGAAGGCGTGCGCGTGATGACCGAGACCGCCGCCGTGCGGCAGGACATCCGCCCGTTGCAGATCGGCCTGCTCAACCTCATGCCCAACAAGATCAAGACCGAGATCCAGATGGCGCGCCTCGTCGGCGCCTCGCCGCTGCAGGTCCAGTTTTCGCTGGTGCGCATCGGTGGCCACAAGGCCAAGAACACGTCGGAGGAACATCTCCTGTCCTTCTACGAGACCTGGGAAGAGGTGAAGGACCGCAAGTTCGACGGGTTCATCATCACCGGTGCGCCGGTGGAAACGCTGCCCTACGAGACCGTGACCTATTGGGATGAGTTGAAAACGATCCTCGACTGGACGCATACCAATGTGCATTCGACGCTGAATGTCTGCTGGGGTGCGATGGCGTCGATCTACCATTTCCATGGCGTTCCCAAGCACGAGCTGAAGGAAAAGGCCTTTGGCGTCTACCGGCACCGCAATCTCGCGCCGGCTTCGGTCTATCTCAACGGTTTCTCCGACGATTTCCAGGTGCCGGTGTCGCGCTGGACGGAAGTGCGCCGTGAAGACATCGCCAAGGTGCCGGATCTGGAAATCCTGATGGAATCCGAGGAAATGGGCGTGTGCCTCGTGCACGAGAAAAAGGGCAACCGGCTCTACATGTTCAACCATGTGGAATACGATTCCACCTCGCTTGCCGACGAATATTTTCGCGATGTCGATGCCGGTATCCCGATCAAGATGCCGCATGACTACTTTCCGCACAACGACGCCGAACTGACGCCGCAAAACCGCTGGCGCAGCCATGCGCATCTGTTTTTCGGAAACTGGATCAATGAGATCTACCAGACCACCTCCTATGATCTGGAGGAAATCGGCAAGGATCGCGACTGATCGGTGCACCTTGCGACCGGGATCTCCCGTCGCAAGGTTTTCATAACTGCGAATATGCGTAACCCATTGCTAAGCCAACCCAAATGAGACAGGTTGCTGTCTCAGGTTGAGGGAGCTGGGTTTATGGTTGCAGGGGAACGCGAGGTTTTCGGTCACACGCCGAAGGGGGAGACCGTCCACCGGGTGACGATATCCGGTGGTGGATTGACCGCCAAGGTTCTCACCTGGGGCTCGGTCATTCAGGACCTGCGGTTCGAAGGCCATGAGGCACCACTGGTGCTCGGCCTCAACACGCTCGATGAGTATCTGCGCTATTCGCCCTATTTCGGCGCCACGCCCGGCCGCGTCGCCAACCGCATCAGCGCCGGCCATTTCGAACTGGATGGTCAGGCTTACCAGCTGGAACTCAACGAAAACGGTCTGGGCCATCTGCATGGCGGCAGCGACGGTATCGCCAAACGCAACTGGACGATCGTCGATCTTTCCGCCGACCGCGTCGTGCTGTCGATCACCGATGGCGATGGTCGCGGCGGTTATCCCGGCAACTGTACGATCACGGCGACCTATCATCTCAAGGATGATGGCGTTCTTTCGGTCATCTACGAGGCGATCACCGACAAGCCGACCATCTGCAATGTCTGCCAGCATTCCTATTTCAATCTCGATGGCAGCGATACGATCCTTGACCACCAGATCATGCTGGCCGCCGATCATTACCTGCAGGTTGACGACATGCTGATGCCAACCGGATCGCTCATTCCGGTCGCCGGTACGGATTTCGACTTTCATCAGATGCGGCCGATCCGCCGGGAGGTCGCCGGCCAGCAGGTGCCTTACGACCACAATTTCTGCCTCTCGACCGAACGGACGGAAAAACGCAGCGTGGCACTGGTGCGCAGTCTCCATTCCGGCGTGGCCATGGAAGTGCGCACCACGGAACCGGGCGTGCAGTTTTATGCCGGCGTGAAGCTGCATGTGCCGGTGTCCGGCATCGGTGGCCGGCCTTACGACAATTACGGCGGCTTCTGCCTGGAAACGCAGGTCTGGCCGGATGCCGCCAATCATCCGCGGTTCCCCAGCGCCGTGCTGCGGCCCGGCGAAACCCTGCGGCAGGAAACCGACTACGTGTTTTCGCGCAGTTGATTACTGGAAGAAGGTCAGGAGCAGATAGATCGCGCTTTTGATCATGGCGTAGACCACGCCTGCAACAACGCCGAGCGAAACGACACCGATCGCAGCGCCTGCGATCGTCCAGATGCCATCCTTTTCGAGAATGCCGAAGGCGATGACGCACAGCGCCAGCGCCGGCAGCATATTGCCGAGCGGGATGGGCAGCGCCAGCACGAGCGCGAGGACCAGGCAGAGGGCGCCGAGCAACCGTTCTGCCGGTGGCGCCGCGAACATTGTCAGCCGCGGTTTCAGCATCCGTTCCGCCTTGGCGATCCACGGATTGGCCTTGCTCATCATCGTGCCGAAATCGGTGCGCGCCATCGAGCGTGCGGAAATCAACTGCGGCAGCCAGGGTTTCCAGCCGAACATCAGTTGCACCGTCAGGAATATCAGCGGCACGCCCAGTATGGCCGAGGTGCCGGGTGGCACTGGCAGGCAGTTGGGCAGCGCGAAGACCAGGATCAGTGCGCCGATGGCGCGGTCCTTCATGCTGGCGAGGATATCGGCAACCGAGACACGATCGCGCGTTTCGTCGCCGGCAAGGTTTGCGAGGATTTCGGAAAACCGCAGAGCGCTCTGCTCGCAGTTGTGATCGTCGGCGACATGAGGGTGTTCTTCTGAGGCCATCGGGTCCAGAGGTAATGCGAATGCGCTGACGATGCGAGCCTTTTAGGCGAAGGACGTGACAGAAAAAAGAAATGGCCGCGGGCAGGCGCGGCCATTTCGGATGGTGAAGGCGATGAGGATCAGAAATCCATGTCGTCGCCGCCGTCATCCATTCCGGTGTCGGCATCTTCGGCCGGCTGTGCTGGTTCAGGGGCTGGCGTTTCCGCTGCCTGAGCCTCGTTGCCGCCCATCATGCCCATGATGGCATTGCCGAGCAGCACGCCGCCGGCGACACCCATGGCTGTCTGCGCAGCACCGGCCAGAAAACCGCCGCCGCCGCCCGCGCCACCAAAGCCGCCGCGCTGTGCGGCGCCCTGACGACCCCAGGGGCCGCTTGGCTGTCCGGCCTGCTGGCCGCCCGGCTGACCA
This sequence comes from Neorhizobium sp. BT27B, assembly GCF_050455485.1. Taxonomy (NCBI): domain Bacteria; kingdom Pseudomonadati; phylum Pseudomonadota; class Alphaproteobacteria; order Hyphomicrobiales; family Rhizobiaceae; genus Neorhizobium; species Neorhizobium sp. BT27B. The sequence continues at coordinate 237,689 of NZ_JBCIYT010000007.1, read as the reverse complement.
TTCGCGTCGCCATTGGCATTCTGGGCGTAACCCTGATTACCGTAAGCGGCAGCTGTCGCTGGTGCCGCACCGCGATAGGCGGCGCTGTTGGCGGGCTGCTGACGCGGCTGGCTGTTGTTGCCGAACAGGTTGGAGAGGAACCCGCCACCGCCTGCGGGGCGTGCCGAGGCCTGGTATTCCAGTTCCTCGATACGACGCTGGGCGGCTTCAAGTGCCTGCTCCTGCACGACGATCGTCTGCGCCATGAAATAGGGCGCTGCCGGCTGCGATGCGACGCGCTGGTTGATGAAGGTTTCGGCCTCGCCGTCCCGTGGTCCGGTCTGGCCTTCAACCTGCTTCAGTTTACCGAACAGGCCGTCGATTGCGTGGCGGTCGTTCTGGTCCATGAAGGATACTCCTTGGTTATGCGTCTTATTCTTCGCGCTGGCCGGTGAAGTTCAACAGCAGCTGGAAGATGTTGACGAAGTTCAGGTAGAGCGACAGCGCGCCCATCACGGCCATTTTCTGCTGGCTCTCCTGATCGTAGTTTTCGGCATACTGTTCCTTGATGTTCTGGGTGTCCCAGGCGGTCAGGCCGACGAAAACGACGATACCGATGACCGAGACGGCGAACTGCAGGGCGCTGGAGCCGAGGAAGATGTTGACGATTGAGGCGATCATCACGCCGATCAGACCCATGATCATGAACGAGCCGAACTTGGCGAGGTCACGCTTGGTGACGTAGCCGTAGAGGCTGGTCGCGCCGAACATGGTGGCGGCGATGAAGAAGGTGCGGGCGATGCTGGCACCGGTGAACACGAGGAACACGGAAGCGAGCGAAAGACCCATCACGGCGCAGAAGGCCCAGAAGGTCATCTGTGCCGATGCGGCCGACATCGACTGGATCTTGAACGAGAAGAAGAACACGAAGGCGAGCGGGGCCAGCATCACCACCCACTTGAGCGGCGACGAGAAGATCGGCACGTAGAGCGCCGGCGTGGTGCCGACGACGAAAGCGACGATGCCGGTGATGACCAGGCCGAGGCCCATGTAGTTGTAGATGCGCAGCATGTGCTTGCGCAGGCCCTCGTCAAATCCCGCGCGGGATTCGACCGAGGCATTGTAGCCGAAACGGGGCGTATTCATGAAATTGCTCCTCTGTTGAACTTAGTAAAGCGTGTCGGCGAGGGTTTGCGCCTCGTCCTTGAGCTGGTTGGCGTTGTCTGTTTCGGAAACGAGCGCATAGGCGACGTCACCGATCTGCCAGTAGGAAGCCTGCACACCGCCGGATTTGGTCAGCATCGCCTGCTGCACGGCAAAACTGCCGGGGCGTACGGCAAACAGCGACAGGCGTTCGGTGCCGTCGCGCAGGATGGTCACCTCGACGCTCGGGCCGAAGGCGGATGGAAAGATCTGTACGTCCTTCACCTGCCAGTCGGCCGGAATATCCGGCATGACGATGGCGGTGGCCGAGCGGATGTCGGCGGCGTCGTAATTGGCCGTTTCCGTCTGCGACGGCATGGTCGAGCGCAGTTTCGACGTCGTATGCGCACCGATCGCCGCATCGACAAAACTCGGGACCGGTGTCGAGGCTTCCACCGTGCTCGGCGTGAACGGGCCGACATAGGTATTGGCAACCCAGCCGGCGCACAGAAGCAGGCCGATTGCCGCCACGCGCTGGATCGAATGGATCATGCGGTTGCGCGACAGCGCACCTTGGAGGCGGCGGGCGGCCTCGCGGGTTTCGGGCCGGCCATGTGTCGGCGCCTTTGCCAGCGCCAGACGCAATTCGCCACGAATGGAAAGGTCGGCCATCACCTTGGCGGCGATCTCCGGGTGTTCGGACAGATGGGCCTCCACCTCGATCCGGCGCGCGGTGTCGAGCTGGTCGTCCACATAGGCGTCGATATCGGTGGGCAGGATCGGGTCAACGGGTTTCATCGCGTCCGCCTCCAATGATCTTCAGGTGACTGGGTGTGGCATTGCGCCGGCCTTCCTCGAAGGCGCGCAGTTTTTCGCGCGCACGCGAAATGCGCGACATCAGCGTGCCAACGGGAATGGAAAGGGCGGTGGCGGCCTCCTGATAGGAAAGGCCTTCGATCGCCACCAGATGCAGGGCATCGCGCTGCTCATCGGGCAGATCGTGAAACGCCTCGCGCAACTGTTTCAGGCGGATCGAGTGATGGGGATCGGTCTGCTCCACGGTGTCGACCAAATAGGCCGCGTCGTCATGGCGGCGATCCAGCGATTTGGCGCGGCGCAGGCGGTCGATATGGGTGTTGTGGACGATCGACAGCAGCCAGTTGCGCAGGTTGCCGCCGGTGCGGAATGTCGCCTTGCGTTCATAGGCGCGCACCAGCGCGTCATGGACCAGGTCTTCCGCATCATCAGGGTGGCGAACAAGCGAGCGCGCGTAACGACGCAAGCTCGAAAGCTGTGTCAGAACGTCGAAGGGCTGCCGTTTGTTGCTCATGATCCAGTATACGCAAGCCGCATGCGGTTTATTCCGCCGCGATGCTAAACTTTTTCCGACATGGCAAACGAAGCCTTTGTCAGGCCCGGTCAGATCGTAATGTCATGGATGTTTTTCGGAAAAATCTCTCCTGAGAGAGAATGGAGCGGG